>NZ_JBFTPW010000005.1:0-209052 GCF_056398685.1 Arthrobacter sp. 01T428 | reverse complement strand
TGGGCCAGGGTGCTGTCGCCGAGCGGTTCGGTGCCGGAGGCCAGGCCCAGGAGCGCGGAGCCGGTGCCGGTGTGCGCGGTGGTGGAGGCCACGGGTGCCCTGACGCCGCCGGTGGTCCAGGACGTGAGCCCGGATTCGAACCCGCCGTTGGTGACCCCGGGAACCGGGGCCGTCGGGGTCACGGGAGCCGAGGCCGCCGACGGCGCGGAGGTGCCGACGGCGTTCGTCGCCGTGACCGTGAAGGTGTACGCCGTGCCGTTGCTCAGTCCGGTGACGGTCGCCGTCGTCGCGGGCGGATTCCCGGTCACCGTCACCGGAGCCAAAGCCGTGCCGCCGGTGGAAGGCGTCACCGCATAGGAGGTGATCGGGGAGCCGCCGTTGCCCGGCGCCGTCCACGACACCACCGCGGACGCGTTCCCCGCCGTCGCGCTCACGCCGGTGGGCGTCCCCGGAACCGTTGGGGCCGTCGGTGTCACGGGAGCCGACGCGGCCGAGGCCGGGGACGTGCCGATGGCGTTCGTGGCGGTGACCGTGAAAGTGTACGCCGTGCCGTTGGTCAGCCCGGTGACGGTCGCCGTCGTCGAGGGCGGGTTACCGGTCACCGTCACCGGAGCCAAAGCCGTGCCACCGGACGAAGGAGTCACCGCATACGAAGTGATGGGGGAGCCGCCGTTGGCCGGCGCCGTCCAGGACACGGACGCCGAGGCGTTGCCCGCCGTCGCGGCCACCCCCGTGGGAGCAGCCGGCGCCGTCGCCGCGGCCTGGGTGATGTCGATCATCGAATAGTCGTCCGTGGTGATCGAACCGTTGGATTGGATGTTCAGTCCGTAGCTGATTCCCGAGGCACCTGCCGGGAGCGCCGGTGTGGTCCACGTGATTTGCGTCCAATTACTGCTCGCGTTGAACAACGGGCTCGCCGTCCAATAGGTCCAGTACCCCGTTCCGGTGCGGTAGTAGACCTCGAATTGGGTGATGACATTGGATTTATACCAAGCGCTGAGCTGATAGATATGGCCCGGAGTGCCCGTGGGAGAGCAGCCGCCAAGATCCAGGGCTGGCAGGAGTTTCGCGTCACCGCTGACGTAGCCGCTCATAGTCAGTCGTTCTGCGTTATTGCCCGTGTGGCCAGGCGAGACCACTGAAAAGCTGGGGGTGTTGGTGCCGTATCCACCAGCAGCCCAGCACAGCGGAATCCCGCTGGTCAGTGTCTCGAGGCTCGGGTTCTGGATCATGTTGGTCCCCTGGGGAGGCGGGGGCGGCACCGGCGGGCCGGAGACGAGGGGCTGGACCGCGCCACCGATTACCTGGTCAACCGTCTTCACGGCGATGCTGCCCGCTGCCTGTTGTTGCGCTAGCCAGGAAGCGAATTGGTTGAACAGGCTGGGGCTGATGGTAAGGGTGGGATCGGTCCCCACGGCGATGTGGTGGAACGTCAATTGAACCCAGCCACCGCCGGCAGCCTGTGCCCTGGTCACGGAGTTTTCAAGGTTGGACAGCGTCCATGTGCTGTCCACTTCCTCCGGTGCCGCGGTGTCATAGGGGTTGGCGGGCGGAATGGTTTCGGCAGCCGGTAGCCCGGGATCGTCCTTGCTGTAAAGGTCCCCGAGCCCGCGTGCACTGTTGAACCCGCAATTCTTCACGATGGTCTGCACGGCGGGGTCCAAGGAGGCGAAGGGGTAGGCGAAGCTGGTGACCTTGAAGCCCATGTTTGCCAGGGCCACCCTGCCGTTGCACACCTGGCGCGTCACTTCATCCGAGGTCAAGGTGACCAGGTCGGGGTGGGTGACCGTGTGCCCGGCAATCTCATTTCCGTCGGCGAAAAGCTGCTGCAGGTTCGCCGAGGTGAAATAGCTCGGCTGATCGACCCATCCGGAGGGGACGAAATAGGTGCCGTGGAGTCCGAGGTTCTTCAGCGTGGCTGCGGCGGTCAGTTGGTCGGCGTTGCCGTCATCGAAGGTCAGCGTGATGACGGTGTTTGCAACCGCATGAGCCGGCAAAGCAAAGCCACTGAGGAGTGCCAGGACCATTGCCGCGCACGCTCCAACGGAGGCCCAACGGACGCCGATGCGCCGCGTCACCGCCTGCTCCTGAATCGAGAGTCCAGCCACTCCGCTCACCGTCCATTCGAAGCCCGGGCAACCGTCAAGGGCGGGAGCGTTCCCACCCTAGGTCTTCGGCCGATGATAGGGCCTTGGATTCTTCCGCGTCTTGAGTGGGCTCACCCGGCTGGGCGGCAGCTTCGCCTAGCGATCCTGAGTGTGCTCACCCGATTGGGCAGCAGAAAGGCCGGCGGGCACCCCAGGTTTGATTAACTAAGCTTGAGCGCCTTGACCGCACTCAACACTTTGGTGAGGGATTCCTTCGCGTCGCCAAACAGCAGTGTGGTCTGCGGTTCGTACATGAGTTCGTTCTCGATTCCCGCGAATCCCGGCCGCATGGAGCGCTTCAGGAAAACTACTTGTCGCGCGTCGGCCACTTCAAGGATGGGCATGCCGTAGATCGGCGAACCCGCGGTGGTTTTCGCGGCCGGATTGACGACGTCGTTCGCGCCGACCACCAGCGCGACGTCGGCTGTCCGGAATTCCGAGTTGATCTCGCCCATTTCCTTGAGGGACTCATAGGGCACATTGGCTTCGGCAAGCAGGACGTTCATGTGCCCGGGCATGCGGCCGGCCACCGGATGGATGGCGAAATCCACGTCGATGCCCCGCGCCTCCAACGCAAGGGCCAGCTCGGCCGCCGTGTGCTGCCCTTGTGCTACCGCGAGCCCGTAGCCGGGAACAATAATGACCCGTTGCGCATAGCCAAGGAGCACGGCCACGTCTTCGGGGCTGGAGGAGCGGACGGGGCGGTCGCTCACCGCCGTCGACCCCGCCGTCGAGCCTCCTTTGAACGCGCCAAAAGGGATGCCGGCAACACTGCGGCCCATGGCCGCGGCCATGGCCCTGGTAAGGATGGTGCCAGAGGCACCCACCAACGTGCCGGCCACCACCAAAAGCACATTGCCAAGCACCAGGCCCGAGGCTGCCACGGCCAGGCCGGTGAAGGCATTCAGCAGCGAGATGACGATCGGCACGTCCGCGCCGCCTACAGGGAGCACCAGCAACACGCCCGCCGCCAGACCGAGCACCAAAAGCAGGAATGCGAGCGCGATGGAACCGCTAAAAACGACGGCGACGGCGGCACCCACCGCCGCTAGCAGCACCGCCCCCATGAGGGTCGGCAGACCGGGGAACACCACGGGGCGGG
The DNA here is from genome assembly GCF_056398685.1 of Arthrobacter sp. 01T428. NCBI lineage: Bacteria > Bacillati > Actinomycetota > Actinomycetes > Micrococcales > Micrococcaceae > Arthrobacter > Arthrobacter sp. 01T428. The sequence goes on along the minus strand of NZ_JBFTPW010000005.1, from coordinate 205,803 downwards.
TGGTCATGAGCTCCTGGAGTTTGGAGAACGTGATGGCGGAACCCGCGAAGGACACCGCGCCCACCAGCAGCGTGAAGACGATCGCCACGCGCACCCAGTGGTCCTCCGTGTGCGCTAGTTCCAAGAGTGCAACGAGCGCTGCGGCACCACCGCCCACGCCATTGAAAAGCGCGACGAGCTGCGGCATCTGGGTCATCTTGACCTGGCGCGCGACCGGCGCGGCAACGCCCGAACCGATCACCATGGCGCCCAGGATCCAGGGAACGTTGTCCATCTTGACCGAGAGGAAGACCGTGGCGACGGCGAGCGCCGCACCGAATGCGCCCACCAGGTTGCCTCGCCGGGCGGTTCGTGGCGAATTGAGTCCCTTGAGCGCGAGGATGAAACAGACTGCGGCCGCGAGGTAGAGGAGCGAAGTCCACACCGGATCGATGAGGGTCATCGCGTGCGCTCCTTGGACGCAGCGTCCATGGACTCCGGCTTCCCGCCGGGCGGCGCAACGCGTTTACGGCCGCGGAACATCTCCAGCATGCGGTCGGTCACCACGAATCCGCCTACCAAGTTGGCGGTGGCGAGGACGACGGCGAGCAATGCCACCGCGAGGACCCATGGGTCCGAGGCCTGCCCTGCGACGATGATCGCGCCCACCAGGATGATTCCGTGGATGGCGTTGGCCCCTGACATCAAGGGCGTGTGCAACGTGCTTGAGACCTTGGAGACCACTTCGAAGCCCACGAACACCGCCAAGACGGTGATGGTGAGCAGGGCGATGCCGTCCATCAGGAGACCCCCTCGTTGGCTGAGCTGACGGTTTCCGCCGTTTCGGCGGCGAGCGCAGCGAGCGCCTCGGCCGTCGGACCGTGCCGCACCTCGCCGTCGTGCGTCAGGCACGCACCCGCCACCACCTCATCGCCGAAGTCCGGGACAACGGCTCCATCACACGTCATGAGAGCCAGCAGGTTCGCGACGTTCTTCGCGTAGAGGCGCGACGCGTCAGCGGGCATGGCGGAGGCGGCATCCTTCATCCCCACCAGGGTGACCGTGCCTTGGCCGTCCGCCGTCGGGATTTGAAGATCCAGCCCCGGTACCGAGCCCTCCACGTTGCCGCCGGACTCTGCGGCGAGGTCGACGACCACCGAGCCCGGGCGCATGTGCTGGACCATTTCGCGGCTCACGAGGAGAGGGGCCCGCCGTCCGGGGACCGCCGCCGTCGTGATGAGCACATCCGCCTGGGCCACGTGCGGGGCGAGCAGCTCACGCTGCAGGGCACCGCGGTCGGCGCTGAGTTCGCGCGCGTAGCCGCCGGACGATTCGGCCGTCTCCACGTCGAGTTTGATGAAGGTGCCGCCCATGGATGCGACCTCGTCCGCCGAGGCGGGCCGGATGTCGTTGGCGGAGACGCGTGCGCCCAGCCTTTTCGCGGTGCCGATGGCCTGCAAGCCTGCCACGCCCGCTCCCAGCACCAGCACACGGGCCGGGGGAATGGTTCCGGCGGCCGTCATGTAGAGCGGAAAGAAGCGCGGGAGCCGCATGGCCGCCTCGAGCACGCAGCGGTACCCGGCCACCAGGGCCTGGGAGGTGAGCGCATCCATGGATTGTGCCCGGGAAATGCGCGGCACCAGCTCAAGCGCGAAGGATGTCACGCCCGCTTCGGCGAGCGCGCGGACGGTGGGAAGTTCCGACGACGGCGAGGCCAGGCCAACGGTGACGGCGCCCCGTCGCAGCGCGGCCGCCGTCGTTGGTTCGAGTGGGCGGACGTGAGCGTAGACGTCCAGTCGGGCCAGGTCCAAGTCGGGGACGATGAGCGCGCCTGCTTGGCGGTAGTCCTCGTCGCTGTGGCCCGCAGCGCCTCCGGCTCCGCTTTCGACGACGACGTCCAGTCCCAGTCCGGCCAACTGCGTGACCGTCTCCGGCGTCGCAGCCACACGACGTTCACCATCGAGCCGTTCCCGCGCTATGCCAAGTTTCACCCGCGCTCCCTTTCCGAAACCCCAACGTCCTTCTGAACAGCATTGTCCCGCGCCGTTGTTGGCTTGAGTCTAGGACGCGGAAGGCCCGGGCGGGAGTAGGTGTGGCGGCGGCGTCCGGCCATTCCCATCTTCGGGCTGCTCTAATAAGCTCGCTGTGGGCTGGGAGACTCCAGTTACCGCACCGTCGATGAGCCGGTTCCGGCCGCGCCGTCGGGAAGGAACACAGTCATGGCAACGTACAAGATCGGATACTTCGTCGGCAGCCTTTCAAGCCGCTCCATCAACCGGGTCCTGTCCAAGGCGCTCATCAGTGTAGCGCCGGAAGAGCTCGAATTCACCGAGATTCCCATCAAGGACCTGCCCTTGTACAGCCCGGACTACGACGCCGACTACCCGCCTGCCGGCCGGGCCCTCAAGGACGCGATCGCGGCGTCGGACGGCATCCTGTTCGTTTCCCCCGAGTACAACCGCTCCGTCCCCGGCGCCTTGAAGAACGCCATCGACTGGGGATCGCGGCCGTGGGGAACCAACTCCTTCGCGCGCAAGCCAACAGGAATCATCGGCACATCACCCGGAAGCATCGGGACGGCCGTGATGCAGGCATCCATGCGTAGCGTCCTGAGCTTCCTCGACGCACCTCAGCTGAATGCTCCCGAGGCCTACATCAAGTTCAATCCGGCGGCCTACAACGAGGACGGATCGGTCAGGGACGAAGGCACGGCATCCATCCTGCGCCACTACATGGAGGAGTACAGCGCGTTCGTCGAGCGCGTCCTGGCCGCCAACGCTCCCGGGCACATCGGCGACGAACACCCGGACGGCGCCAAGCTGACGCGGTGATGCGGTGGGCGCAGCTTCGCCCGCGCCGCGAGCCCACGCGCTACAACGCGCCGTGGCAACCACGCCCGGATCTACCCATGTGGTAATTTTCGCGAGGATCAATACCGGCTTGCCCGTCATCGGGAGCCCAGTCCTTCGGAGATTTCATGGGGTCTTTGCGTGCGTGGCTGAGGCGTGGTGCCACTGGCGTTGCTGGCGCAATGGGCGTCCTGCTGATCTTGTCCGGCCTTGCGGCGCCCGGCGCCTGGGCTGCCGGCACGGGCGGTTCCACGAGCGCGCCGGTCGCCGTCGTGGGAACTTCGGCGAGGCCGACGGCGGCCGGAGCCTTCATTCCGATCTCACCCGCCAGGCTCCTGGACACCCGTACCAGCACGCCTGTGGGCCCCGACGGGACCGTGTCCTTCCAGGTGGGCGGCATGAACGGAATTCCCGCTGCGGCCGCGGCGGTGGTCTTCAATCTCACCGTCACCGGCCCGCAATCGTTCGGATTCATCACGGCCTACGCTTCCGGTGCCGCACGGCCGAACTCCTCCAACGTGAACTTCGCTGCCGGCCAGACCGTACCGAACTCCGTGACAGTACCGGTCGGCGTCGACGGCAAAGTCACCCTTTTCAACCGCTCCTCCGGCAGCACCCAGCTGATTGCCGACGTGTCCGGGTACTACCTCCCCGGAACGCCGACCGTACCCGGCGCCTTCGTCCCGATAGCCCCTGCCAGGCTGCTGGACACCCGCGGGAGCACGCCTGCGGGCCCTGACGGAACGGTGTCTTTCCAAGTGGGAGGCGTGGGCGGGATTCCGGCTTCGGTCTCGGCGGTGAGTTTCAACCTCACCGTGGCGAATCCGACGTCGTTCGGGTTCATCACGGCCTACGCCTCCGGAACCACGCGGCCGAACTCTTCAAACATCAACTTCGCCACAGACCAAACGGTTCCGAACTCCGTAACGGTTCCAGTCGGCGTCGACGGCAAAGTCACCCTCTTCAACCGTTCCTCCGGCAGCACCCAGCTGATCGCCGACGTCGCCGGCTATTTCCTCTCAGGGACCCCGAGCGCTCCGGGCGCTTTCGTTCCCGTGAATCCCGCACGACTCCTGGATACACGGAGCAGCGCGCCGGCAGGTCCGGACGGGACGGTGTCCTTCCGCGTGGGCGGCGCGGGCGGGATTCCCGCCAACGTCGCGGCCGCGGTTTTCAACCTGACCGTCACCGGCCCGCAATCGTTCGGGTTCATCACCGCTTACGCTTCGGGGAGCATCCGGCCGAATGCGTCCAATGTGAACTTCGCGAGCGGCCAGACTATTCCGAGCTCCGTCACCGTCCCCGTGGGGGCCGACGGCAAGATCACCCTCTTCAACCGTTCCGACGGCGCCACGCAGCTGATCGCCGACGTCGCGGGCTACTACCTTCCCGGAGCGTCAAGCGGTTCAGCTGTCACCTGGGGTAACAACCAATCCAGCCAGCTGGGCAACGGGACCACCCCTTACCTCGCCAGCCCTGCCGCCGTTACCGGCCTCTCCGGAGTCAAGTCGATCGCCGGCGATGGTTCCACCAGTTACGCGCTGCTGGCCGACGGGACCGTACGCGCCTGGGGCAGCAACCAGTCCGGGCAGCTCGGCAACGGAACCACCAACGACAGCAGCATTCCCGTGCAAGTCCAGGGCCTCAGCGGAGTCACATCGATCACGATCAACGGTCGCACAGCGTACGCACTCCTCGGCGACGGGACCGTACGCGCTTGGGGCGAGAGTTCCACCGGACAACTCGGCAGCGGGATCACCTTCAGCAGCACCCCCATCCAGATCCAAGGCCTCACTGGCGTCACCGCGATCACGGCCACTTATTACAGCGCATATGCCCTGCTCAATGACGGAACCGTCCGTGCTTGGGGTTCCAACTTCGTGGGTCAACTCGGCAACGGCACCACAGGAATCGGAAGCAGCGCGCCGGCCCAGGTCACCGGCCTCACGGGGGTCGCCGCCGTCACCGCCAGCGACTTCAGCGCCTACGCACTGTTGTCCGACGGGACCGTCCGGGCATGGGGCGACAATTCGAGCGGGCAGCTTGGCAGCGGAACCTCCGCCAACAGCAGCAACAGACCGGTTCAGGTCCAAGGCCTCAGCGGCGTCACCTCCATCGTGGCCAGCAACTACAACGCGTACGCGCTACTGGCCGACCGGACCGTGCGTTCCTGGGGCGCGAACGGGAGCGGCCAGCTCGGAAACGGGACGACGTCGGAGAGCTACACCCCGGTCCGCGTCCAGGGGATCAGCAACGTCATGTCCATGGCAGCCGGCAAAGGCAGCGTATACGCCGTACTTGGCGACGGGACAGCACGGGCATGGGGCCTCAACCAGTCCGGGCAGCTCGGCACCGGGACCACCACCAACAGCACCACTGCCATCCAGGTAAGCGGCCTCACCACGGTCTTGTCCATCACTGCTGGCAAAGGGGACACCAACAACCCGGTGGCGTATGCCGTGCTGCGTGACGGGACGGTCCGTGCCTGGGGCGTCAACCCGACCGGACAACTCGGCAACGGCTCTACCGCTAACAGCAATGTTCCCACCCAAGTCACGGGTCTCACCGGTCTAGCGGGAACAGCATCGATCTCGGCGGCACGAGGGACCGCATTCGCCGTGCTTGCAGATGGAACCATCCGCGCATGGGGTGACAATTACAACCACCAACTCGGCGTTACCGGCACAACTTCGTTCAGCAATGTGCCCCTTGGCGTCACGGGACTGTCCGGGGTCGCCATGGGAGCCCAAGGTCCCAGCACCAAGTACGCCGCGCTGGTCAACGGAACAGCGTGGGCCTGGGGCGGAAACAGTTTTGGCCAGCTCGGAAACGGCACTACGAGCGATAGCAGCGTGCCCGTCCAAGTCAGCGGACTCTCCGGAGTCGTATCCATCACCGCCAGCGGAGGCACGGCCTACGCCCTGCTGGGCGATGGAACGGTGTGGGCGTGGGGAGACAATTCCTCCGGCCAGCTCGGCAATGCATCCACCAGCAACAGCAGCGTCCCCGTCCAGGTCCAGGGGGTCACCGGGGCCGGCTCCATCATAGCCAGCGGGGGCTCGGCCTACGCGGTTCTGACTGACGGGACGGTGCGCGCCTGGGGCAGCAACCAATCCGGGCAACTGGGCAACGGCACCAACGCCGACAGCAACACCCCGGTCCAAGTCACCGGCCTCACGGGCGTCTCCTCCATCACGGCCAGTTACGGCACGGCGTACGCAGTCCTGACTGACGGGACGGTCCGGGCCTGGGGCTACAACGGCTACGGCCAGCTGGGCAACGGCACCAACGCGAACGCCAACACCCCGGTCCAAGTCTCCGGTTTGGCAGGAGCCGTGTCCCTCGCAGCCAACGGCGGCACGGCTTACGCGGTGTTGGGGAACGGGACAGTCCGGGCTTGGGGGGCCGGTACGTATGGCGAGCTAGGCAATGGCACCGCCAGCAGCAGCGTGCCGGTCCAAGTTCCGGGTCTCACCGAGGTCGCGAGCGTCGCCGCGAGCGAAATCTCGGCGTACGCGGTCCTCAAGGATGGAACAGTCCGCGCATGGGGTGCCAACTGGTATGGCCAGCTGGGGAACGGCACCACCACTGACAGCCCCGCCCCGGTGCAGGTCCAGGGCCTCACCGGGGTGAGCTCGCTGGCATGCACCATGTACGACGCATTCGCTGTGCTCAGTGATGGAACGGTCCGCGCCTGGGGTGACAACGCGCAGGGTCAACTTGGCAACGGCGCCGCGAGCAGCAGCAACACACCCGTCCAGGTCCAAGGCCTCACGGGCGTGACGAGCTTGTGGCTCTAGACATTCGGCCCCGAGCGCCTCTGCTAGTGCTTGGCGGCAATATCCGCCGAAATCAGCCCGGCAGTGCGTAGGATTTCGTCGCGAACCGACTCGATATAGGCTCGCGGATCACGCTGCGCGGCGACGTTTTGGGCCTGGAGCGAGACGTTGACGGCGGCCACCACCTTGCCGGCAGCGTTGCGAACGGGCGCTGCCACGGACATAAGTCCGAGCTCCAGCTCTTGGTCCAAAACGCACCAATCCTGCCTGCGCACGCGGTCCAGCTCGGCCACCAGCTCTTCGCGGGACGTGATGGTCCGCGGCGTCAGGGCTTTGAACTCCACCGAGGACAGGTACTCGTCCAGTTTCTGCGGCGTCAGGCCAGCCAGAAGCACCCTACCCATGGACGTGGCGTAGGCGGGAAAGCGGGTGCCCACCGAGATCCCGACCGTCATGATCCGGCGCGTGGTCACGCGGGCCACGTAGAAGATGTCCGCGCCATCCAGTACCGCGGCCGACGTCGACTCCCCCAGTTTGAGGGAAAGTTCTTCAAGGTGCGGCTGTGCGAGCTGGGGCAGGGACAACGCCGACAGGTACGAATAGCCAAGCTGCAACACCATCGCCGTGAGGGCGAAGGTCTTGCCATCCGTGCGGACATAGCCCAGCTCAACCAGGGTATGCAGGAACCGTCGCGCCGTGGCACGCGTCAGGTTAGTGCGTGCCGCCACCTCACTGAGCGTCATGACGGGGTTGGCCGCGTCGAAAGCGCGGATCACGGACAATCCGCGTGCCAGCGATTGCACGTACTGGTCGCTGGCCTGGGGAGCACCCGCCTGCGGGGCTCCGGCTACTGCTGCGTCGGTCATGGTTACCAATCTTATTAGCGCGAACTGGCAGCACTTGCCCCGTGGATTGCTTCCAGAGGGCATCTGCTGCCAGCTCGCGCTGCCCTTTAGACGCCGACGACGGCGCCCGCCGCCTTCAGCGGGACCGGCACCAGGGCTTGGAGTTCTTCGAAGGTGCAGCCAAACGTCTCACGCACGGTCACGCCGTCGGGCCCTATCAGGAAGACTGCTTTGTCCGTGTACACGCGCGTCACGCAGCCCACGCCGGTGAGCGGGTAGCTGCAGTGCTCCACGAGTTTGGACACGCCCTCGCGGGTCAGGAGCGTCATCATGACGAACACGTCCTTCGCGCCGGTGGCCAGGTCCATCGCCCCGCCGACGGCCGGGATGGCGTCCGGTGCTCCAGTGTGCCAGTTGGCGAGGTCCCCCGTGGCGGATACCTGGAACGCGCCGAGCACGCAGATATCCAGATGCCCGCCGCGCATGATCGCGAAGGAATCGGCGTGGTGGAAATACGAGGCGCCGGGGAGCTCGGTGACGGGGATCTTGCCGGCGTTGATGAGGTCGCCATCGATCTCCTCGCCCTTGGCCTCAGGGCCCATCCCGAGCATCCCGTTCTCCGTATGGAGGGTGATGTTCTGCTCTTCGGTGAGGTAATTGGAGACGAGCGTGGGCTGGCCGATGCCGAGGTTCACGAACGAGCCGGGAGCGATGTCCCGCGCCACGAGCCGCGCGAGATCGTCGCGTCCCAAGGGTGTTGTTGACGTTTGGATGCTCATGTCAGGCCACCTTCACGATGCTGTTGACGTAGATTCCCGGGGTCACCACGTTCTCCGGGTCCAGGGCGCCGGTCGGGACGATCTCCGACACCTGGACGATGGTGTGTTTGGCCGCGGCGGCCATGATGGGGCCGAAATTCCGGGCGGTCTTGCGGTAGACGAGATTGCCCTTGCCGTCGGCCTTGAGGGCCTTGATGAGTGCGACGTCGGCGTGGATGGGCGTCTCGAACACTTGCCATTTGCCGTCGAGGAAGCGCGTGTGCTTGCCTTCCGCGAGCATGGTGCCGTAACCGGTGGGGGTGAAGAACCCGCCAATACCCGCGCCGGCGGCCCGGATGCGCTCGGCGAGGTTCCCTTGCGGGACGAGTTCCAGTTCGATTTCGCCGGCCTTGTACTTGGCGTCGAAGTGCCAGGAATCCGACTGGCGCGGGAAGGAGCAGATCATCTTCCGGACCCGACCTTCCTTGATCAGCAGTGCAAGGCCTTGGTCGCCTTGGCCGGCGTTGTTGTTCACCACGGTGAGGTCGGTGGCGCCGGAATCGAGCAGCGCGTCGATGAGTTCGAACGGCTGGCCCGCATTGCCGAAGCCCCCGATCATGACGGTGGAGCCGTCCTTGATGCCGGCGATGGCCGCGCCGACGGTGTCAATGAATTTCAGCATTTCCTCTAGGCTCCTTTTCCGGCTACGCCGGAGGTGACGTTCTCCAGCACCACGGCCAGTCCTTGCCCGACCCCGATGCAGATGGCCGCGACACCCCATCGCTCACCAGAAGCCTGCAGGCTGCGGGCCAAGGTGCCGAGGATCCGGGTGCCGGAGGCGCCCAGCGGGTGGCCCATCGCAATCGCTCCGCCGTGCCGGTTCACGATGGACGGATCGATACCCCACGCATCGATGCAGGCCAGGGACTGCGCGGCAAAAGCTTCGTTAAGTTCGACGGCGCCCACCTGCTCCCAGCCGATTCCCGCCTTCGCGAGTGCCTTGTTGGCGGCCTCAACCGGGGCGTAGCCGAAGAACTGCGGATCGTTTCCGTGTGCTCCGCGGCCGGCGATGCGGGCCAGCGGCTCCAGCCCGAGCAGCCCGGCGGCGCTTTCGCTGCCGATCCACGCCGCGGACGCGCCGTCGGACAGCGGAGAAGCGTTGCCCGCCGTGACCGTTCCACCCTCCGGACCGCCGGCCTCGGGACGGAACACGGTCTTGAGCCCGGCCAGCTTCTCCGCCGTCGAACCGGCCCGGATGCCTTCGTCACGGACCAGCTCGGTGCCCGGAACCGGGGTCACCAGCTGGTCGTAGAAGCCCTCGTCCCACGCGGCGGCCGCGAGGTTGTGCGAGGCCGCCGCGAACTCGTCCTGGCGTTCCCGGGTGACTCCGTACTTCTCACGCAACCGCTCGGTCGCCTCGCCCAGGGAAATGGTCCATTCCTTCGGCATCGCCGGATTCACGAGGCGCCAGCCCAGGGTGGTGGAAGCCAGGGTCATGTCCCCGGCAGGGTACGGCTTGGACGTCTTGGGCAGCACCCAGGGTGCACGGGACATCGACTCGGCCCCGCCCACAAGCACCAGCTCGGCGTCGCCGGCGTTGATCTGGCGGGAGGCGATGATGGCGGCATCCAGGGAAGACCCGCACAAGCGGTTGACCGTGGTGCCCGGAATCGACGTCGGAAGCCCGGCCAACAGGGTGGCCATGCGGGCGACGTTCCGGTTCTCCTCGCCTGCGCCGTTGGCGTTCCCGAACACCACCTCGTCGATCCGCTCAACATCCAAAGCAGGGGCCCGATTGACGGCTTCGCGCACCACGTGGGCAGCTAGGTCGTCCGGGCGCACCCCGGCAAGGCCGGAGCCGAATTTTCCAAAAGGTGTGCGCACGGCGTCGTACACATACGCCTGGTTCATGGGGTCTCCTCTAAGTTTCTGTGATCCCAACCAACTCGCAGTTAATGTCGTTATGAGGGCTCAAAACGACATCTAATGCGAGTTAGTTGGGTGGGTGGGGGCTTCAGGGGCCGTGGGGGCTTCGGGGGTCGCGTCGAGCTCCGCGAAAACGCCTTGAGCGGTCTTGAATGCGGTGTTGGCGGAGGGGACTCCGCAGTAGATGGCGGTCTGCAGCAGGATTTCCTTGATCTCGTCCCTACTCAGCCCATTCGTGATGGCCGCGCGGATGTGCATGGCCAGTTCTTCCCAGTGCCCGTGCGCCACCATCGCGGTGATGGTGACGGCGGAGCGCATCTGCCGCGTCAGGCCGGGCCGGGTCCAGATGCCTCCCCAGGCGATGCGGGTGATCATGTCCTGGAAGTCTTCGGTGAATTCGTCCTTCTTGGCGTTGGCGCGGTCCACGTGCGCATCGCCGAGCACTTCGCGGCGGACCACCATGCCAGCGTCGTAGATTTCCTGCGAGCTAGCGTCGCGCTGAACGGCGCCTTGCGAAGAATCAGTGCTCATTTTCCGGCCTCCGTCATGAATGTCCGCATGAGGTCCGCGACGACGGCAGGCGCCTCGGCGGGCGCAAGGTGCCCGACGCCGTCGAGCGCAATAGCGATAGCGGTGCCGCCACCTGTGTTGAATCTGGTGTTGATGCCCGCGGCAATTTCTTCAGCGAACGACGGCGGCGCAACGGTGTCCTCGACGCCCGCCAGTGCCTGCGTGGGGACAGTGATGCTGCCGAGTTCCGCGCGGACGTCGAATCCGGCGAGGGCTTCACAGCAGAATGCGTAGCTGAAGCGGTCGGCGTCCCGCAGGGCATGCAGGAGTCGGCTGCTGACCACGGGCTGGCGATCCATGAAGCCGGGAGCGAACCAACGCTGCGCGGAACCCTGGATCATCACCGCGGTTCCTTGCGCACGAACGGTTTCGGCGCGTTCCAGCCATCCTTCGGGAGTGCCTAGCTTCGCTCCGCTGCACTGCACGGACAGGGACTTGAGCCGTTCTCCGTGCTTGATGCCGAGCTGCAGTCCGGTGGCACCGCCCAGGGAATCGCCGGCGTAGTGGAACACGGCACCGGGCGCGATCGAGTCCACCAAGTCAATCACCGCGTCCGCGAGTTCGGCGACGCTGAACGTTTCGGAGGCCGCGGGCGAGACGCCGTGGCCGGGCAGGTCCCAGCCGATGACGTCGAACTCGTTGCCGAGCAGGGCTGCCGTCTCGGTCCAGAGCACGGTGGACGTTCCGAGCGAGGGCCCCACCACCAGGAGCGGCTTCTCCCCCAGCGTGCGCTGCGGGGACAGCAGCACCGCCTTGACGATGGGCTTAGCCACGATCGGTTCCCTTCAGGTTGGTGTGTGTGAATTCCGGGTACGCGGCGAAGATGCGACGGCTGATCTCGGCAGCCTCACCGACGTAGTTCGCAGGGTCTAGAAGGGCCTGCAGTTCCTCATCGGACAGCTTGCTGGCCGGGACGGCTTCGCGGAGGAGCTTGGCGTAGATCCGGGCTTGCTCGGCTGCGGGTGCTTGCAGGGTCTCGTCGACGACGGCCTGCAGTTTGGCCTTCGCCTCGCCCCTGTCCGCGCCGAGGAGCGGAGCTACGGAGGATGCGACGGCTTCGCTGAGGAGTAACGGCCCGGAGATTTCCAGGTTGCGGCGCATTGCCTCTGGGAAGACGCGGAGGCCTTCGGCGAGCTCGCGCAGCTGGGTGGCTGCGCCGAGTGTGAGCCGAAGCAAGCCACGCAGGGCAGGCCATTCGCTGTGCCAGGCGCCGTCCGGGCGTTCGTCGTTGAAGTTCGCGGCTGCAAGGTGCAGCTGCGCAGCCAGCCCGGGCGCCTGGAGCGCCGCGCTGCGGATCAGCACGGACAACACGGGGTTCTGCTTTTGGGGCATGGCCGACGAGACTCCGCGGCCAGCGGCAAGGGGCTCACCGAGCTCGGCAACCTCGGGTCGGCTGAGGAACAGCAGGTCCGAGGCGATCTTGCCGAAGGAGTCCGTGAGGGAAGCCAAGGCGTCGCCGAGTCCAGTGACCGCCAGGCGGTTGGTGTGCCACGGCGCAGGAACGGGAGCGAGGTCCAGCCTTCCGGCCAAGGCATCCGCCAGCGCAAAGGGGCTCGACGACGAGCCTTCCGTGAGTATGGTGCCGGCGGCCAGGGTGCCGCCGGCACCGCCGAACTGCACGGGCAACTCCAGCGCTTCGAGGCGACGGGCCGCAGCTGCCACTCCGTGGAACCACTGCGCCGCCTTGAGCCCGAAGGTGAACGGAAGCGCGTGCTGCGTCAGGCTCCTGCCCACGCACAGCGTGTCCGCATGCTGCTCCGCAAGGGCGGCGAGCGCCGTCGTCGTACCTTTTACCTCGGCGAGAAGCGCTGAAAGGACGCGGTGCGCGAGCAGCATCAGGGCCGAATCCAGGACGTCTTGGCTGGTCAGGGAGGTGTGCACCGCGGCAAACGCGCCGATCGGCCCGCCGGGACGCCCAGCCTCGAGCTGCCTGACCCTCCCCCGGAGATCGGCCAGCAGCGGAATGACCGGATTGGCGCCACCTTGTGCGCGTTCGGCGATGGAAGCGGCGTCGTAGGCCCAGGATTCCGTGGCCTCGGTGACGACGGCGGCAGAACCGGCCGGCGCGAAGCCCGCCTCTTCGAGCACGGATGCCCAGGCGGCTTCGACGTCGAGGATGGCCGCGATCACCGCACGGTCACCTGTCAGCGCCACCACGGCGGGCGACGCCGAAACCGGGCTGAGCAGCCCGAAATCGCCGTCGCCACTCACTGGGAGGCGCCTTCGAAGTCGAGAAAAACAGTCTCGTTCCGGCCCTGCAGGCGCAGATCCCACGTGAGTCCGCCATCCGCGTCGCGACGCGCGATCAGGGTCTTGCGGCGCTCGGGATCGAGGGAGTTGAGCAGCGGGTCGGCAGCGAGGGCTTCCTCGTTTTCCGGCAAGTAGATGCGGGTGAACAGGCGGTTCATGAGGCCACGCGCAAAAACGGCGACGGAAATGAACGGAGCCGCGCCCGCTTCGGTGGGGCCGGGGTTGACCGTGGTGAACGTGAACACACCGGAGTTGCCCACCGCGGCGCGGCCCCAACCGGTGAAGGTGTAGCCGTCGCGGACCAGGGAGCCGGTGCGCTGGACTACGTTGCCTTCGGAGTCCGGCTGCCAGATCTCCAGGATGGCGTCCGGGATAGCTTCTCCGGCGCCGTCATACACGGTGCCTTGCAGGCGGATGCTTCCGGCGCTGCCCGGGGCGAGGAGCTCGTTGTCCTTATTAAAGGGGAGCGCGTAGCCGTAGAACGGGCCAACGGTCTGGCCTGGTGTGGGTGTCAGCTTGCTCATGTTCTACTCCTCGTCCCCGGCGTCGCCAAAGGCTTCGTTTTCGGTCCAGGTCCGCTTCGAACCGCTCAGGACGATGTCCCAGTTGTAGCCGAGGGCCCATTCGGGGCTCGTCAGCTCATGGTCGTACTTGGCGACGAGCCGGTCGCGGGCGTCCTGGTCCACGATCGATTGGTAGATGGGGTCCAGCGGGAACAACTGGTCGCCCGGGAAGTACATCTGGGTGACGATGCGCTGCGTGAAATCCGTGCCGAAGAGGGAGAAGTGGATGTGCGCCGGGCGCCAGGCGTTGAGGTGGTTCTTCCATGGGTAGGCGCCGGGCTTGATGGTGGTGAATCGGTATGAACCGTCCGGTCCGGTGATGCAGCGTCCGACGCCGGTGAAGTTCGGGTCGAGGGGGGCGGGGTGCTGGTCGCGCTTGTGGATGTAACGGCCGGCAGCGTTGGCCTGCCAGATCTCTACGAGTTGGCCGGCAACCGGGCGGCCGTCGCCGTCGAGCACTTTGCCCTGAACGATGATCCGCTCGCCCTGGGGTTCACCGTTGTGCTGGATGGTGAGGTCCGATTCCAACGCATGCACGTCCTGGTGCCCGAATGCCGGCGAGTACAGCTCGATAGTCTCCGGGTCCGCGTGGTGCAGGCTCTTGGTGGGGTGGCGCAGGATGCTGCTGCGGTACGGCGCGAAGTCCAGGCGGGGCTGGGTCTCCGGCGCGGCACCGTTCTTGAGCGCCTGGGCGTACACTTCGCCGATCGCTTTGATCTCGGCGCTGAGATCCGCTTGGGTTTCGGCTGCGGCGTCCAACGGCGCGTGCCCGGCATGCGGTTCGGCCGCCGGTACGAGCTCGTCGTCTTGGTAGTGCCCGGCATTTGCGTCTAGCAGCACGGCCGGCTCCTTTCGGGTGGTTTCTTTCGTTGCTTCTGGTTAGTGGTGGGCGTGAAGCGAGTCGTACTGGACGGCGTGCCGCACGGGGGCGTTGGGTGCGCCGTAGCCGTCGTAATTGCCGCGGCGTTCCACCATTTCGAAGAACACGCTGCCCACCGTGGCGGTGTAGAAGTGGAGGAATTCACCGTTGGCGTCCCTGTCGTAGAGAAGGTTCAATTCCTTGAGGGTGGCCAGGAAGGCAGGATCCAAGGCGAACCGCGCATCCAGGTCCTCGTAGTAGTTGGCCGGTATCCGGAGGAAGTCGAGTCCCCGTGCCTGCGCCGCCCGGGCCGTGGCCACGAGGTCATCCACCGCGAAGGCGATGTGTTCCTGGTAGCTCTTGCGGGCGCCGTTGCCCTTCTGGCCGGGCTCCTGCTGAAGCATCGGAGCCAGGTTCAGCACCAGGCGCACGGCACGGTCGGACGTAACCATGACCTGCGAGCGCACCAGGCCGCTGGGACTCGGCACTTCGGCGAACGGTTGAGGTTCCAGCGCGAGGGCACTCGTGTAGAAGAGGACGGCCTCGTCGAAATGCTGCCACGGCTGGGCCAAATTCACGTGGTCGATCGCCGCTTGCGCTCCCGCTGTAGGGTGCTTGAGGCCTTCGCCGAATTCATGGGTCTGCCCGAATTCGCTGGTCCATGCCGCCGTCCCGTCCGGGCTGCCCTGGCACAGGAAGATCTCGGTGGAGTCCGGGGCGGCGATGCCTTGGAACACTTCCTCGTCCGCCTGCACCTTGCGTGGCACCACGGGAGCCTTGAGCTGCTGGGCGCGGGCCGAGGCAATCACCGGAGAGTCGACGTCGAACCCCAACGCCGCAATGGCGGGTTCACTGTGCGACGGCGCTTGTTCGTTGATGATGACGCGGGCGTGGCCCATGGACCACAACTGCACGTCCTTGGTCCGGTGCCGGCCGTCGAATTCGAAGCCGAGTTGGCCCAGGAGAGTTTCGAGCTGTGCGGGCTCATCGGTTTTGACTTCTGCGAAGTTGAACCCGGCCGGTTCGGCGACCTTGGGCAGCGTGGCCAGTTCCATGGGATAACGACGGCGGCCGGCCGCGTTGGCGGGCGAGTCACCAGAGACGCCTTCCGCCGCAAGGGATGCCGCTTTCGCGTCGAGCCATTTGGCGCTTTGTTCCTCAAGCCAGATCAGCGAGCGCATCGCGTCGACGGCCGTGCGCTCCACATCGGACTGGCGGAAGACGTCGTTGAAGACCTCCAGCGAGACCGGGCCGGAATAGCCCGCGCGGGCCACGTGGCCCATGAACTTGGCCAGTTCAAATTGTCCTTCGCCCGGGAACACGCGGTAATGGCGGCTCCAGGACAGGACATCCATGGAGAGTTTCGGGGCGTCGGCCACCTGGACGAAGAAGATCTTCTCAGGCTTGATGGCCTCGATGGGTGCGGTGTCCCAGTCGCGGGAAAGGATGTGGAAGGAGTCGAGGCAGGTGCCCAGGTTGGGGTGGTCCACGGTGTCCACCAAGCGGTGCGCGTGCTCGTAGTCGTTGACATACTTGCCCCAGGCCAGGGCCTCGTACGCCACTTTGACGCCGTGGTTCCCGGCCAATTCCGCCAGCCGGGATAGCTGCTCGGCCCGGAGGCCGTCGTCGTCGATCGTGGCGGTTCCCACGTTGGTGCACACCAGGATGGTGTCCATTCCGAGGCGGGACATGAGCTTGAACTTGGCATCCGCCCGGCGCAGGTTTTCCTGCAAGATGTCTTCGGAGACACTGTCAAAGTCGCGGAACGGCTGGTAGAGGTCCAGTCCGAGTCCCAGGTCAGCGGCCATTTTCCGCACGTCCTCCGGGCTAAGCGGGGAGGTGACGAGGTCCTGCTCGAAGATCTCGATGCCATCGAAGCCCGCGATAGCGCAGGCCTGCATCTTTTCCTTGAGGGTGCCGGAGAGGCAGACGGTGGCGATTCCCGTGCGCATCAGTGCCCCGCCCCGGCGAGCGCCTTGTCGGCCTTGGACCCTTCGGCCCTGGATTCCTCGGCGCCCACCAGCTCCAGGAAATGCGCCCGCATCCGTTCTGGATCGGCATCGCGGCCGGTGAAGATGCGGAAAGCGTCGGCGGCCTGCCCCACGGCCATGCGACCGCCGTCGAGAACGCGGCAACCCTTGGCGCGGGCCTCGAGCACCAGCTGCGTTTCGATCGGTCGGTAGACGATGTCAGCTACCCAGTGGCGGGGTTCCACGAGGGACATGTCCAGCGGGAGGCCTGGATGGGCGGCCATGCCCACCGGGGTGCAGTGCACCAAACCGTCGGCCAGCGGCATGAGTTGCGGCAGTTCCGCCGTCGTGCGCGCCGTGACGTTGCTGCCCGGGAACAGCGCGGCAAGTTCCGCCGCCCGTTCCGCGCAGCGCGCCGGATCGACGTCCACAAGGTCCAGTGACTTGACCCCCGCGGAAAGGAGGGCGTATGCGACGGCGGAGCCCGCACCCCCGGCGCCGAGCTGGACGACTCGCTCCAGGCCGGCGTCGGGAAGGCCGCTGGCTAAAGCTGAGCCGAAGCCGGAGAAGTCCGTGTTGTGGCCGGTAAAGCGGCCGTCCTTGATCAGCACGGTGTTCACAGCGCCAAGCCGCCTTGCGTCCTCGGAAACCTCGTCCAGGAACGGCAGCACCAATTGCTTGCACGGATGCGTGATGTTGAGGCCGTTGTAGCCAAGCCGGGAAGCAGCGGTCAGCAAATCGCCGACGGCGGAGCCGGGCAGGGAGAGCTCCAGCAGGTCGATGGGCCGGTACAGGTAGCGCAGCCCCTGGACGTCGGCCTCCCTCTCATGCATGGGCGGCGTCAGTGAAGGCGATACGCCTTCACCGATCAGGCCCACCAGGAAGGATTCGGCTCGGTTGCTCATGCTCATTGCTCCTTTGACAACTGCACCCGCGGATTGGCCCTCCCTGGATTCCCTCGGGACGTCCAGAGCGTGCTGCTCCGCCGGGCGGTATGAATCAGACTACACAAAATGTTCACATCTTGCACTAGTGTTCTTATCGCGAACAAAAGTGATAGCTATTAACGCGCCGTCATCGCTGCGGCAGGCGGTCGGCAAGCTCTGACGCCGCGCTCTTCAGCAAGGGGACCACCGCCACCAGCTGCTCCACGCTCATTCGGAAGACAGGGACGGCGGTGGCAAGCGAGGCGAACGCAACGCCCTGGGAATTGAGGACCGGGACGGCGACGGCGCGCATGCCCACCTCGTTTTCCTCGTCCATGATCGCGTAGCCCTGGCGCCGGACCTTCTCGATTTCCAGGCGGAAAGCGTCGCGGTCGGTAATGGAGAACTCCGTCAGCGGCTCCAGTCCGAGCTCTTCCACCAACTGCTTCCGCTCGTCGTCGTCCGCGAAGGCAACTAGCGCCTTGCCCACGGCCGTGGTGTGCAGCATTCCAAGATGCCCCGGATCACTCGTGACCCGGAACATCTGGGGACCGTCCACCTTGTTGACCGTGAGGTGGTGGTGGCCATCCCTGACCGAGAGGATAGTGGCCTCACCGGTCCCCTCCGTGACGCGCTGCAGGATGGGCCGCGCGGTACCCGCAAAGCCGTGGTGATTGGACACCCGCTGGCCCAGCTGGAAGACGCGAAGCCCCAGGTGGTAGCGGCGGCCGTCGGCCTCGTAGTCAACGAATCCGTCGCGGGTCAGGGATCCGAGCAGCCTGTAGGTGGTACTGAAGGGCAGCTCAGCCTGGCGGGCGAGCTCCGAGGCGCTGGCCCCCTTCGGCTCATTACCCAGCAATACCAGGAGGCCCAGGGCCTTGCCGATCATGTCGGTTTTTGTGTCTTCCTTCACATCCATACCTAAAGATTGCCACATCGTGAGAGCTATATCTAGATGGTGAGTAAATATCTTGACAAGTGACTGCGCTCACAGTCATTATTGCTATATCGCACAAGTAGCTCTCACAATGTGGCTACAGTGTGAGGCCGCTGCCGGACCCACAACGACGTTCCAGGTACGCACATTTCAGCCAGATGCGACATCGCCGTCACACAAAAGGAACACCATGAGTCACACGATCCCGTCTACGACGCCGGGCACTGCCACGGCAGGAACGCCGAAGAAGGCCGCCCTCGCCAGCTTCCTCGGTAGCGCCGTCGAGTACTACGACTTCTTCATCTTCGGTTCGGCCGCGGCCCTGATTTTCCCGCACGTCTTCTTCCCCAGCGCCGACGCCAACGCAGCCATTATGTCCTTCGCGACGTTCGGCTTCGCCTACGTAGCACGGCCCGTTGGAGCCATCATCCTGGGGCACTTCGGCGACCGCATCGGCCGCCAGCGCGTGCTGATGTTTACCCTGGTGCTCATGGGCGGTGCGACGTTCATCATCGGCTGCCTCCCCGATTTCAAGTCCATCGGTTGGTGGGCTCCGGCGCTGCTGGTCTTCGCACGGCTCTGCCAGGGCCTCTCGGCCGCCGGTGAACAAGCCGGCGCTTCATCCATGACGCTGGAACACGCGCCGGACAACCGCCGCTCCTTCTTTACCTCCTGGACCCTTACCGGAACCCAGGGCGGCCAGATCCTCGCAGCCTTGGTCTTCATCCCCGTCGTCGCCCTCCCGGACGAGGTCAAGTACGGCATCGGCTGGCGGATCCCGTTCTGGCTCAGCGCCGTGGTGGTCCTGGTAGCGTTCTTCATCCGCCGCACCCTGCACGAACCACCGGCGTTCGCCGAGGCCAAGAAGAACAACCAGATCGCCAAGCTTCCCGTGGCCGACCTTCTGCGGCTGCACTGGGCCGACGTCCTGCGCGTTATCTGCTGCGCCTTCATCTCGGCGGTGAGCACGGTCTTCGGAACCTTGGCCATTGCCTACGCCAAGGACGTGGCCCACGTGAACAGCACCATCACCCTGTGGCTCGTCGTGGCGGCAAACGTCGTCGCGCTTGGCACCCAGCCGGTCTTCGGCCGGATGGCTGACCGGATCGGCCGCAAGCCCGTCTTCATCTACGGCGCCGTAGCCAGCGCCATCATGACGCCGGTGTTCCTTTTGACGCTCGAATCCGGAAACGTGCCGCTCATGTTCCTGGTCTCCGTGGTGTACTTCTCCCTCGGATACGCCGCCGCAAACGCAGTGTGGCCCTCCTTCTACGGCGAAATGTTCAGCACCAAGGTCCGCTTCTCAGGCTTGGCCATCGGCACCCAGATCGGCTTCCTCATGGCAGGGTTCGCCCCGACCATCGTGACGGCAATGGGCGGCACCAAGGCCGGCGGCTGGGTCCAGATCAGCATCTTCACCGGCGTCATCTGCGTCATCGCGGCGGTCTCCGCGATGACCGCCCGCGAATCCTTCAAGACCCCGACGGCGGAGCTCGGCCTGAAGTAGGATGCTCCCTCCAAACAAATCCGTGGTTCCACACCGGCCGCCCTCTGGGCCCGTGTGGAACCACGGATTTTCTTTGTCCCGGAAGTCTTACCCACGGCTAACCCGCACGAAACCACACCGCAACATTGGCCCGCCACACTGGAATAGCCGGCAAATGCTGGCAGCTCCAGCCAGGGAGGCCACCATGTTGAAGGAAGTATCAACCCACCCCACAAGAATCCGCGCGCTTGACCAGCTGCACCGCGGCGACCAGATCGAAGCCCGCCTCTCCGTCGGACCCTCCTACGATGACGTTGTCATCCGCAGGGGCAGCGTCCAGGAAACGGCCCCGGGCATCGGCGTCGTTTGGATCATGGATCAGCTGACGGGCCTGCGCAAGGCCATCAATACCGACGAATGCACAGTCTGGCGAGTGGCCTGACCTGGCCCCGAACCACTCAGCCGCCAGCCACGGACTGGATGATCAAGACCTCCTGGCCGGCAGCTACCTCAGTATCCAGACCCTTCAGACGCCGGACCTCCTCGCCGTTCACGTAAATATTCACGTAGCGGCGGAGCGAACCGGTTTCATCCCGGATCCTCCGGGCCAGCACCGGGTAGTCCCCGGTCACAGCATCAAGCAAGCTTTCCACGGTCACAGCTCCGTCGGCGGGCGTAGTCAGGTAGGACTGCCCGCCGGCGAGGGGCTGGAGAACACTGGGCAAAACCACCGTAATATCGGGCAAGGTCCGTCCTAGGCCGGCAGGCTGGATGCTGCGGCGGCAGCGGCCAATTCGTCGGCTACATCTGCGGAGACGACGCCGGAGACAACTGCAGCCCGGACACACAAAACATCAGGTAGATGCGAGGCGACTTCGATAAAGGACTCGCCCTCATCAGCGCTAACGTAGACCGAACCGCCGCGTGTTCCGAAGTACACCCCGGCAGGTTCAGCAGAATCCACCGCGGCTGCGTCACGGAGCACGGCGTTGTATTCATGGTCCGGGAGACCCACATCCAAACGCTTCCAGGTATTCCCGGCGTCGTCCGTGCGGTGCACCGCGAGATGGCCGTCCGGCGGAATCCGCTCACTATCGGCCTTGATCGGGATCACCCAGGCGGTCCCTTCGCGGCGGGGGTGGGTGAGCATCACGAAGCCGAAATCAGCCGGAAGGCCGTCGGCGATTGAAACCCAGTTCTCGCCGTTGTCGTCCGTGCGGTACACGCCGTGGTGGTTCTGCGCATACAACCGGCCTTCGACGGCGGCATCCGCGGCGATCTTGTGGACGCACTGGCCGAACTCGGGATTGGGATCGGGCATGAAGTAGGCCGAGATCCCCTTGTTGCGGGCCTCCCAGGAGGTTCCGCCGTCGAGCGATCGGTAGACGCCGCCCGTGCTCATGGCGACATGGACGTTCTCCCCGGAAGGATTGACCACGATCGAGTGGGCGGCAGCGCCACCGTAACCCGCGCCCCACTCGCTGCGATGCGGGTGGTCCCAGAGGCCGCGGTTCAACTCGAAGTGTTCTCCGCCGTCGGTCGATTTCCAGACAGAGATCGGTTCGCAACCTGCCCAGACCACGCCGGGCCGGGATGCGGAGTCCGGGTAGATCTGCCAGATCCGTTCCAGAGCGGCATCCGTGCCGTCCGGGAATTTGATGGCGCCTTGTTCGGGCTCGGTCCATGTGGCGCCCAGGTCATCGGAGTGGGCCACGGTGGGACCCCAGTGTTCGGAGCGCACGCCCACCATGATCCGGGGCTTGTCCCCGCGCGTATCGATCCCGATGCTGGGGATCTCGCTCATGAGGAAGTGCGGACCGGAAAAGGACCATTCCTTGCGGTCTGAGCTGCGCGCCAGCCACAGTCCTTTTTTGGTCCCGATCGCCAAGACATAACTCTCTGCGGTAGCCATGCACCCCATGCAACCATCCCGGCGCGGGAGCCGCAACGGTTTTATGAACCGGTCTAGGAAAGCGCCTCAGTCCACGAACTCGGACTGCGTCTCAATGAAGTCCCAGTCGGCGTCGCTCAGCCCGCCGGCCAGCTCTTCAAGGCGCGGACCTCCGACATCCGCAATCCGTTGCAGAACTTCCAGTGGAAGCTCAGTGGCACGAAGGTTTTCGCGCAGCCATTCCTTGCTCTTAAGGTCTATGTCCAGCCACCACATGAAGATCTCCACGTGGACCACCCCTTCCTGTGCAAGTTAACGCTAGGCCCGCGCCGGGTGCACTACAAGGGGCCGAGTACCCCGATCAAACGCCGGATTTCGCCGTGAACCCGGGACCGGAAAAAGTAAAGTGAAAGTAGTTATTCAGATTGGTAGCGGAGTGCTGTTGGGGCACGTAAGCTATTTGTCAGCAGGAACCCCCAAGAACCTGCTCCAAAGTCCGCTCCGGAGTGCGTATCCCCCAATAACGCACTCCGGAGCTCTTTGTTTAAGCCTCGCGACACGCAAAATCCCTGGCGCCCCCGGAATTCCGGAGGCGCCAGGGATTTTCCGTGTCGCTCAGCGTTTAGACGAACTGGTACAGCAGCGCCGCCATGCCGAAGCCCACTACCGAGAGCACGGTCTCCAGCACCGTCCACGTCTTCAGGGTGTCCTTGACTGACATGTTGAAGTACTTGGAGATGATCCAGAATCCGCCGTCGTTCACGTGGCTGGCGATGATGGAGCCGGAGGAGATGGCCATGACAATCAGGGCCAATTGCGGCTGCGAATAGTGCCCGGCCGTGAGCGCCGGGGCCAGGATGCCGCCGGTGGTCACGATCGCGACCGTGGCCGAGCCCTGGGCGAGGCGCATGCCGCAGGCAATCACGTAAGCGGACACGATCACCGGAAGCCCGGCCTTGGCCAAAGTGTCCGCCACCGCGTTGCCAACCCCGGTTGCCGAGAGCACGGCGCCGAAGAATGCGCCGGCTCCAACAACAAGCAGGATCATGCCGACCGGCTTCAGCGAGGCCGAGCTCAGTTCGGAGAGGTCCTTGGCGCTCATGCCCCGGCGCGTGCCCAGGAGCCACATGGAGAGTGCAACGGCAACGGTGAGCGCAATGGCCGGGTTGCCGAAGAACACGAGCGCATCGCGGAAACCACCGGCGGGCAGGAAGACATTGCCGAAGGTGGCGCCAAGGATCAGGAGCATCGGCAGGCCGATGGCAAGGGCAACGACGCTCATAGGCGGCTCGTGGCCAACGGCTTCCTCTGCCTCCGGGATCACGCGGTCCTCCGGAACGGACACTTGCACGCGCTTGCCGATCCACTGGCCCCAGAGAATGCCGGAAGCGAACCAAGCGGGGATACCGCAGGCGAGGCCCATGATGATGATCCAGCCAAGTTCAACGTGGAACAGGCCAGCCGCTGCCACGGGACCCGGGTGCGGTGGCAGGAAGGCGTGGGTCACCGAGAGGCCGGCGAGGAGCGGCAAGGCATACAGAATCAGGGATTTCCCGCCGCGTACCGCCGCCACGTAGACGAGGGGTGCGAGCACGAAAATACCGATGTCGAAGAAGACCGGAATGCCGAGGACAAAACCGGTGACGCCCATGGCCAGCGGCGTTCCCTTTTCGCCGAAGATCTTCACGAGCCTGCCCAGCAGGACCTCCGCACCACCGGAACGTTCCAGGATAGCGCCAAGGACGGTGCCCAGGCCGATGATCAACGTGATGTGTCCGAGGATCCCGGCGAAGCCCTTCTCGATGAGTGCGTCACCGCTCTTGATCGGCGAGCCGACGAGGGCATCGATGCTCACGCCGCCCGCCAGCGCGACGAGCACGCTGGTACCCACCAAGGCAATGAACGGTTCTACCTTGACTTTGATGATGAGAAACAACAGGAGGGCAATGCCGGCCCCTGCCAGGAGAAGCAGGCCGGCGGTATCGTGCCGCAGCCAGTTCAGGAATTCATTCATGGAGGTCACTTTCTGGGGATTCCTACGCGAGGGTGGCGGTGAAGGCGGCGGCCCTGGCCGAAATGTCAGCCCAGTCGCCTGCGGCCACGGCGGAGGGAGGGACCACGCTGGTTCCACAGCAGACCGCTGCGGCGCCGGCGTCGAGATAGCTCTTGGCGTTCGAGGCGTCGATCCCGCCGGAGGGCAGAAGCCGGATGCCAGGGTAGGGACCCTGGAGATCCTTGAGGTAGGCCGGGCCGAGCTGCCTGGCCGGGAAGATCTTGACTGCCGCGGAACCGAGGTCAAGGGCCTGCGCCACCTCCGTGGGTGTCATGGCGCCCAAACTGAAGGGAATACCGGCGGCCGCAGCCACCGCCGCAACCTCGGGGCGGAGGCCGGGAGTCACCAGGAACCGGGCACCGGCGTCGATTGCTGCCTTTGCCTGCTCGGCCGTCATCACGGTACCGATTCCGACGGCGGCGCCGTGCTTCGCGGCGGTGTCCGCCGCCCGCCGCACATGCTTCAGCACGTCCGGGGTGGTGAACGTCAGTTCGACGCTGCGGATGCCGGCGCCGGCCAGTGCGTGGCACAGCTCGGCGGCGTCGGGGATAAATGGCGCACGGACGACGGCGAGGGTGCGGTCGGCTTCAAGCTGTTCGACGAATTCTTCAGGAGTCATGCGATTCCGTACTTCCTGCTCGGGTGCGTCCGTCGGGGCTGCGGCGCAGGGCGCGGCCGGCACGGGCGCCGGTGGGCTTCCCGCCGTCGATCGCTGCCGTCCCGTTGACGAACACGTAATGGATGCCAGTGGCTGGCTTGCGGGGGTTTTCAAAGGTGGCTTCGTCACGGACGGTGCGCGGATCGAAGAGGACGACGTCGGCCGCGTAGCCTTCGCGGACGAGCCCGCGGCGGTCGAGCTTGAGCCGCTTGGCGGGGCGGCCGCTCAAGTGGTGGACCATTTCTTCCAGGGTCAGCAAGCCCAGGTCGCGGCTGTAATGGCCCAGGTAGCGGGGAAAGGTTCCCCAGGCACGCGGGTGCGGCTTGGCTCCGACCAAGAGGCCGTCGCTGCCGCCGGTGTGCGTGCGATGGACCATGATGGCCTGCACGTTTTCCTCGTGTCCGACGTGCTGCAGGATGCCGGTGCCCAAGCGGTCCTCTTGGAGGATCCGAACGAACACGTTGAAGGGTTCAGCGTTGGTTTCGGCCGCGATTGCGGCGATGGTCTTGCCCACATGGCCGGCGAGTGCCGGGTTCTGGACGCCGCTGATCTCCAGGGTGTGCCACTCGGCAACCACGCCATGGCAGCCGTCGGAGCCGTAGATCTCCACGCTTTCGCGGATCCTCGCTAGCGTAGCCGGGTCAGCCAAGCGCGCGAGTGTGGCCTCGGTGCCGCCGGAGGATGACCAGCTGGGCAAGATGGCCGCGAGCGTGGTGGCTCCGGGGAGGTAGGGATAGGTGTCGAGCGTGATGTCGGCGCCGTCGTCGAGCGCTGCGTCGATGAGTTCAAGAAGCTCGCCCGCCCTGCCCTTGTTTTCGGCGAAGTTCATGGTGGCGTGGGAAAGGTGCAGCGCGCAGCCGGTGTCCCTGCTCAGTCCGATCATCTCAGCGTAGGCGCCGAGCGCGCCCTTTCCGTAGGAGCGGTGGTGCGGGGCGTAGAAACCACCCAGCTCCCCCACGGTCCGGCATAGTCCTGCCAGTTCCTCCGTGCGGGCGTACATTCCGGGGGTGTAGGTCAGTCCGGAGGACATCCCTACGGCGCCTTCCTCCATGGCGGTGCGGACCAAGTCCTGCATCCGCTCCTGCTGCTCAGGTGTCGGGTCCCCTTCGGCGAAGCCCATCACGAGGGCCCGTACGGTTCCCTGCGGCACGAGGTAGGCGGCGTTGGTGGCGATCCGGCCCCGGTCGTCTTCCGCGTCGAGGCGGTCCAGGTACTCGCCCACGGTTCGCCAATCCCAGTCGAAATCCTGCGGGTTGTCGTTCCAGCCGGCGATCTTCTCGCGGACTCCGGCAAGCGTGGCGTCGTCCACCGGAGCGTAGGACAGCCCGTCCTGGCCCAACAGTTCGGTGGTGACGCCTTGGCTGAGCTTGGCGTAGTGGTCTTTGTTGACCAGCAGCTGCAGGTCCGAATGGGCGTGCATGTCGATGAAGCCGGGGCTCAGGACGAGTCCCGTGGCGTCGATAGTCCGCTCGGCGCCGGTTCCGCTTGCGGTGAGGGATCCGGCGTCGGCGACGACGGCGATCACCTCGCCGTCCAGCAGGACGTCCGCGGTGCGGCGGTCCATCCCGGTTCCGTCCACCAGGATGGCGTTGCTGATGAGGGTCTTCATGGCGAGGGTCCTAGAAGAAGGTATGGATGAGGTCCACGACGGTTTGGTCACCGTCGGTGTCCGCCAGCACTGGGATGAGGGTCCACTTGTCAAAGGCTGTGCACGGATGCGAAAGTCCGAGGCGCACGACGTCGCCGGGCCGCACGGTGGTGGTGCGGGCGTCGAAGGTCATGAAGCAGTGCTGGTCGTTGACGGCCGTGATCTCGGCACCGCCGAGGGGCAGCATGGGACCACCGAGCGCGGGCCCGATCAGCTGTGGACGCGGCAGGCCTTCGTCAACGGGCAAGTCCCGTTTGCCGGCGTCGAGGATGGCGAGGCCGGGTTCGGGCTGGGACACGACGCGCGCCCAGCCGTGCATAGCTGCCATGAGCGGCTGGCCGCCGTCGCGGGAAAACGGCGAGATGCCCCGGTAGAAGCCGTCGTCGTGGATGATGTAGGCGCCGCTGCGGATCATGAGTTCCACCCGGGGGCTTGCCTCGGAGCCAGCGGTGGCGTAGGGCGAAAGGACGTCGACGACGTCGTCGAAGTAGGCGCTGCCGCCTGCGGTGAGAATGACGGCGTCCGATCCGTAGAGACCCTCCACGAGGAGCCGCTTATGCAGCTCACCCATCTGGCCCAAGTAGCCGCGGACGGCGGCAAGACTGCCGGCGTCGGCCGTGTGGGCCAACGATCCTTCGTAGCCGCTCACCCCCACGAGCCGCAGGTGCGGGGAGGCACTGACGGCGCGGGCGACGTCGAGTGCAGCCTCCACGCCTCGTGCCCCGGTGCGGCCGCCGATCCCGCCGAGCTCAACGAGGACATCCAGGACGGCGTTGCTTCCAACGGCTTCCAAGGTGCGGCCAATAACCTGCACGGTAACGGTGGAGTCCACCCAGGACAGGATCGGCTGGTCCGGACTCGCGGTCTTGGCGACCCATTCGATCGCGTGCGGATCGCTCAGGCTGTTGGCCAGTTGCAGGCGCCGCACGCCGAACGCGCGGGCCACGCGGAGCTGGGCGAAGTTCGCCACGGTGATCCCCCAGGCGCCGCGGCTCAGCTGTTCGGCCCAGAGCTGTGGCGCCATGGTGGTCTTTCCATGCGGAGCCAGCAAGACGCCATGCTCCGCGCACCACGAAGCCAGCCGATCGGCATTGCCGCGCATCGCCCCGGCATCAAGCGTCAACAACGGTGTCTGGAGGTCCTTGAGTTTCGGGTGGGTGGAGAGGAACTCGCGGTGGCTGGTGCCGTTGGCTGTGGCGGGCACGGCTTTGTGCCGCCAGTCGAGCCGGACATCCGCCAGGCGGCCCACGGCGTCCGCCGCAATTGCCCCGGCCTCTGCTCCGGCCCCGGACGTGGAAGTGTTCACCAGTTCGATCCCTTCACGATGCGCAACTTCACTGTGCGCAATTCACTGTGCGCATTCTGCTCGCAAACCCGGTGCGTTGCGTATTTTGCAACGCAGGTTGCAAAGCTGTTGGTGATATGTCTAACATGGTGCAGGATTGGGAGTCAAGGCCGCGGCGTGGCCCGGCACTCCCTGACCAGGCCACGGAAATCCCTTCTTCATTGGGTGTCGAGTGCCGCTGGAAGCGGCAGAGGGAGCGCGCGAGTTTCATGCTTTCAGCTGTATGTGTGGGCGAGACGATGGCCATGCTCACCCCGGTGAAGCCCGTCCCGCTGCACCAAGCCACGGAGCTGCACTGCGGCATCGGCGGCGCGGAATCGAACGTTGCCATGGGCCTGGCTGCCATGGGCCTGGACTCCCACTGGGTAGGCCGGGTGGGCAAGGACGGATTCGGTATCCGGATCCTGGAGGAACTCAGCAGCCACGGAGTAGGCGTTTCCGGCGTCGAGGTCGATCCCGGACGGCCCACCGGGCTTTACGTCAAGGTGCCAGCCCAGGGAACAGACCCCGACGGCGGCAGTTCAGTTTTGTACTACCGGCAGGGTTCCGCCGCATCAGCGATGAGCCTGGGCACCCTGGCGAATCCCGCCGTCGAGCGTTTGCTTAACGAAGCATCGCTCATCCACCTGAGCGGCATCACAGCGGCGATCTCGGCCGAATGCCTTCAGCTGACCGAGGCCATCCTCGCCGCCCCGAGGCACGGCCGCCTCATCAGCTTCGACGTCAATTGGCGCGCCGCGCTCTGGGCCGGCCAGGACCGTTCCGTACTGCGCCGCCTGGCCAATCTCGCCGACATCGTGCTGGTGGGCAAGGACGAAGCCGAGCACGCCTTCGGCACTACGGACGAAACTGAACTGCGGCGCCTCATACCTGATCCCGCCGTCGTCGTCATCAAGAACGAAGCCACTAGCGCCATCGCCCTGGAACGGGACGGGACGCGGTCCGAAGTATCGGCGTTGTCCGTGGACGTGCTTGAGCCGGTGGGCGCAGGCGATTCCTTCGCGGCCGGGTACCTCAGCGGCGTGCTGTTCGGCCTCGGGCAGAAGGCGAGCCTTCGCCGCGGTCACGTCGCCGCAGCCTGCACCCTCACCGTGCATGGCGATCGTGGCCCGCTCCCCGGCTCCGCCCTGCTTTCGGCCATCCTCGATTCCACAGACGCCGAATGGGCTGCGATCCACGTCGCCGCAGGACACTTCAGCAGCCATGACCGAAGCCTTCACGATCGGAGCACAGCACCATGAGCCAAAGCCTGATGCGGGCCATCGACCTGCTAGCCGAGCTTGCGGCCAAACCGGCCACCCTGGATGAGCTTGCCTCCAAGGCTTCGGTACACAAGACAACCGTCATGCGGCTCCTGCACGCCATGGAGGAAAAGCGATTCGTTGTCCGCGATGAGGACCAGCGGTTCATGCTTGGATCCAAACTGTTCGAGCTGTCCTCGCTCGCCCTGGAGCAGCGGGACATCCGCAAAGTGGCGCACCCGTACTTGGCTGAGCTGAACGGAAAGACCGGGCACACCGTGCACCTTGCCGCGTTCGAGGGCAATGACGTGGTGTACATCGACAAATTCGAGTCGCACCATCCCGTGCGGATGTACTCCCGGATCGGCCTGACCGCGTCCCTGCATTCGGCCGCCGTCGCCAAAGTCCTGCTTGCCGACATGCCGCGCAGCCGGCAGGAAAAGATCGCGGCGGGACTCGACTACACAAGAATTACCGACACCACCCTGACCTCGCGGGAGGCCCTTTTGGCCGAACTGGAGCAGGTCAGGGTCCAGGGCTGGGCCCATGACAACGCCGAGCACGAATCCTTCGTGCACTGCATCGCGACCCCCATTCGCGACGCGAGCGGCGCCGTCGTGGCCGCAGCCTCTTGTTCGGTACCGGTGGTGATGCTCAGCTATGAAGGTCTGCTTGAGCTGCTGCCCGACCTCAAAGCCAGCACCGAGGCCATCTCCCGCGACCTCGGCTGGATCAGCCACGAAAGGAACTCCGCATGAGTGAAAAGACTGTAGTACTGACCGAAAACGCTCCGGCCCCGGCGCACGTATTCTCCCAAGGCATCCAGAAGGGCGGCCTGTTCCAGGTCTCGGGCCAAGGCCCCATGGATCCCGCCACCAACCAGTACATCGGCGAGGGCGACGTCCGAGTCCAGACCCGCCGCACACTGGAGAACGTGAAGGCGATCCTCGAAGCCGGCGGCTCCTCAGTGGAAGACGTCATCATGTTCCGCGTCTACCTCACCACCCGCGACGACTTCGCCGCCATGAACGAGGTCTACGGCGAATTCATCACCGAGAACGTCCCCAGCGGCCAACTGCCTAGCCGCACCACGGTGTTCGTCGACCTCCCGCACGAAGTCATGCTCGTGGAAATCGACGCGCTGGCCGTTACGGCGTAAGCCCCGGAGCCCGGCTTGGTGGCACTATTGGGTGATGCCCTTCATGCGCTTTCCCCGGCTTAAGAGGGCGTCTTCCCGGGAGGGACGCCAAGCGAACCGGCTGGCGTCGGCTTCAACCGGATGGTGGCTGCTGGTTGTCGTATTCATCGAGGCTGCAGTCGCCTTGTCTATCCGCCTGCCCTTGGCTTTCGGGCTTCCGCCGTGGGGCGGCATCGATGAAAAGACCGGATTCCCCGCGCTTCTCGCACTGCTGATCGTGCCCCTGGTGGTACTGGCCGCGTGGCGTCTCATGCGGCAGCAGCAGCGGGAACGCAGCCAGGCGTTCCGGACGTCGCGCTTGATGGACACCGTGCTGCACACAAGCATGGACTGGCTGTGGGCCACGGGGCCCGATGGACGATTTACGTTCTGCAGCCCGGCGAGCAAGGACATCACGGGGTACGAACCCTCCGAACTGCTGGGGAGGCACATCACCCGCGTGATCGACCCCGGGGACCTGGCAGACGCACGGGTGGACTGGAAAGCCAGGGAAAGCGGCGACTCCTCGTGGTCACGTGTAATCACCGTGTGCCGCCACCGGGATGGCAGCCGCGTCTTGATTGATGTAGCCGGAAGGCCGATTCGCGACAGGGAGGGCAGGGACTGCGGTTTCGAGGGCACCTGCCGTGTCTTGAATCCAGAGGCAACACGTTCGCGGGCGGAAGTCACTGTCCGCATCCAGGCCTTGCTCAATGACGGCTCACTCATCACAGCATTCCAGCCGATCCGGTGCCTGGAAACGGGCAACGTCGTTGGAGTGGAATCCTTGACAAGGTTCAGCGGTTCCCAGGAGTTGTCCCCCGAGGTGCGTTTCATGGAGGCCGCCTCGGTCGGCCTGGATATCGAGCTTGAGATCCTTGCCCTCCGGACGGCGCTGACCACCGCGGCAGGGCTCCCACCGGATCTGTACATCGCGGCAAACCTCTCACCCCGGGCGTGCCTTGACCCCCGGCTGGCAGCCGCGATTGTGGAGTCGGCCATCCCTCCGCGACGCATCGTTCTTGAGGTCACCGAACGCCATGAGGTGACCAACTATGAGCCGCTCGCCGAAGTGTTGGCACCGTTGCGGCACGCCGGGCTCAGAATAGCCGTGGACGACGCCGGTGCCGGCTTTGCTTCCATGCGCCACATCCTGCAGCTCAAGCCGGACCTCATCAAACTCGATCGCGAAATCATCGCCGGGATCGACACGGATCCAGGCCAGCGGGCGTTGGGAGCTGCGATGGTCGGTTTTTCCTCCGAAATCGGAGCCGCCCTGGTAGCCGAAGGGATCGAGACCGAGGCCGAGCTGGCTGCGGTCACCAAGCTCGGGATGACCGCGGCCCAAGGCTACCTTCTCGGCCGCCCGTCGCTCAGGCCTGAGGACTGGGCGGCTTGGGGGTAGCGATGGCCGCTACCCCTCGGGTTGGTGCGCCGTGACCAGCCCATCGAAGTCCCGAACGACAACGCCTGTAGCTGTCTCCACCGGGAGGCCGTTCCGCGCCCAATACTCAATGCCGCCGATCATCTCCCGCACCGGGTACCCAAGCTCGGCGAACGCCAGGGCCGCGAAGGTACTTCCGTTGCAGCCCGGTCCCCACGAATAGACCACTACTGAGCTCCCAGCGGGGATCAGCTCAGCGGCCCGCGCAGGGATCTGGGCCGTCGGCAAATGTACTGCACCAGGGATATGGCCGTGGTCCCACGACGACTGCCTTCGGGTATCCATGAGCACGAAACTGCCGGGAGCCGCATCGGCGACGTCCATGACGTCGATCTCGAACCGCAACTTCGCCCGGAAGTAGGCGCCTGCGGCACCGTCCGCCCCAACCGCAGCACCGGCGTCGTTCATTGGCGTTTCCATGAGCCCCCCTAAGCCAGCTTGGCGAGTTTGGCGCCTGCCCGTCGCGATCCCAGCTTGGCCGAGATGCGCAGGCTGGTTTCGGCGGCCATGGGACCTACTTCCCGGACGCGTTTGGCGGTCATGCGGGACGACAACGATGAAACGCTGAGGGCGGCCACCACGTGATCATCGTGGCCAAAGATCGGGGCGGCCACGCACCGGACCTCGGGTTCGTTCTCACGGTCGTCGATCGCGTAGCCCCGGCGTCGGATCGCGGCGAATTCAGTCCGCAACTGCTCGGGATCCGTGATGGTCCTGTCGGTGATCGGCACCAGGTCGCCGGCCAGGATCGGAGCCACCACTTCCTCCGGACTGAACGCCAACATGGCTTTGCCGACCGCAGTGCAATACGCCGGCATGGTCGCCCCAACACGCGATGCCATACGAACTGTTGCCTCGTCTTCAACTTTGTCGAGGTAAACCACATCATGGCCGGACAAGACCACCAAGTGGCAGGTGCTTTCCGTAGCCCTCATCAGCACCCTGAGCTCGGCGTTCGCGACGCTACGCAAATCGAGCCGGTCCAGGTATGACTGTCCCAAACGCAGGCAACCATGGCCCAGCCGGAAGCGGCCGCTCTCGGCATCGCGTTCCAGCAGGTTTTCGTCCAACAAGGGCGCGGCCAACCTCAGGACCGTGCTCTTGTTGAGCCCGGAGAGCTTGGTCAGCTCCACCAAGGCGAGTCCGTCCGCGCTCACCGGATGCTCCGCCACCACCGCCAGCAAAGCCAGCGCCTTCCGCAACGAAGCCGAGGAGTTCCGGGCCTCCATGCCGTCAGTACCCACGTGTGTCCTATCCAGCGGCAATGCGCTGCTCGGCGTCGTAATCGCGTTTCCAGCCAGCCACGCCAGGCCTCAACTGCCAGGGATGCGGTCCGGACAGCGGCCGGTATTCCACTCCCATGGCCTCCAGGCGTTCCAGATGCGCGCCTTCGAGCCTGGCCAGGAAACCATCGTAGTCCCGGTTCTCCGGCTGGGACCAGAGCACCTCCGCCACGGCGCTCAGCCGCGGAAACGCGGCGAAGTGGACCCGTCGCGGGGAATCCAGGTGTTCCGTCCAGATGTTGGCCTGCGCCCCGAGGAGCCTGCCCGGGAACGCCCCATCCGCACCCGCGGGCAGGGGTTCGAAGCCGTAGACATCCTGCAGCGTGGTGACAAAACCCACGGGCACGGGTTCGTCGTCGCCGTCGGCCTGCCGGTGGTCCAGGTACAGCCTGTGCTCAGGGCACATGACCACGTCATAACCGCTTTTGAGCGCGCTCATACCGCCTTCATAGCCTCGCCAGGAGGCCACCAACGCACCATCCGGCAGCTCGCCGTCGCCGATTTCATCCCACACGGAGGTAGCCCGCCCACGTGCGTCAAGGTGCCCCGCCAACTGCCCCACAAACCAGCTGTGCAATCCCGAAACGTCCGGCATCCCGAGTTCGCGGGCTTTGGACTGCGCCTGGGCGCTGGATTGCCACTGGGTGAGCGGAACTTCGTCTCCGCCCAAGCTGATCCAGCGGGACGGGAAGATCTCCACCACTTCATCGAGCACGTTGCGGTAGAACTCCAACGAGGTTTGCGAGACTTCCAGGACCGTCTCGTCGATTCCCCAACGGGTCCACACCCCGGGGGCCGCGCCCGTTCCCAGTTCCGGGTAGGCGGCGATGGCGGCCTGGCTGTGTCCCGGAACGTCAATTTCGGGGATGACTGTGATGTGCCGCTCGGCAGCGAACGCGACCACTTCGCGGAGATCGTCCTGGCTGTAGAAGCCGCCGTGCGGAAGCCCGTCGAAAACCCCTGCCCGCCACGAACCCAGTGATGATTCGCGCCGCCACGCCCCGGTCTCAGTGAGCTTCGGGTAGCGGTTGATCTGGATCCGCCAGCCTTGGTCGTCCGTGAGGTGCAGGTGCAGGACGTTGAGCTTGTGCATGGCCATCACCTCGATGAACCGGAGCAGGTTGTCCTTGGGCATGAAGTGCCGGGCCACGTCCAGCATGGCCCCGCGGTACCCGAAACGCGGGTGGTCCAGGATGGATACCTTGGGAACCGGCCATGCGCCGCCCGTCTCCGGAACGGGCGCTTGCCGCAACGCGGCAGGTCCCATCAGCTGCAGGAGCGTCTGCGCGGCATAGAAGGCTCCGGCCGGACCGCCCGCATGAATCACGACGGCGGCGCCCACCTCCAGTCGGTACGCCTCGGCGTCGAGCTCCGGGTCAAGCAGGAGGCTGATACCCGCATCGGCGGCGGCGGCCGGGAACAGGTCCCAGCCAGTGGCCGCGCCGAGGGTCCGGGCGAGCCAGCGGCGCGCTTTGTTGAGCTCCGGATCGGCGGCCAGCGTGGTGGTTCCGTCCAGTTCCAGGAAACCGCCGCTGGACTCCACCGAGGACGGAACAGGAACCAGCAGATCCGCGGCGCTCATCCCTTCACCGCCCCGGCCAGGCCGGATACGAGTTTTCGCTGCACCGCGATGAAGAAGATCAGCACCGGAATGGTCATGATCACGGAACCGGCCATGATGGCGCCCCAATCGTTCTGGTCGGGTTTGAAGAAGGTCAACAACGCCATGGGCAGGGTCTGGTTCTCCTGGGCGGAAATGATGAATGTCTTGGCGAAGAGG
Source organism: Arthrobacter sp. 01T428 (assembly GCF_056398685.1). NCBI lineage: Bacteria > Bacillati > Actinomycetota > Actinomycetes > Micrococcales > Micrococcaceae > Arthrobacter > Arthrobacter sp. 01T428. Next base: position 171,586 of record NZ_JBFTPW010000005.1, on the reverse strand, counting down.
AAGTCGTTCCACGTGGAGATGAAGGAAAACACCGAGCATGCCACCACCCCGGGCGCCACGAGCGGGAAGAGGATCGAGCGGACAAAGCGGAAACCGCTCGCGCCGTCTATGCGGGCTGCCTCTTCGATCTCCACCGGCACGGCTGCCACGAAGCCACGAAGCATCCAGATCGCGAACGGAATACTGAAGCCCACATGGACCAGCACCAGGGAGCCGAGCTGGTTCAAGCCCACCAACGGTACGGCCTCCCCGGCATTGCGCAGCAGGAAGAACAACGGAATGGTGAGCGCTTCGACGGGCACCATCTGGGACACGAGAACCACGATCAGCAGCTTGGTGCGCATCTTGAATTGGTAGCGGGTCAGTGCCACGGAGGCCAAAAACGCCAGCACAGTGGAGACGATGACGACCACGAGCGCCACGATTACGCTGTTGAGGAAGTACCTGCCGAAGTTGTTCACTGACAGGACCCGCAAGAAGGAGTCGAAGGACGGTTCCAGCGTGAACGGCGCCGCATCGCCGGCGTCGAGCGCCGTCTTCGGCTTGAGGGCCGAAAGGACCATCCAGAACAGGGGGAACGCGACAAGAAGCGCGATGGCGAGTGCCGCCACATCGGCGCCGAACCGGCGTCGTCCGCCCTTGCGGAACTGTTGCGGCGCGACCGGTGCGGGCCGGTTCTTGCGGAGCGGAACGTCGACGGCGGTCACAGGACTTCTCCCGTTCTCTTGAGGATGCGGAGGTAGACGAGGGTGATGATCATCAGCAGCGCGGTCATGATGACGCCAAGGGCCGAGCCGAGGCCATAAAGGCTGGCCGCGAAGGCCTGCTGGTAGCCGTAGACATTCAGCACGAGGTTCTGCCCGGCAATACCGCCGCCGTTGGTCATGATGTAAATCTGGGAGAAAATCTTGAAATTCCAGATGATGGACTGGATGGTCACCACCATCACGATGGGCCGCAGCATCGGAAGCATGATGCTGCGCGCGATCCGGGGCATGGAAGCACCGTCGAGCCGCGCCGCCTCAATGACTTCGGTGGAGATCGCCTGGATGCCGGCGTAGACCGTCACGAGTACGAACGGGAACGAACACCACACCACTTCGCTGGCCACCAACCCGAAGGCGGACCATTTGTCGTAGGTCCAGGAGTAGCCGTTGAACTGCGTCAAGCCCACCGACACGAGCGCCTTGTTGACGAGCCCCAGCGTGGGGTCGAAGAGGAACAACCACACGGCGCTGCCGGTGACGGCCGGTGTGGCCCAAGCGCCCAAGGAGACTACGAACAGTGCGCTCCGGACCCAGGGCCGGAGCCGCGTGGCCAAGACCGCCAACGACGTTCCCACGAGCAGCGTCAGGACAACGCAGGCGCCTGCGAACAGCACGGTGTTGCCCAGGACGGACCAGAACTCCGGATCGGCGAACAGTTTCTGGTAGTTCTCCAGGCCCGTGAATTGCAGTGGTGCCTTGCCACTGACTTGGGCCTGGCGGTAGTCGTACAAAGAAACGTTGATGAGCTGGAAGATCGGGTATCCCAGCAGCGCGATCAGGACAATGAAAGCCGGGGCCAGGTAGAACCACGGTTCCAAGCCGCGCTTGCCTAGCGCACGACGGCGGGACGTCCCCGCCGTCGTCGGCTTGCGGTTCTGCTCGCGGTTGGCCCCGTTCGTGTCCGCCTTCGCGGACGCGAACGCCGTCACGCCGCGCCGCCTGGCGCGGATCGGCCGTGCTTCACGAACCTCGTCATTTGGATCCGAAGACCTTGTTCATGGCCGCTGCCGCATCCGCAGTAGCGGTATTGACGTCAGCCTTGCCCGTGACGATCTTCTGGTACATGCCGGTGAAGATGCCCTGGGCGTCGATGGTGGACCAGGTTTCGGTCACCGGGACGAAATTGGTGCCGGCGGCGAGGGTCTTGATGAAGGGGTCAAGCTGCGGATTGGACGCGGCAACAGACTTCTGGACGTCGCTGAATGTGGGCAGGTTGCCCATGGCGTCGAACATCTTCTGCTGGTACTTCTTGCCTGCCAACAGCTCGACGAACTCGGCTGCGAGGGTGTGGTGCTTGCTGCTGTTGAAGACGCCCAGGTTGTTTCCGCCGGCAAACGCTGGGGCGATCGAACCAGCCGTATTGCCCGGAACCGGAACCACCGCGAACTTGTCCTTGACCGCACTGGCCGCTACGGCCTTGTAGTTGAAGTCGCCACCGATGGTCATGGCCGATTTTCCGGCGATGAACTGCTGGACGCTGGCGTTTCCGCCGAATTCGGCACACGTCTGGGGCGGGCAGATGTCGTTCTTGAGCAGCCGGGCATAAGCGGAGATGCCGTCCCGGGATTCGGCCGAATCCAAGCCGGAGACAAAGGCGCCACCCTTCTTCGTGGCAATGTTGCCGCCGTTGGCCCAGAGGTAGGGCATGGCGGAGAACTGCGCAGCTCCACCGACCGAAATCCCGAGCATGTCCGGGTTAGCTGCGCGGACGGCGCGGGCCACGGTTTCGACGTCGGCGAGGGTCTTGGGCACCCCCAGTCCGAGCTTCTGCAGCAGATCGGTGCGGTAGTAGAGGGCCCGGACGCCGACGTACCAGGGCACGCCGTAGTTCTTGCCCCCGACGTCCGTGGTGGCCAGGATCTTGCCGTCCAGGTCCTTGGACTCATCCCAGGCCTTGATGTCCGCAGTCATGTCGGACAATCCGCCGGATGCAACGTAGCTGGCAAGGTCTGTGTTGCCGAACTCGGCGACGTCGGGAGCGCTCGAGGGGTCGTTGAACGCGGCCTTGAACCGTTCTGCCCGGCTGTCGACGGGAATGTACTGGACGTCGACCTTGACGCCGCTGTGACTGGATTCGAAATCGGAAACCGCGGCCTTGACTACCGCGGATTTTGGGTCCTGGTTGACTTCCGAGAAGAGCCAGACGCGGATGGTGCCGGACTTCTCATCCGAAGATGACGCGGCATTGTTCGACGTGGGCGGGGCGCAGGCCGTCAGCGCGAGGGCGGCGAGGGCAATGGCAGCCGCAGAGCGTGCGATTTTCAATGGATCCTCCATGGAGAAAAGGGTTAGGTGCCCGGCGGTCCCCCGCTTCGGGTATGGAAGGAAACTTTACAAACATACTTTTGTGAGCGGAAGCACAAGCGGCAAAAGGTTTGCATTGCAAAACGGGAATTTGTAAATAGTTCCATCTCTCATGACAGGTCACATACCCCCGGGGGGTACTTGCTTCATACCCCTAGGGGGTATACATTGGCACCATGAGCACGATCGATGTGAACCCCACAGATTTGAAGTCCACGGATTTGAACCCGGTTGACCTGAACATCGCCCAGCCGGGCATCGAAGTCGAGGATGGAGCGCATGCCCAACGCGGCTACTCTTCCAACAAGGACGCCTACTTGCGGCGCCTTAAGCGGATCGAGGGCCAAGTACGCGGTATTGCGCGGATGGTGGAAGAGGACAAATATTGCATCGACATCCTCACCCAAGTCTCGGCAGTCACTAAAGCCCTGCATGCCGTGAGTCTCGGGCTCGTGGAGGAACACATCGGGCACTGCGTCGTCGGAGCCGCCTCCGAGTCGGATCCCGTCGTGCGCGCGGAGCAAATCGACATCAAGGTCAAGGAGGCAGCCGATGCCATCGGGCGCCTGCTGCGGTAACCCCGCAAGCACTCACCACACCATTCAACTCACCACCAAGGAGCACGCCATGGGCCACACCGCCACCATCCAGACGAACGTCAGCGTTTCCGGCATGACCTGCGGGCACTGCGTTTCCGCAGTGAGCGAAGAAATTGAGTCCTTGGCGGGAGTGGAAAATGTCGAGATCGATCTGAACGCCGGCGGAATCTCCACCGTCACCATCACCTCCACCCAGGAATTGTCGCCGTCCGAAATCGGCGAAGCCGTCGCCGAAGCCGGCTACCTGGTAGTCGCCAACGAGGCCTAGGGGCCAATGTGAGCAATCACGAGATCCTCCACCAAACGGGCACCCGCATCATCGAACTCGACATCGAGGGCATGACCTGCGCATCATGCGTGGCCCGCGTGGAGCGGAAACTGGGCAAGCTCGACGGCGTGGAGGCTTCCGTCAATCTCCCCCTCGAATCAGCCCACGTCACAGTCCCGGACAACGTCACGGACCAACAAATCGTGGACACAGTAAACGCAACGGGCTACAAAGCCTGGATCCGCGAATCGAGGCCCAGTCCGTCCACGGCCCCCTCCGCCGACCACACCCACGATCGCGAAACCGATATGCTCGGCGCGCTCGCTCCTTCGTCGCTTAGACGCGCGCTGCCGCATACCGGCCCCGCGATCGAGTCCAGCAACGAAGGCAGCACCGGTGACGGCGGCGCTGTAGAACATGACCGCAGCAATAGCGCGCCGGAACATGACCACAGCGACGGTGCCGGTGTTATGCGGCAGCGTGCGTCTAAGGGAGGAACGACCGAGCACGCCGAGCATGGCGCCGGTGGCGGCGCGCAAGGCGACCACAGCGCCCACGAAGACCACATGCATCACGGCCCCGCGTCCCGCCAGCTAAGGCCAAGACTGATTGCCGCCGCCATACTGACGGTTCCGGTCTTCGCCATCTCGATGGTTCCAGCTTTGCAGTTCCCGCACTGGGGATGGGTCGCCGCTGCACTGGCACTTCCCGTGGTGACGTGGGCTGCCTGGCCCTTCCATCGTGCGGCCGCCATTAACGCACGCCATTTCGCTTCGACCATGGACACGCTCGTCTCGATTGGTGTCTTGGCCGCATACCTCTACTCCGCGTGGCAACTCTTTGCCAACCCCATGATGACCGAACACCCGGGCATGGAGTCCACGGGAGGCATGGGCGGCGGGCTGTACTTCGAAGTTGCCGCCGTGGTCACCACGTTCCTGCTTCTGGGCCGCTATCTCGAGGCCAACGCCAAAGCGAAGGCCGGCGACGCCCTTAAGGCCCTCCTGAACCTGGGGGCGAAGGACGCTACGGTGCTGCGCGACGGCGTCGAGCACAAGATCCCGGCCGAGCAACTCGTAGCCGGGGACATCTTCGTGGTCCGCCCGGGAGAGAAGATCGCCACGGACGGCCTGGTGACGAGCGGTTCATCCGCCGTGGATGCCTCCTTGGTCACCGGTGAATCGGTGCCCGTGGAGGTCGGCCCGGGAAGCCAGGTCACGGGCGCCACCATCAACACTTCGGGCCGTTTGCTGGTCCGCGCGACGCGCGTCGGTTCCGAGACGACGCTGGCCCAGATGGGGCGGTTGGTCAGCCAGGCGCAGACGGGCAAAGCCCCGATCGCACGGCTCGCCGATCGGATCAGCGCCGTGTTCGTGCCCGTCGTGCTGGTCATCGCCCTGGCTACTTTCGTAGTCTGGCTCGCGCTGAGCGGGGACCTCAATGCCTCGTTCACGGCTGCCGTGGCGGTGTTCGTGATTGCTTGCCCGTGTGCGCTTGGGCTCGCGACTCCCGTTGGCCTCCTGACCGGGACCGGCCGGGGTGCGCAGCTCGGCATCCTCATCAAGGGCCCACAGGTGCTTGAAGATACGCGCACTGTGGACGCCATCCTGTTGGACAAGACCGGAACCGTCACCAGCGGCAAGCTGGCCGTCGGACATACCCTGGCCTTGAACGGGCACTCCCCCGCCGACGTGCTCTCTCTCGCCGGCGCCGTCGAGGCAGCGTCGGAGCATCCCATCGCCCACGCGATTGCCGCTGCCGCCAAGTCCGCAATGCCCGACGCCGGCCCGCTCCTCGCACTGAAGGACTTCAGTTCCGCCCCGGGCGGCGGAGTCCGGGGAATGGTTGCGCTGAACGGAGCCGGAAACGGCACTGAGCGAACGGTCGTGGCCGGCAGGACCGGCTGGCTGGAAGACAACGGAATCTTCCCCGACGATGCACAGCGCCGGGCCCTGGCAACTGAGGAAGCCGGCGGCGCAACCGCCATCTGGGTTGCTGTCGACGGGAAGCCCGCTGGAATTGTTACGCTAAGGGACACTGTCAAACCCGGTTCGGCGGCAGCCATCGCGAAGCTCAAGGAACTCGGGATTCGCCCTCTCCTGCTGACTGGAGACAACGCTGCGGTCGCCGCCCAAGTGGCCACCGCCGTCGGGATCTCCCCGGAAGATGTGTTCGCGGGCGTCCTGCCGGAAGGCAAAGTGGACGCGGTGCGGATGCTCCAGGCCCAGGGGTCCACTGTGGCCATGGCCGGGGATGGAGTCAACGACGCCGCAGCCCTGGCGCAAGCCGATCTTGGCATCGCCATGGGATCGGGCACGGATGTGGCGATCGAGGCCTCGGATCTGACCGTGATGGGCAGTGACCTTGGCCAGCTGGTGCAAGCCATCGAGCTGTCCCGGAAGACGCTGTCCACCATCAAGACAAACCTGTTCTGGGCGTTCTTCTACAACGCCATCGGTATCCCGGTGGCAGCCCTTGGTTTGCTCAACCCGATGCTCGCCGGTGCGGCCATGGCTGCGAGCTCGGTCCTGGTGGTCGCGAATTCGCTGCGGTTGCGCTCCTTCGCAAAGTAGCCCCGCCCACCGAAGTCCCGGCCCACCCAACTTACTCGCAGTTGTTGTCGTTATCCGGCGCGAAAACGACAACAACTGCCAGTCAGTTGGGGGAGCTAGCAGTTTGGGGGCAGCTAGGCCGTTCCGAACCGAACGGCCGCGCGTGCCCTCGCTTTGGCCGCCTCCTCGTCGCGATTGCGCGCTGGCGCATGGGTCACGAGCGAATCGAGCAGATGCTGGGTGATATGCGCGATCTCATGGACAGCCTCGGCGAAGGCCTCCTCGTTGGCCTTTGACGGCTTGGTGGTGCCGCTGATCTTGCGCACGTATTGCAGCGCTGCGGCTTCTACCTCTGCGGAGGTGGCTCGTGGCTCGAAATTGTGGAGGGTGTGGATGTTCCGGCACATATCAACATGCTAGGCCCAGTCCCCTATCAAGGCTCGGTTTTTAGAGCACCCTCTCCGAGGGCACCGGCTCGACGTCGTTCGCGTGGTCAAGCTCGGGGGCCACTTCGCCGAAGCCGGCAGCATCACGCTTGTCCGCCCGCAGTTCGTCGATTCGCACCAAGACCACTCCGCACACAATGAGTGCCCCGCCCACGAGCTGGATGGCTCCGGGCAGTTCGGCCAGCAACAGCCAGGCCCACACCACGGCGAACAACACTTCAGTGAGCGAGACGAAAGATGCCACCTTGGACCCAAGGCTTCGGGCTGCCATGATCCCCGTGACGTAGGACAGCACGGTGGACAGGATGACAAGGCCGGCGATCGAGACCCACCACGGCGTGGTCCACGGCCCGAGGTGCGTATCCGCCGTGGCGAAAGTCATGGATACCAGACCGGTCCCGCCGGCAATCCAGATAAGGATTGAGCCTGCCATGAGACCGCCGGCGGCCAGCACGATGGGCGGCAAGGTGTCGTTCTGCTTGGCCGTGATGAAGAAGTAGATGACCAGGCAGACGGCCGCGGCCATGCCCCACAGGACGCCGACGAAGTCGACCTTCACGGCGCCGGTGAGATCGAGCACCAGGACGAGTCCGCCGAGGGAAAGCAGCGTTCCAAGGGCGGTGAGGGCCCTGGGTCGGCGTCGGCTCGCGGCCCACAGCCACAAGACGATCATGGTTGGCGCGAGGTATTCGAGCAGGAGGGCGACCCCCACGGACAGCCTTGACACCGCATTGAAGTAGAAAAGCTGGCACCCCGCAACACCGATCACGCCGAACAACAGGATGGTGAGCCAGTTGTCCTTGAGCTGGTGCCAACGGCCCCGGAGAGCGATGACGGCCGGGATTACCAAGATGAGTGATGCGCCGCTCAATCGGATGGCAACTGCCGCGCCGGGGGTCCACCCGGTTTCCAGGAGGGACTTGGCGAACGAGCCGGACAAGCCGAAAACCGCTGAGGAAAAGAGCGCGAGCCCCAGGCCCGACGCCATGAAGCCCGCAGCACCAGCCCGGTTTGTTGCAGCTGACACAGCAGCCTCCTGTCAGGAGTAAAATGGGTTACGCTGCTGACAATACTCCCGAGAGATGTAAGGAGTCAAAGTGCTTTTTGCACCTGACACTGAAGTCGCGCTTCGAACCGTGGTCAATTTGATCAATACGGCCGCCAACGGGACCGAATCCCTCACGAGTGCCGCCGAGCTTCACGCCTTCCTTGACGCGGAAGAATTCACGGGGACCAGGGAGGGAACCGAGGCGGAATTGGCCAGCGTGAAGCGACTTAGGAGCCAGCTAACCTCCTTGTGGACAGCGGATGAGGACGCGGCCGCAAAGACCGTCAACCAACTCCTCACCGACGCGCGCGCACTTCCCCAGCTGGTCAAGCATGATCATTGGGATTGGCACCTACACGCAACCACCCCTGAGGCGCCCCTCGCGGAACGCATGGGCACGGAAGCTGCCATGGCACTTGTGGACGTCATCCGCAGCAAGGAAATGGACCGCCTGCGGGTGTGCGCAGCGGACGATTGCGACGCCGTCGTGCTGGACCTGAGCCGTAACCGCTCCAAGCTCTATTGCGACACGGGCAACTGCGCCAACCGGGCGCACGTCGCCGCTTACCGGGCCCGGAAAGCATCGGGGGCCGAATAAGGGGAGGGCGTCACGTCGTGCAGCTTTTCAAGGTGCACGACGGCGGCCTGCCCCGAGTTTCCCGGGTTGCGGCGGTGGCCAGCCGGCAAAAAGTTGCGTGGCGTGATGCGATAGGAGGCTAGGACGGCCTAGTCGGCGTCGGGGGTTTCCGTTTCGCTGCCCGCTTGGGGGGCCGCAGAACCGTGACCTTGGCCCGGTTTCCTGGAACTGAGGTTGACGCCCGAGCCCTTGCCGAGGTGCTCGGCGTTTTCCTTGTGGCTCATGGAAAGCATGGCGGCGAGGACGAGACTCACAATGAAGGCGATGCCGGCGCCGGTAAAGGCGAGGTCAAAGCGCGGAGTGCGGGCGCTGCCGCCGGAGGCGAAAATCAGCACAGCGAAGAAGATCACGACGCCCCAGAACGCGGAGAACATCAGCGGTCCCTTAACCGAGGTCCGCATCTTGCGCGGCTCTCCTGGTTTTTGGTCAGCCAAGGTCATTCCTCCAATGTGGGTGCTGGCGCCGTCTGCGCCTCGAGAGTTCTACGCAGGGTAGAACGTACGACTACTAGTTTACGGCCTCAGCGGAGGGGGTTCGCCCATCGTGCCGCAGGCTCAGGCCGGACAGCACCCACAAGACTCCCGAGATGATGGCGCCACCGCCGGCAACACCGAGAAGCGCGTGCGCTCCAAGGCTGATGAAAAACGGCAACGCAAGGGCGGTGCCGATGCCCACCACACCGGAAATGCTCCAGTCGCGGGCAAGCAGGTGACGTCCGCGGTGCCGGAATCCCTTGACCAGCTCAAACACCCCGAGCACCAGCAACCCGACGAGCGCGGAAACGCCAACGCCCGTGTCGGACTGCGTAATCAAGGCACCCACCCCTGCCAGGCCAACGACGGCGGCCGCGGCCGCCGGAACACTCGTAGCCAGGAACGCGGCGCCCGCGGTTGCGAGCAGATAGAGCCCGGCAGCCCAGGCCAGAACGTGAACGGATGGCGAGCCCCAGAAGACGGTCACGGCTCCAAACACCAGCGCAGCACCGGCGCGGAGAAGTACGGGCTTCCAGAGGGCGGCTGCTGCGGGCGTGGATGAAGTCGCTGAAGAGGCGGGGAGAGTCACCAGTCCAGTTTAGTGCGAACCGAGGACCATCCATTTGTCGGAGCGGGCGCGTAGCCCCAGAGTGACCCCGCGGGCCAGCATGTAGCCCAGCGCGAACGCGGCCCAGAGCCACACGAGCCCCGCCGCGCCGTCGGGCCTGGTCAGGTGGACTGCCGCCAACAGCGGCAGATAGACCGCGAGGTTCACGACGCCGGCAAGCGCCAGGTAGCGGGCATCGCCCGCGCCGATCAGGACGCCGTCCAGGACGAAGACGTATCCGGCGAGGGGCTGCCCGACGGCGAGTACCCACAGTGCCGCGGTGAGCGCGGACTGGACGCCGGCGTCGGAGGTGAACAGGAAGCCCGCCCACGGAGCGGCGCCCGCGAGGACTACACCGGTCACGACGCCGAAGCCCACGCCCCAGCGGATCATGGTGCGGGTGAGTTCGCGCGCACGCGCCGGATGGGAGGCGCCGAGTTCCTTGCCGATGAGGGCCTGCGCAGCAATCGCCAAGGCGTCCAGGGCGAAGGCGAGGAAGGAGAAAATGGTCATCGCGAGCTGGTGCGCGGCGAGGTTCACGGACCCTTGGGACGTGACCACCAGGACCGTGGCCAGGATAGCCAGGCGCAGGCTGAGGGTGCGGAGCATGAGCCATGAACCCACGGTGGTCATCGTGCGGATTCCGCGCCAATCCGGGCGCAGCGAAACGCCGTGGCGCCGGGCGTTCCGTCCCACTATGGCCAAATAGACGGCGGCCATGGCCCATTGAGCGATGCTGGTGCCGATGGCTGACCCCGCCACGGACAAATGGAGGCCGTAAACCAGGAACCAATTCAGGGCGATGTTGATAGCGAACCCCGCTGTTGCGACCACCAAAGGCGTGCGTGTGTCCTGCAATCCGCGCAACACGCCGGTTCCGGCGAAGATCAGCAGCATGGCGACGAGTCCCGGCATGGACCAACGCAAGTACTCCACACCGTATGCGCGCACCTCGCCGCTCGCTCCAAGCAACCCGACCAGCGGCTCAGCCGCGAAGAAGCCCGCCACTGCGAGGACGGCACCCAGCAGCAACGCCAGCCACACGCCGTCGCGCCCTGCGGCCAGCGCTTTGGCGAGCTTTCCGTCCCCGATGGCCCGGGCCACCGCGGGAGTTGTCGAATATGCCAGAAACACCATAAGTCCGACGGCGGTGTACAGCAGGGTAGAGGCCAGCCCCACGCCCGCCAGCTGAGGGACGCCAAGATGGCCCACAATGGCGGAATCGGCCAAAAGGAAGAGGGGTTCCGCGATGAGCGCCCCAAAGGCGGGGACAGCCAAGCGCAGGATCTCGCGGGCAGTGGAGGGCGCGATGGGACGGGTCACTGTTTGGGGCACTTTCCCAGCCTAGCGGGAGCCGCCGACACGCAGCTTGGGGGCTTATGCGGGACCGCGGAGGCGGTCTGACTGCGTCACCGTTGTTTGACACTTCCAGCAAAGTTCGAAAGGCTTGAGTTGAAGCTTCAACAAATTGGGCCTTGGCCTTGGAGCTTCACGACAGCCAACCGCTACCCGAAAACGGTGCAAAAACATGAACCAGTCCACCCTGACCAACACAGCCCTTACTGTCCTGCGCGTCATCGTCGGCTTCATCTTCGCCGCGCATGGCTGGCAGAAATTCAACGAGTTCACCATCGCCGGCACTCAGGCCGCCTTCGGCAAGATGGGCGTCCCCGCCGCCGATGTCGTGGCCCCGATCGTGGCAACCATCGAACTTGTCGGGGGCATTGCCCTCATTGCGGGCGTGCTGACACGCGTCTTCGCCGCCGTCCTTGCGCTGGACATGCTCGGCGCCCTGTTCCTGGTCCACGCTCCGGCCGGCCTGTTTGCGGACAAGGGCGGGTATGAACTCGTCCTGGCCCTCGCTGCCGCAGCCGCGGCTGTGGCCCTGACAGGCGCCGGACGGATCTCCATCGACGCCGCGGTCTTCGGCCGGAGGGGTTCAAAGCTGCGTATTCTCGCCTAGGATCGCGTGCACCACATCGCTGGCGACACCCAGGCCTGTCCGCTTGGGTGTCCCCAGCCCGTCATACAGCGCGCCGGTATCCACGCCGTCGATACACTCACGTCATGAGCGAGCTCCCCTCCCACTCCGTCACCCTGCGGTTCCTTGCTTCCCCCACCGACGTCGGACATAGCGGGTCCGTCGACGCCGGCACAGTCCTTGAGTGGGTGGACAAGGCCGCCTACGCGGCAGCCGTTGGCTGGGCGAAGTCCTATTGCGTCACGGCATATGTGGGCAACATCCATTTCGCCGACCCCGTGAACAGCGGAGACATGGTCGAGGTCGAAGCGACGATCGTCTATACGGGCCGCTCTTCCATGCACATCCGGACCATCGTGTCCTCCGGCGATCCCAAGGGCGGGCCGGCCACGATGCGCAGCCAGTGCCTGGTGATCTTCGTCGCGGTCGGTCCCGACGGGCGGCCGGTTCCAGTCCCCCAGTTCGAGCCTTCGACGCCGGAGGAAATCGAGCAACGCGACAACGCCCTCGCGCGGATTGCCGTGCGGGAAAAGATTGTCGAAGCCATGAACGCGCAGGAATATACCGACGCCGGCACAGCCGAACGCGTTGTCCTCCGCTTCATGGCGGCCCCCACTGACGTCAACTGGGGCGGAAAAGTCCACGGCGGCATTGTCATGAAGTGGATCGATGAGGCCGCCTACGTCTGCGCTTCCCGCTATTGCGGCAAGGACACCGTGGCCGTGTTCTCCGGGGGCGTGCGCTTCTACCGGCCATTGTTGATCGGCGATGTGGTGGAAGTCGAAGCCCGCCTCGTCTACACAGGCCATAAAGGCATGCATATTGCCGTGCACGTTCGCTCCGGGAACCCGAAGAGCCGTGAGATGAATCTCACCACCTACTGCCTCACGGTCATGGTTGCCAGGGACGAAACCGGCACGTCTGTTCCTATACCTCCCTGGGTGCCGGAAACCGACGAGGACCGGCGCCTTCATGCCCATGCCCGCGAACTGCTGGAGATCCGGGGACGGGCTCCCGGAAACCGAAGGCCGGATCATTTGCTTAACGGCCGGTAGGCGTTTCGTCCGGGTCTGGCGCCGCGAAGTTCAGGGCGGGAAGATGTCCTCATGGTGCCCGAGGAAAGGGTCGTCCGATGAAGGAGTGGCTCACGGTCACCGCCGAGGATCACGAGTCGTGGCTGGCACTGGCCCGTGAGGCCCTCGACTTCGTAGGGTCTGCGCACCACTAGGCAACCAGCGGCTAGAACCCGCCGCCGCCGGTCTCGCCCGCCATGTTCGCGAAGCGGGAGTAGTGTCCCTGGAAGGCAACCACGATGTCCTTGGTGGGACCATTACGGTGCTTGGCGATGAGAATGTCGGCCTCTCCGGCACGGGGGGATTCCTTGTCGTAGACGTCTTCGCGGTGGAGAAGGATGACCATGTCGGCGTCCTGCTCGATGGAACCCGATTCACGGAGGTCCGAAACCATGGGCCGCTTGTCTTGGCGCTGTTCGGATCCACGGTTGAGCTGCGAGAGCGCGATGACCGGAACCTGGAGCTCCTTGGCCAACAGCTTGAGGGCACGCGAGAACTCGGAGACTTCCTGCTGGCGGGACTCCACCTTTTTGCCGGAGCTCATGAGCTGGAGGTAGTCGAGGATCACCAGTTTGAGGTCGTGCTGCTGCTTCAGGCGACGGCACTTTGCCCTGATTTCCATGAGGGACATATTGGGGCTGTCATCGATGAACAGCGGAGCGTCGTTCATGCGGCCCATAGTGGTGGCGATCTTGGACCACTGCTCGTCCTTGATGGTGCCCTTGCGCAGGTCCTGGAGGCCGATGGTGGCTTCCGCGGACAGCAGGCGCATCGCGATTTCGTTGCGTCCCATTTCCAGGGAGAACATCACGGTGGCGAGGTTGTTCTTGATGGCAGCGGAACGGGCGAAGTCAAGCGCGAACGTGGACTTACCGACGGCGGGGCGCGCGGCGATGACGATCATCTGGCCGGGGTGAAGACCATGGGTGAGCTCATCGAGTTCGTAGAACCCGGTGGGTACGCCCGTCATGCCCTCCCCGCGGTGGCCGGATGCCTCGATCTCATCAACGGTGGATTCCATGACGTCCTTGAGCGCCACGTAGTCTTCCGCAGTGCGGCGTTCGGCCACGGCATAGATCTCGGCCTGGGCTTGGTTGACGAGGTCTTCGACCTCTCCGTCCTGGCCGTACCCCATCTGGACGATCTTGGTGCCGGCATTCACGAGCCGGCGCAGGACGGCGCGCTCAGCAACGATTTCGGCGTAGTAGCCAGCGTTGGCCGCCGTGGGCACGGTCTGGATCAGTTCGTGCAGGTAGGCAGGGCCGCCGATCCGGTTGATCTCGCCGCGCTTGGTGAGCTCATCGGACACGGTGACGGCATCGGCAGGTTCGCCGCGGCCGTAGAGGTCGATGATGGACTCGTAGATCGTCTCGTGGGCGGGACGGTAGAAGTCATGTCCGCGCACAATTTCCACGACGTCGGCGATGGCATCCTTGGACAGCATCATGCCGCCGAGAACTGATTGTTCAGCGGGGATGTCCTGGGGAGGTTTGCGGCTGGCGTCCGAGGTCCGGCCGCCCTCGATCGAATCCAAGTGCGTAACTGACAAAGCCGTCCTCCATTGTGTACCGCGAAGATAACTGTTCCCGGCGGTGCGGTAGGCCAATGTCCCGTGTGGGTTGCTCCGACCGCGCCGTTTATGCCGGCTGGTCCAAACTGTTCCGTAGGGCACCGACAATTTTGGTTTTCCCAAGATTTCCACAACTTATCCACAGAAAGGTCCGCAGGCGCGCTGCTTTTCAACGGCACCAAGGTGCCGTCCACAAGAAACAGGGGTTTTCCAAGTACCTAAAGCAGGTACTCAGCCACGTTAGCCCTGCTTTTCCGAGGCACCAAGCCGGACCTGTGGATAAAGTGTGGAATACATACCCCTACTTGTGCACAGTCTGTGCATGACCCTGTGGAAAGAGAAATTCTTTTTCCGGCAAATAGCCTCTGAGCTGGGAAAACGTTCTTCGAGCCATGTGGATCAAAAGTATTTTCCTCCACGGATCATCCACAGGGCGATTCGCTCAATCCAGGCTCCGGTCCCCGCCTGACGGCCGAAAGGGGGATAAATATGCCAAAAATGTGATACTCCCCACAAATCAGCCTGAAATTTGACAGTCGGCTCTCAGAAGCTATGCCAAAGCAGGAATGTGCTGTGGATAACCGCGTTCTGACATAAGCTCTAGGTATGGGTTTCACCATTGGGGATGTACTGCTGGTCGCAATGCCCGTTGTCATCCTTGTGGCCGTGATTTGGGCCCTGACGGCGGCATTCAAGCCACGCAACTCGGGGCTGTCAGACGCCGAACGATATCAACGGGAGCTGGCCGCCCGCTCGGCAGCCCACCAGGCCGCCCAAGTGCAAGCGGCGACGGCAGCGAGGGCCCGCATCGATGCATCCACACGGCCCAGCCAGAATGCGCAGCAACAGTCCCAGCAGGACAGCCAGTCGCGGGCGGCACTGAGGGCTCAAGCCGGGGCTGGCCCGGGAGTCGGCCAGGCCGGCTACAACGGTCCCATCCTCCCCAACGGGCAGTTGAATCCACAGTTCGCCCTGCAGCTGCAGGGCATGGTCCGCGGCGGGCAGAAAATCCAGGCCATCAAGCTCCTGCGCCAGACGACCCACTCGGACTTGTTGACCGCCAAGAACTACATAGATCGGCTTTAGCGCATGTCTTCCCTACTCGTTCCGGTCTTGATCCTGGCGGCCGTCGTCGTCGGCGTGCTGCTGATGAGCCGTGTGCTCGCCCGCCGCTCAGCGGAACTCCGCGGAAATGCGGCCACCCACAAAGCTGCCGTGGATCCCGTCGAGCTGGCCCGCGAGGCCGCCGCGAAGCTCAGCGAGGATCAACACCGGCAGCTGTATTCCCTGATCGCCCAAGGTCAGGCCATGGCGGCCATCAAGCTGTACCTCAGCGCCACCGGAGAGGGCCTGCGCGCCTCACGGGACGCCGTCGGCGCCCTTGCGGCGCACCCGCAGCCCTTCCGCAAGCCCGAACCCGCCCCGCAGGACCTCATGCCCGACGACGACGAGCCGGAGCACTTCCCGTACCGGTACCGCGCAATCGTCAGCAAGGGCGACGTCACGCGTGAAGTGAGCAGCAATATGCTCAATGACGAGATCTACGGCCGGATCCGCACCCTGGCCAAGAGCGGCGACGTCGAAGCCGCGGCATTGGCCCTGACCAAGCATTCCGACATCAGCATGAAGCAGGCCAGGGAGTTCATCGAGCTGCTGGAGGACTAGCCCGGGCCGGGCGAGCCCTCACGTCCTAGAAGTCGAACAGGTCCCCCAACCAGCCTTCCTTTTTCTTGGGCCGCCGACGGTCATAGTCGCGGTTGTGACCTTGCTTGCCGTAGTTCCGGTCGTCAAGGCGTGGCCTGTCATTCCCGGCATAGCGGGGATCCTGGGTCTCGTAGGCCGGGTTGCCATACAGCGGCGGTGGCGTGAGTCCGTCCACCGGAGCCGGCGGCGCGGTGGATCCAGCCCCGAATCCGCCGGCGGCACGGTCAATAATCTTGTCGAGCTCGCCGCGGTCCAGCCACACTCCTCTGCACTGCGGGCAGTAATCGATCTCCACACCGCTGCGCTCACTCATTACCAGGTCAATTGAATCCACGGGACACTTCATGTTCGGGTCAACGAGCCGGCCGCCGGAAAAGTTCGGCCGGCTCGCCCTGTACGAACCGGCCTCGGACTACCTCGCCTAGCGTGCCGCGGTGATCCCCGCGAGGAGCTGCTCAAAAGGCAGGGATTCCATCGCGTCCGCCTTGCGGTGCGGCTGCTCGCCGCTCAGGAGCCGGGCAAGCTCGCCGGCCGCGCGGTCCACGCGGACCGATAGCGGCGACGCGCCGTCGTCGGTGTTTCCCCAGTCCTGGGGTCCGGCGAAAACGGACGTCTGGGTTATCCGGGTCCGAAGGTAGGTGAAGAGCGGACGCATGGCGTAGTCGAGCACCATTTGGTGCCGGTCGGTGCCGCCCGTGGCGCCCAGGAGGACTGCCTTCCCGTCCAGGGACTTGGGGTCCAGCACGTCGATGAAGGACTTGAACAGCCCGCTGTAGGAGGCGCTGAAGACGGGAGTGACGGCGATGATGCCATCGGAATCCTCGACGCCGGCGATCACCTCCGCGAGGCGCGGCGCGGCATAGCCGGTGACGAAGTTGTTGGCGATATCCACGGCAAGGTCCCGGAGTTCGACAATGTCCACGCGGACCTCGTAGCCGGCATCGCCCAGCTGGCGCTTGGCCGACGCGGCGAGCTGGTCTGCAAGGAGCCTGCTCGACGACGGTACGCCAAGTCCGGCGGAAAGGACGGTTATGCGGCGGGTCTCCATGGCTGTCTCCTGTTGCTAGGCGGTTCGATGGCTTCAAACCAGAGTACATGCGTTTGCATCTATACTCCCAAACTGCAGCTCCGCGCCTTTTATTCCCCCGCTACAGGCGGACCGTTCCCTGGATGCACATCACCGAGCTCCCACCCACCCAGGTCTCGCCGTCTTCCACCGCGACGTGGATCCGTCCCGCCCGGCCCAGCACGGTGCCCTGCGCGGCGACGTACTGCTCCGGAGCCCGGCCGCTGCCGATCAGCCACTGGGCAGCCCCCGCATTGAAACTTCCCGTGACGGGGTCCTCCACCATGGCGTCTCCCGGAATGAACGTCCGGACTTCGAAATCGACTCCGGCGCCCGGTTCATGAGGACCGATCGCACCGACCTTCAGATCCCCCAACGCCGCAAGGTCCGGCTCAAGGCCAAGGACCTGCTCGGCCGACTCGAGGAGCACGCCAATCCATTGAGGCCCGTTGACCAGCCACGATGCATCCAGGAGCGCCGCTTGGGGCAGCCGGAGGCCGGCGGCCAGCTGTTCGATGGTTCCTTCGTCCACGGGCCCGAAGCGGGTCAGTGGCGGCGCAGCGAACGCGAGCCGGCCGCCGTCGAGCTTTACCTTGACCAAGCCTGCGCCACATTCCTGAACCAGCATCCCGTCCTGTTTCGGCACTCCGCCGGCCGCCAGCCAGGCATGCGCCGAGCCAAGCGTCGGATGTCCCGCGAAAGGAAATTCCTCGCTGCCGGTGAAGATGCGAACGCGGTAGTCGGCAGCAGGATCGCTCGGCGGCAGCAGGAAGGTGGTCTCGGACAAGTTGGTCCAGTGGGCAAAGTGCTGCATCTGCTCGGGGCTGAGCCCCTCAGCGTCGACGACGACTGCAAGCGGATTGCCGAGGTACGGCACGTCGGTGAAGACATCCACTTGCGAGAAGGGCCTGGTGCGCATGGTTTCAAGGTTCACCCCGGCAGGCTATCAAGTTCCCCCGTCTTCCTTAGCGCGAACTGGCAGCTAATGCCCGTAGCGAGGCCGCCGGAGGGCATCTACTGCCAGTTCGCGCCCCCGAAAGCGCATATAGCAAAGGACCCCCGCCTCCGGAAACCGGGGACGGGGGTCCTTCGAGCTACGTCAGAGATTATTTCCCTGCAACGACCTCAAGGTCGATGACAGCGGAAACGTCCTCGTGCAGGCGGACGTTGGCCTGGTACGAACCAAGGGACTTGATGTGGTTCGGCAGTTCAACGTTGCGCTTGTCGATGGAGCCGAGGCCAGCGGCCTCAACTGCAGCAGCGACATCAGCCGGCTTGACGGTGCCGAAGAGACGACCGGACTCGCCGGCCTTCACTACGAGCTTGACCTTCTTGGAAGAAAGCGCAGAAGCCTGGGCCTGTGCAGCTTCAACCGAAGCGTGGGCACGAGCAGCGCGGGCAGCCTTGATGGACTCAACCTGCTTCTCGCCACCCTTGGTCCAGGTCAGAGCGAAGCCGCGGGGCAGCAGGAAGTTACGTGCGTAACCGTCCTTGACCTCGACAACATCGCCAGCAGCACCGAGACCGGTTACTTCGTGGGTCAGAATGAGCTTTGCCATGTTAGTTAATCCCTTCCTTAGCCGCGGCCAGCGCCGGAGTAAGGCAGCAGAGCAACTTCGCGGGCGTTCTTGATTGCCTGGGCGATTTTGCGCTGTTCCTGCACCGTGACGCCAGTGACGCGACGGGCGCGGATCTTTCCGCGGTCGGAGATGAACTTGCGCAGCAATGCTACGTCCTTGTAGTCGATGACGGTGATGTCAGCGGCCTTCAAGGGGTTGGACTTTGGTTTGGGCTTACGGAGTTCAGCCTTAGCCATCGTGGAGCTCCTTTTCTATGGAGCCCGTGGAATGGATCCACGGGATGGTGGTGCTCGACGGCGGTCGCCACCCGGGTGCCTTGCGGCACGTCCGGCGGGTTCCGGCGTCGAACTTTTATGAGTATTTAGAAGGGAGGTTCGGAATCCGGGCCGTTGCCCCATCCACCCGCATTGCTGACGCCCGGGGTAGCCCAGGGGTCTTCCTGCGGTGCGGATTGGCCGCCGCCCCACGTTCCGCCGGAGTTGCCGCCCTGGTTTGCACCAGCGCCGCCACCTCCGAAGCCGCCGCTGTTGTTGCCGCCGCCGAAGCCGCCCTGGCCACCCTGACCGCCGGAGCGCTGGGTGCGGTTGACCTTGGCATTGGCGTAACGCAGGCTCGGGCCGATTTCATCGACTTCGAGCTCGATAACGGTGCGCTTCTCGCCTTCCTTGGTTTCGTAGGAACGGCTCTTCAGGCGGCCGGAAACGATCACGCGCATGCCCTTGGTGAGGGATTCGGCGACGTTTTCGGCCGCTTCGCGCCATACCGATGCGCGGAGGAACAGGGTTTCCCCGTCCTTCCACTCATTGGACTGGCGGTCGAAGGTCCGGGGAGTAGAAGCGATGGTGAAGTTCGCTACCGCCGAGCCTGACGGTGTGAACCGCAGTTCGGGGTCATTGGTGAGATTACCGATGACCGTAATAGTGGTTTCGCCTGCCATCTACTGCCTCCTTGTTCGTTCCTGCGGGGTAAAGAATGAAAGCCTGGAGCTGAAATTACTCAGCAACGACCTTCTGCTCTTCGGGGCGGGTGATCTTGGTGCGCATGATGGTCTCGTTGAGACTCAGCTGGCGGTCAAGTTCCTTGGCGGTTTCCGGCTTGGCGGTGAAGTTCACCACAGCGTAGATACCTTCGGACTTCTTCTTGATGTCGTAAGCGAGGCGACGGCGGCCCCAGATGTCAACCTTTTCGATGGTTCCACCATCGGTGGTGATGACATTGAGGAACTTCTGAAGCGACGGCTCTACGGTACGCTCTTCGACCTCGGGGTCGATGATTACCATCAATTCGTAAGGACGCATATGTGAACCCACCTCCTTTGGGCTAAGCGGTTACGGCATTTCCGTAACAGGAGGTTCATTTGCGATGAACAGTGCTGATGACCGCTTCCAGAAGCGGAAGCAGGCGCAGCACAGACTTCAATATCTTAGTCCATTTCCCGCCTCTAAGCCTATTCGGCGTGTCGGCATGGTGGAATGCGCGGCGCCGCGTATGTGGATAACCCAGATGTGTGGATAACCCGCGTGGAACGGCGACGCCAGGCTCAGGCAGACTGAACCCATGACCGTCCTCAAATCCGTCGCACTCTTTATCCTCGCGGCCATCGCCGAGATCGGCGGGGCCTGGCTCGTGTGGCAATCAGTCAGGGAGGCCAAACCGTGGTGGTGGGCGGGCCTCGGTATCGCAGCCCTGGGTATCTACGGTTTCGTGGCGGCGTTCCAGCCTGACGCGCACTTCGGCCGCGTGCTTGCCGCCTACGGCGGGGTGTTCATCGCCGGATCGTTGGCTTGGGGAATGCTTATGGATGGCTTCCGCCCGGACCGTTGGGACATCATCGGCGCCATGATCTGCATCTTCGGAGTGGCCGTCATCATGTTCGCGCCCCGGCCGGGCAGCTAAGGCGTCACGGCAGCTAAGCCGTCAACGCCGCTAAGCCGTCACGCTGTGCAACTTTCTGGACCGTCCGACGTCGGGATCCCCCGGTTTTCCGGGGCGCTGCTCCATGCCTGAGCCCAAAAGTCTGCGTGGCGTGACGCCTGAGCCTCCAGCCAGGCGTGCCATGATCTGACTATGAACGCCGCAGCAAAGAACCCAGGTCCGAAGTCTGCCCGTGCCAAACGTTCCCGATTGCGATTCTTGCTGATGATCGTCACCGGCATCGCTGCCGCAGTGGCGACCGGAATTTGGGGACAGTGGATCTACGCGCCCGCGGCGGGCTGGGCAGTGGCCGCGGTGGTCTACAACATCTTCGTGTGGACAGTCATCACTCGGATGAAGGCCGATCAGACCAGAAGCCACGCCAGGGAAGAAGATCCACGGCGTTCCACGGCCGATCTCCTGATCCTGTGTGCCGCCGTCGGCTCCCTCGCAGCCTTCGTCCTGGTGATGTTCGGCGCGAAGGACGCGCACGGCGTCGACAAATTCATGCTCGCCCTGCTGGCCCTCGTCGGTGCCGTGGCGTCGTGGCTGCTGGTGCACACCCTCTTCACCCTGCGCTATGCCGAGGTTTACTACACGTCCGATCCGCCCGGCGGCATCGAGTTCAACCAAAAGGAACCGCCGCAATACACGGACTTCGCCTACATGGCCTTCAGCCTCGGGATGACGTACCAGGTTTCGGACACATCGATCACCACCAGGGCAATGCGGTCTGCCGCCTTGCGGCACAGCCTGCTCGCCTACGTTTTCGGCGTCGGGATCCTGGCCACCACCATCAACCTCGTAGTGAGCCTGGCGTCCTGAGCTAGAGCGCCGTCCGGAAGAACAACTCCGTCACCGTGGCCAGGTGGCGCGGATCTTCAACGCCGCATAGCTCGCGTGCCGAGTGCATCGACAGAAGGGGCACGCCGACGTCGACCGTCCGGATCCCCAGGCGGGTGGCCGTCAGCGGACCGATGGTGGAGCCGCACGGGACGTCGTTATTGGAGACGAACTCCTGGTAGGGGATACCCGCCTCGCCGCAGAGCCGCGCCCAGAATGCCGCGCCGGTAGCGTCCGTGGCGTACCGCTGGTTCGCGTTGATCTTGAGAAGCGGTCCGCCATTGAGGATCGGTCGGTTGGCCGGATCGTGCCGCTCCGGGTAGTTGGGGTGGACGGCGTGGCCGGCATCCGCGGAAACACAGAACGACGCCGACAACGCCTGGCGCCGTTCGCTCACCGTTGCGCCCAATCCGTCGGAGATCCGGGTGAGGATGTCTTCGAGGATGGGTCCGCAGGCGCCGGAGCGCGAGGCAGAGCCGATTTCTTCGTGGTCGAAGGCGGCCAGGACCGCGATGGGGCCGGCAGCCGGCGCGCCCGCGGTTGCGTGCGCAATGAGTGCCGCGAGCCCGGCGTGGGTTGAGGAGAGGTTGTCGAGCCGCCCCGATGCAAACAGTTCGCCCTTGGCACCGAACTGCTCAGGTGCCTGGGTGTCCGCGACGACGATGTCGTAGCCGCCGATCTGCGCCGGATCCACGGAAACCCCAGCCACCGAGTCCGCCAGGATTGCCAAGACATCCGCGGAATCGGGATCGCCGAGGCCGAACACAGGGTTCATGTGCTGTTGCTTGTCCAGCGTGAGGCCGTCATTGACGGCCCGGTCCAGGTGGATGGCCAATTGCGGGAAGCGCAGGAGCGGTCCGGTTGCCGTGAGGTGCTGGGTGCCGTCCAGCATCACGAGGCGCCCTGCGAGCCGAAGCTCACGGTCCAGCCAGGAGTTCAACAAGGGTCCGCCGTAGACTTCGACGCCGGCCTGCAGCCAACCGAACTTGCCCGTTGTCGGCTTGGGCTTGAGCTTGAAAGACGGAGAATCCGTGTGGGCGCCAAGGATATTGAATGCCGTGGTCGGAGTGGCGCCTTCCGGCGTCACCCATGCAATGAGGGCGCCGTCCCGGATCACGTAGAAGCTGCCAGCCCCGCCTTCCCAATGCTGAAGTTCATCAAGGGCCGTGAAACCGGCCGCATCGAGCCGCCGCGCGGCCTCGTTGACGGCGTGGAAGCTCGACGGCGATGCGCTGACATACGCGCCAAGGTCCTGGATGTGTTCTGCAGCGGAGTTCGAAGGCATGGCTCCGAGTCTAGCCGCGGCCGCGGATGTCACCGGCGAGGCGGTATCCGCGTCACTAGTAATCCGGGTTGCTCGGGATCACGAGTCCTGTTTCGTAGGCGTAGACCACCACTTGGACCCGGTCCCGCAGGTGCAGCTTGGTGAGGATGCGCCGGACGTGGGTCTTGACCGTGGCTTCGGACAAAAAGAATTTGTGGGCGATTTCGGCGTTGGACAGCCCTCCGGCGATAGCCTCCAGCATCTCGGTTTCGCGGGGCGTCAATTCTTCGAGCAGTGGATCGCGGGCCGGGGCTGCGGCCTGGCCGGGAACGCGGCCCCCGCGGACGTAGGTTTCCAGGAGCCGCTGGGTGACCCTCGGAGCAACCACGGCATCGCCGCTGGCCACGAGCCGGACGCCTTGGACCAACTCGGCAGGCGCAACATCCTTGAGCAGGAAGGCGGAAGCCCCAGCTTGCAAGCCGGAGAAGGCATACTCGTCGAGGTCGAAAGTGGTCAGGATGATGATCCTGGCGTTGGTTGACGAGGCCGTGATCCGCCGTGTGGCTTCGATTCCATCCATGGCGGGCATCCGGACGTCCATGAGCACGACGTCGGGTTCCAGTTCCTTCACCTTCCGCACGGCTTCGGCACCGTCGGAGGCTTCGCCCACCACTTCGAGGTCGTCCTCGCCTTCGAGGATGAGCCGAAATCCCATGCGTAGCAGGGGCTGGTCGTCGACCAATAGAACCCTGATGGGAGCATTGTCTGTCATGATTTCCCCTTGTCGCCATTCCATTTCAGCTCCGCATGGACCCGCCATCCGCCGTGGATTCCAGGACCGGCATCCACGGTTCCGGCATAAATTCCCGCACGTTCACGCATTCCCGCGATGCCTTGGCCCGTGCCCAAGGCCGCCTCTTCGGTTCCCGGCTCCCGGGAGCCCCTGCCGTCGTCGAGCACTTCAATGGTGACCGAGTCACCCTCCCGCACGATCCGCACATCCACTTGACTCAAGGAGCGCCCGTACCTGAGCACGTTGGTCAGGGATTCCTGCACGATCCGGTAGACCGTGAGTTGCAACGCCGGGTCTTCAGGAAGGGCAGGGCCCGTGTGTGAATAGTGCAACGGCAGCCCCGCCGTCCGGAATCCGTCCAGGAGCTTGCTTAAGTCGTGCCCGGAAACCAAGGGCTCCAGGGGCGCCGGGCGCGCGGAGTCTTCCCGCAGCACGCCGAGGACGCGGCGCATATCAGCCAGCGCAGTCCTGCCGGTGCGCGAGAGTTCGCCAAGCACCTCACCCGCGCGCTCAGGATCCTTCTTGACCACGACGGCGGCACCGTCCGAGAGGCTGATCATGACCGTCAGCGAGTGCGCCACGACGTCGTGCATCTCGCGGGCGATCCGGTTGCGTTCGGTGACGGAACCCAAGCGAGCCGTGCGGGCAGCCCAGGCCCTGATTTCGCTCTCATGCTCACGCCGCTGCCGCACCGAAATGCCGATGCCGGTGGCGATCAGGTTGGACAACAAGATGCTGACCGCGGCCGCGATGTTGCTGATGAGGTGGAAATTCTCCGGAATCGCCTCTCCGTTGGCAGGGGCCGCCGGACTGGTCCACATGAAGAGATACACGAGCGTCAGGGGCAGGCTCGCCGCGCCGAACACCGTCAACGCGAAGGTCCGGGCCCTCGCCACGGCCACCGCATACAGCGCAAACCACAATCCCGCCGAGACGTTCGAACCCCAGGGATTCAGCAGCGTCACGGCCACTTCGAGGACCGCAACGGTCGCGGTGACACTCAGCGGATTGCGGCGTCGAAGGAACAGGATGGCGGCGATGGCAACGAGCAGCAGGGCGGCGAACCATTTGCCGTCCACGATGGAGCTGATCAGCGTAGGCAGTGCCAGGAGCGAATAGCAAAGCACCACCACCGCGTCCATGACGCGCGGGTGCTCAAAGAGATAGCGGCGGATCCTGCCACGGCGCCGCAGCGTGATTTCAGCAAAGGACGCGTCGGCCACGTGGGCCGACGCGTCCTGTGCTGGCAACTCTTCACTCATGGCTTGAGCCTAGTGGCCTTGCGCGGAGAGGTTGTCCATGGATCGCAGATCAAGCGATTGCGAATCAGACGTCCCGCTTCTTGAGCGCAATGAGGGCAGGAACCATGAACAAGATGACGTAGCCAAGGAACACGAGGCCGCCCGCCCACGGATCCAGGGTGCCGTCGACGTGGCCGATCGACAAGAAGCGGCCGCCGGCTTCACTGGGCAGGTACTGGGGGACGTACTTCCAGAAGTCCCCCGGTGCGAAGCTGAGGAACTGGCCTGCGAACGGGAGGACGAACATGATGCCCACCAGGACGGTGATGCCGCCGGCAGGGTTCTTCAGCAGTGTTCCGAGCGAGAGGCCGATCAGCGCGACACCGGAGACATAAAGGCCGCCGGTGAAAACGCTGTAAAGGACGCCGTCCGTGTTCCAGCCGAGGTCAAGGCCAAAGTTGGCGAACATGGGTGAGGCCAAGAGGAAGGTCACGACGCCGGCCACGACCGAAAGGATATAGGAGACCACAACCAGGACCACGGCTTTGGCACCGAAGGTGGAGAGCCGCCCCGGCGCCGCATTCATGGTTGACCGGATCATGCCGGTGGCGTATTCAGAGGCGATGAAGAGCACGGCCAGGGATCCCATGACGAGGATGCCGATGTTGAGTCCGGCGTTCGGCAGGTTGTAGAGGCTGAATCCCGATCCCGGCGGGAAGGAGTCAACTGCTTGCTGCACCGTTTCCTTGTGACCCTGCCGGCCGACTTCGACCATCTGGTTGATGAAGTTCCACCGGACGAGGGCTGACAGCAGGCCGATGCCGACAATGGCCACGAAGGTGAGGAGCAACAGGATCTTGGTGCTCATGAGGGTCCGGAACTTGATGGACTCGGAGTTCAGCACACGGAGGAAAGTGACGCCACCGGTCCCGGCTGACGGGATCGCATGTTTCTTGCTGACGGTGGTGGTGCTCATGATTGGATCCCTTCCATGGTGGCAGCGGATGTGGCGCCGGCGCTGGCAGGGCTTCCGTTCAGCGTCCCGCCTGGCGCTGCCGGTCCGCCGGTGATGTGCGAGTGGTATTCCACCTCGTCCTTGGTCAGCTGGAAGTAGGCTTCCTCCAGTGACGACGTGAGCGGAGTGAGTTCGTAAACCAGCACGCGGTTGTCGAGGGCGAGCTCTGCGATGCGGATCGGCTCCACCCCGTAGATTTCCAGGGTTTCACGTTCGTTCTGCTCCACCCGGACACCGTCGCGGGCCAGCAACTCGGACAAGCGGGTGGTCTCCGAGGTACGGACCAACGTGCGCTTGCGGCTCTGGCTCTCGATCAGCGCGTCCACCGTGGTGTCGGCAATGATCTTGCCGCGACCGATCACAATGAGGTGGTCGGCGGTCTGGGCCATCTCGGACATGAGGTGGCTGGAAATGAAGATGGTCTTGCCCTGGCTTGCCAGGTAACGGGCGAGGTTCCTGACCCACTGGACGCCCTCGGGATCCAGCCCGTTGACCGGTTCGTCGAGGATGAGCGTCTGGGGATCACCCAGCAATGCGTTGGCGATGCCAAGCCGCTGGCCCATGCCGAGGGAGAACCCTCCGGCCTTCTTCTTGGCAACTGCGGTGAGGCCGGTCATCTCGATGACTTCCTCAACGCGCGAGTTTGGAATCCCGTGGGTCGCTGCCATTGCGCGCAGGTGGTTGTACGCACTGCGGCTCGTGTGCACCGCCTTGGCATCGAGCAGCGCTCCCACTTGGTGGAGCGGGGCTTTGTGCTGGGAGTAATACCGGCCGTTGACAATGACGTCGCCCGACGTCGGGCGGTCGAGACCCATGATCATGCGCATGGTGGTGGACTTGCCGGCGCCGTTCGGGCCAAGAAAGCCCGTGACTTTCCCGGGCTGTACGGTGAAGCTGATTCCGTCCACGGCTGTCTTTGCGCCGTAGACCTTCCTCAAGCCTGTTGCCTCAATCATGGAAGCGTTCCCTCCGCTTGCTGCAGCTATGTGGTGACTGTACGTACAACGCTATCCACCGGTACGGCCGAATTCGCCGGTCTCAGGGATGATTCAGGGGCAGGTCAGGGTAGTCCCTATGGATGATGTCGGCCGCGCTCAGGGCTTGCAGGGCACTTGGGAGAGCATTAGGCAAGCGGTGAATACACCCGAAGCGCACGACGGCGGACCGTGAACTCCGCGGTCCGCACACCCGGCAACGGCTCGCCGTCGACCGCAATCACGAGCGGCTCTCCGATCGCTTCGATGCTGATTTCCCCGGCCTCGCTGAGGTGGGTCACCTTCGATGTACTCACGGTTCCAGTGAGGACCGCCCACAGCAGACGCAACCGCGCAAAGGGCTCATCGGCCGTGACCATGCGGATATCCAGCACCCCGTCGTCAAGCACGGGCCGCGTCAATGGTGCCAGGTCCCGCGGGTAGTAGCGGCCGCGGCCTATGTAGAGGATCCACAGCTTGTGGTGCACTCCGTTGATCAGGAGAGTGGTGGGGGTTGCCGCCCCGAAGGTGCGCAGACCCGCGACGAGTCCCGCGAGGGGTTTCCCCATGGCAGGCTGAAGCCGCTCGCGGCGGCGCACCAAGTTGGGGTACACGCCAACGCTGGCAGTATTCAGCATGATGAGCTCCGCAACCTCGTCCTTGCCGTCGATCCCACGGCCGGCGCTCACGTGGCCCAGATCTGTCCACGCCGCGGCGCCCGTTTTGGCGGCCTTAAGGGCGCCTTCGAGGGACCGTGCGTCCACGTCGCGAGCAAAGTGGTTGAGCGTTCCGCCCGGTAGCACCAGCAAGGGCAGTGAGTGCTCGACGGCGGCCGCTGCGGCCGCGCCGACAGTTCCATCACCGCCCCACACGCCCACGGCCTTCGTCCCGGGCCGCCCTGCTGTGGCCTGGATTTCGGCAGCCACGTCATCGCCATCGGAAATCAGGTTTATATACGCCTTGGGGAATATTTCTCGGAGCTGGGTTTCGGTGTCCGGCGAGTAGGAACCGCCGAGGGCGTTGACCGCAATACTTAGCCCCTCGCCGTCGCCGACTGCAGGCGCGTCGGCCGGTGAACGGTCCGTGTCCGGAACCGGAGGCCGGGCCGGCCACCACTTTCGCGTCAGGAGGGCCGCTCCGGCGCCGATCGCAGACCCCAGCACGACGTCGGAAGGCCAGTGGGCGCCCGTATGGACCCGGGAATACGCCACACCCGCCGCAACAGGAGCCAAAACTGCACCAAGGCGGGGATCCACCAGCGCGACGCCAAGAGTGAATGCCACCGCAGACGCGGAATGGCCCGAAGGCATCGACGAGCTTGTGGGCTGCGGGTTCACAAAACGGAAGACCGGAAGGTGCTCGGGCAACGGCCGCGTCCGTGGAAGAAGCGTCTTGAAACCCAGATTGGTGACGGCGGATGCCACCCCAAGGGCCAGGAGTCCATGGATCGCGGCCTGGCGGGGCTTACCTGGAATTGCCGCACAGACGCCAGCTACGGCAAACCAGAGCTTGCCCTTGGTAGCGGCCTCCGAGAGGTTTTTCCAGACAGCATCGTGCCGGCCCTCCGGCCACCGGGAAACCGCCCGGACAATGGCGCGATCGAGCCGCGCCACGTTTCTCACGTCCCAGTGGCCCCATCGCAGCTTGCTTCCCATCCCACCAGACTATCGGCGGGCTGGTTAGGATGTGGAGATGGTGAGGGTCATTCTCCCCCGCAAGCTCGATCAGGGACGCACCATTGTCATCTCGACCGGGCTGCTCGCAATTGCCGCGGTCCTCGGCGGCATTCTCCTTGCGGGGGATCGAAACCCGCCTTTCCAGGGCGTGGACGACGCATGGCAAGCATTCATGGCGACCCTCCACACACCGTTCTGGGATAGCCTGAACATCGCCCTCAACTGGACCGGCTACACGGGAATGCTGGTCTTCCACATTCTGCTCGCCTTGGCGTTGTTGATCCGGAGGAGACCCCGGTCGGCCGTATTCTCCGCCATGGCAGGACTCAGCGTGATGTTGCTGACCCAGTTGCTCAAGTTGGTCATCCACAGGCCGCGTCCCCTCAATGCGCATGTGGCTACGGACACTTATTCATACCCATCGGGGCACGTATCCGCTACCACGGCATTCGTTCTGGTGATAGCGCTCCTCATCGGCCGCGCCTGGACGTGGCTGCTCGCGATCGGCGGAATGCTGGCCATGATGATCAGCCGGATCTATTTGGCTGCCCATTGGTTCACGGATGTGGTGGGTGGCGCTTGCTTGGCGTCCGCCGTCGTGCTCCTCTTGTGGCTGGCTTGTCAGAAAATATGCATTGTGGAGAATATAGACGCACGGCACGCCCTGGAGTGGAGATCGAGGGTCGCGCGCCGCAAGCGGCACGTCGAGCGGAGCGTCACGTAGGGTAAACCATCAGGTAGCACTCGGTCTTCTCCAAGAGAGCGACAATAGTCTTCGGGCATGCTCTCAAAACCTCAACTCATCAACGGCGGCATCGGGGTGGCCGTCGTGGGCATTGCCGCCGGTGCCTTCTTCGTGCTGAACGGTGTGCCGCAAACGGCCGCCGATACCACCGCCCGCACCGTCGCGGTTAGCTCAGCGGACCTCGCCGCGGTTTCCACGGCGAGCGGAAACGTCTCGCCCGCAAGCACCACCGTCATCAATGCGCAGAACTGCACCGGGCCCATCGCCACTGTCTCTGCGGTGACCGGTCAGCAGGTCACGGCCGGGCAGGTGCTGGTCACCATTGATCCGACGAACGCCCAGAACGCGCTGGCCGTTGCCCAGGCGCAACTGGATTCCGCCGCGGCGCAGGCAAACCAACAACAGGCCTCAGCCAGCAACCAGGTGGCTTCGGCAAGCCAGAGCCTCACGAACGCCCAGCAAACGGCCAACCTGGACGCGAGCCAGCAGGCCAGTGCCGTGGCCGCCGCGCAGACGGCCGTGAACAATGACAATGCGACTGTCGCCACGGCCCAGGCCGCTGCCAGCGCCCAGCCGAGCAGCCAGCCGGCCCAGAACGCGCTCAGCGCAGCACAAGCCCAGCTCGCGAAGGACAACCAAGCACTGACCCAGGCAGCCAACCAGCAAGCCAGCTCGGCCCTCAAGGACAAGGAGCAGATTGCCTCGGCAGCGACGGCCCTCAATTCCGCCCAAAGCGGTGGCGGCGCCACATCCAACACCACGTCTGCCCAGATTGCCGTTGATACCGCAACCAAAAACCTGGCGTCCTGCTCACTCGCGGCCCCGGTTTCAGGTACTGTCACCGCCGTGAACGCCGTCGTCGGCGGCAACGCCGGCAGCAGCTCCGGCTCTTCCGGATCCTCGGGTTCCGGCTCGTCCGGAGCTTCCGGCTCCTCCGGCAGCTCTTCCACGAGCGCCGCGAGCACCTCGTCCTCCGGACTGATTACGATCAGCGACACCGCGCACCTGCAAGTCATCGCCAACTTCGCCGAATCGGACATTGCCGCCATGAAGACCGGCGACTCGGCCACCTTCACCTTCCCGGCGCTCAAGACCGACCCCTCCGCGGCACCGGTCACAGGTACCATCACGGCGATCGCCCAGAACGCCACAACCACCAACAACGTGGTCAGCTATCCCGTGACGATCTCCATCAAGAACCCTCCGGCCGCCCTGCGGCTCGGCCAAAGCGCAAACATCTCCGTAACCACGGCGACCGCCAAGAACGCATTGACTGTGCCTTCGCTGGCCATTACCACCACGGGAACCAGGCAGACCGTCAACGTGATGAAGAACGGGACGGCGACGGCGGTGACCATCACCACCGGGATCACGGACAACGGCCGCACCCAGGTGCTCACCGGACTCAGCGCGGGCGACCAGATTGAACTCCCGGCCATCTCTTCGACCCTGGACACCACCGGCACCACCGGACGGACCGGGACGGGCGGACTTGGCGGTACGGGCGGATTCGGTGGTACCGGCGGCGCCGGAATTACGGGCGGCACCGGTGGCACACGTGGAAATGGCGGGTAAAACAGCCGTGAACGACGCTGTCATCCAACTGGACTCCGTGAGCAAGATCTATGGCAAAGGGGAAGCCGAAGTACGGGCACTCGATTCCGTCAGCATCTCCATTGACCGGGGCGACTTCGTGGCCATCATCGGCGCCTCGGGCTCCGGAAAGTCCACCATGATGAACATCATCGGCTGCCTCGACGGCGCCACCCAGGGGACGTATCACTTGGACGGCATCGATACCGGGACCCTGGATGAATTCCAGCTCGCGCAGATCCGCAACCGGAAAATCGGCTTCGTCTTCCAGAACTTCAACCTGATACCGCGCACGCGGGCCGTGGACAACGTCTCCATGCCGCTCGCTTACGCAAAAGTGCACCGCAAGGAACGGCGCGAGCGGGCCCTGGAAGTACTCGATTCAGTGGGTTTGGCTGAGCGGGCGGACCACAAGCCTTCGCAGCTGTCCGGTGGACAGCAGCAGCGTGTTGCCATCGCCCGGGCACTCGTGACCAACCCGGTGTTGCTCCTGGCCGACGAGCCCACGGGAGCTTTGGACACCAAGTCCTCGCACGAAATCCTGGATCTCTTCGAGTCCTTGCACGCCAACGGCCGGACCATTGTGATGATCACCCACGAGGCGGACGTCGCGGCGCGGGCCAACCGCGTTGTGCGCTTCCAGGACGGTCACATCATTGAGGATCACAGGATCCGCGCCGTTAATGCCCACCCTGTAGCCACGGCGGTGCCGGCATGATGATCGCCGAATCCGTTCGCTTCGCCCTGACGGGGGTGATGGCCAACAAGATGCGCTCCATCCTCACCACCCTAGGCATCTTGATCGGCATCGCATCCGTCATCATCCTGCTGGCCGTAGGAGCCGGAACCTCCAACGCCATCAAGGCCCAGATCGGCAAGCTGGGAACCAACGTGCTTACGGTCAGCCGCCAGACGACGGCGGGCGGCCGCGCAGCAGGCGGCGGACAAGCCGTCACCGGTCCGCGCTCCCGCGGCACCAACCTCACGCTCCAGGACATGGCCGCGCTGACAGATCCCGTTATGGCCCCTGACGTCGCCGCAACAGCGCCGGTAGTCACGGCACAGAACGTCACGGGTACTTACCAGGACGCAACCCATGCTGTCGCAACCTTCGTGGGGACCACGCCGTCGTACTTTTCCATTTCGAACGACACGCTCGCGGCGGGGTCCTACTTCAGCGACGGTGACGCCAGCAGCGGCACCGCAGTGGCCGTGATCGGCAATACCGTGGCGCAAGACCTGGTGGGAAGCTCTGTGACCTCGGCCGTTGGGCAGACCATCGCCCTCAACGGCCAGAACTTCGTGGTCTCCGGCGTCCTGGCTCAAAAGGGGTCCTCGGGGCTCAACGATCCAGACGACATTGTGGTGATCCCCTACAGCGCAGCCCAGGACAAGTTCACCGGGTACTCGCCGTCCCTTGCCTCCATCACGGTCCAGGCGAAGTCAGCGGACGTGATGAACCAGGCCCAGAACGAGGTTCAGATGATCCTCGATGCCAGGCACAACGTCACCTCCGCCAATCGTGACTATCAGGTGCGGAACCAGGCGCAGATCCTCACGACGGCCACCACCACCACGGCCACGCTGACCATCCTCCTGGGGGCCGTGGCCGGCATTTCGCTCCTGGTTGGCGGAATCGGCGTCATGAACATCATGCTCGTCACGGTCACTGAACGCACCCGCGAAATCGGCATCCGCAAGGCGATCGGAGCCTCGCGCGGCAGCATCGTGAGCCAGTTCCTGATCGAATCGCTCATCATTTCGCTGATCGGCGGGGTGCTGGGAATTGCCGCGGGCTACATCGGCAGCGCCTTCCCCCTGCTCGGAACGCAACCCGAAGTCCAGTGGTGGACCGTGTGGCTGTCGTTCCTGGTATCCGCTGCGATCGGCCTGATTTTCGGAATCTACCCGGCCAACAAGGCGGCGAAACTACGGCCGATCGACGCCCTGCGGTACGAATAGCCGCCCACACTTCCACCCCCCAGCAACTCAAAAAAGAAACAGCCAACAGGAGATCTACAAATGTCCTATTCAGCACCGGAGCCCGGCACCACGAACCAGCCGGAGCCCCAGCAGCCCTACACCCAGCAGCCCCACGCCGGACAGCCCACCGCGGTCCTGCAGGCCACCGGCCAGGAACCCACCGGGCAGGGTTGGGGCCAACCCCAGGCGCCCGAGCCGTTCGTGCCCAAGAAGCGCTTCCAGATGGGCCGTCTGACGCAGATCCTCCTTGCCGTGCTTCTCGTCGCCGTGGGCTTCTTCGGAGGCGTCGGCGTCACCAAGCTCATGGATGCTGGCCAGGCCCGTCCGGGCCGCGGCCAGTTCCAGAACTTCAACGGCCAGGGCGGCCAGGGCCGGAATCGGCAGAGCGGAGCTCCCACCAACGGGGCATCGCCGAGCGCCATTCCTACGGCTCCCGCCACCTCGGCCCCGTAGCACCGCTCGTTGTAGCCACCCAACGGTCCCCACCGCCACCCTCGCCTCGCAAGTCCCCAGCCGCCCCCTAGCTTCGCAAGCTCAGCCAGGGAACCCTGCGGCTGTGGGCCCTCGGCCAGGGAACCCTGGCGGCGTGGGCCCAGCAGTTGTTGTCGTTTTGACGCGTCATAACGACAACAACTGCGAGTCAGTTGCTTTTAGCCAGAGGCTTCGCGGCGCCGGCCAGCCACAGGGCCATCAGGATCGGCACCCCGATGGCAAGCAGTGCCATGTGGATACCGGTATGGTCGCCGAGGTATCCCAGAAGCGGCGGGCCGGCTAGAAACGCCACATAGCCGATGGTCGAGACCACCGAGACGCGTGCGGCCGCGTGTTTCGGGTCATCGGCAGCAGCGGACATGCCCATCGGGAAGGCCAGGGCTGCGCCGATACCCCAAAGGGCCGCACCCACCCCGGCAAGGACGAGGTTGCCCGCGAAAACGAAGAGAGCCAGGCCCACCGCTGCGGCGGCCATGCTGACCCGCAGCACGGCTACGCGTCCGAACCGGTCGATCGCACGGCCGCCAACGAAACGCATCAAGGTCATCGCCGCCACGAAGAGCGCGAACAACAGGGCGCCCGTCGATTCGGAAGCATTCAGGCCATCCACCGATGCCTTAGCGATCCAGTCGTTTCCGGCGCCTTCCGTCAGGGTCGCCCCAAGGACCACGACGCCGATCAACAGGGTGCGGGAGTCCCGCCAGGCGGAGGGACCCTTCACGGCGGGCGCGCCGTCGTCGGGCGCCGTTCCCGTGGTCTCGTGGGGCATGAAGTAGCGCGGCGCGGTCAAGGTGAGAAGAACCACGACGCCGGCAATGACCAGCAAGTGCTCCGGAAGTCCGACGCCTATCTCGGAAAGCCATGCACCAATCAGCGCACCAACAAAGGCGCCCCCGCTAAAGGCTGCGTGGAACTGCGGCATGATGGTGCGCCCGAGGCGATGTTCGACGTCGGCCCCCTCAATATTCTGCGAAACGTCCCACAGACCGACTCCCACACCAAAGAAAAACAGCGCCAGCGCGGTGCCGGCTACGGATTCAGCCATCAAGGAGAAGGCAATAGCCGCTCCGGCGGAAGCGGCAAGGAGCCCCGCGGCGCGGACGGTATTGGCCGTACCGATCCTGCCCACAACCCACCCCGCGGAGGGCAGCGCCACAAGGGACCCGACGGCGGTGCACAGTAGGAGGGTGCCCATCTGTCCGGACGTCAGGTGCAGGGTCTGGGTGACGGCGGGGATGCGCGCCGCCCAGCTGGCAAATACCAGCCCGTTCATGCCGAAGACCAGGAAAGTGGCGATTGCCGCGGCCTTGACGTTCGGAGCGGTTCGGGTGCTGGTGGTCATACGATCACAACTTCCACGGAGAGATTTTCAAGTAGGGTGCGTTCTTCGGTGCTTGGCTTCCGGTCCGTCACAATGACATCTACCGCGTCCATGGCTGCAACCAAGGCCACGGCCTGTGCATTCCATTTGCTTCCTGTGCAGGCCACGATCACCCGGCTGGCCGATTCCAAGCCTGCCCGCTTGATCGCGGCGTCCTCGAGATCGTGCGCCAGCAGGCCGTCCTTGAGGTTGATGGCACACGGCGTCACGATGGCGGCATCAAAGCGCAATGAGCGGATGTTGGCCTCTGCCATTGGTCCCCGGAACGACTGCTCTCCGGGAACCAGGCTGCCGCCGGGCAACAGGAGGCCCGGACGCCGTCCAGAGGGAAGGTCCGTGGCCAGGAACTCCACCGCGCGTAGGGACATCGGCATGATGGTCAGTTCACGCTGCGCGAGCCGGCGCGCGATCTCCGTTGCCGTGGAACCGCTGTCCAACCACACGTGATCGCGGTCGCGGAGCAGCCGTTCGACACCGACGGCGATTCTCTCCTTGGCGTCCTGGTCCTCGAGTTCGCGCTGCCCGTAGCCGGGGTTGTCGCCGCGGTCAACGAGGCTGCGGGCCCCGCCATGCACCCGGCGCAGGACACCGTGGGACGCGAGGATTTCCAGGTCGCGCCGAATAGTGGCCCCCGATGCCCCGCATTCGGCAACCAGTTCGTCAACGGTAATCTCTTCGCGTTTGCGCAGCAGCTCGCCAATGAGCCGGTGGCGGTCAGCAGTCCTCATGCTCATATGCTATCCAGAAATGATCATTTCATCATCTTTGGTGATCATATGGCCGCGTGGGTGGGGTGTGTAAACCGGTCGCGTGAGCCGGCAGGCACCCTGCGTGCCGAACGGCTCAAACGCTCGCTCACCTATGGGGCACTTTCCACCGACGCTCGCTCACCTATGGGGCACTTTCGGCCGACGCTCGCTCACCAATGGTGAGCGAGCGTTCCGCGATCACACGCCATAGGTGAGCGAGGGTTCCAAGGCGCGAGACGGCGTCGTGCGTTCCCGGGCCCGCATCGGGACCCGGGCTCGGCGCCCGGACGAAGTCGGCTGGAAGTCAGCGCGCCCGCTCTACCCGCGACTCGTCCCAGACGGGCTCGTCGGACTCGTAGACTTTGCCGTCGGATCCGAAGACGAGGAAACGGTCGAAGGACTTCGCGAACCAACGGTCGTGCGTGACGGCAAGAACGGTGCCCTCGAACGCGTCGATCGCGCGCTCCAAGGCTTCGCCCGAGTGCAGGTCCAGGTTGTCCGTGGGTTCGTCCAGGAGCAGTAGCGTGGCGCCCGACAACTGGAGGAGCAGGATCTGGAACCGCGCCTGCTGCCCACCCGACAGCGACTCGTACTTCTGCTCGGCCGAGCCCACCAGCCCGTAGGAGTCGAGCGCGCCGGAAGCGGCTTCGCGGCCCAGCCCGGAACGGTGTTCGTCACCGCGGTGCAGGATGTCCAGGAGCGTCCGGCCCAGGAGGTCCGGGCGGGAATGGGTCTGCGCGAAGAATCCGGGTCGGATCCTGGCACCCAGTTTGACGGTGCCTTCGTGCGGAACTTCAGCGATTTCGACGTCGGAAACCGGCAAATGTTCGCGCTCCGGGTCGGTGCCACCGGCGGCCAGGAGCCGCAGGAAGTGGCTCTTTCCCGAGCCGTTGGAACCCAGCACGCCGACCCGGTCTCCGAACCAGATCTCGGTGGAAAACGGCTTCATCAGTCCCGTGAGTTCAAGCTTTTCAGCCACCACGGCGCGCTTGGCCGTCCGGCCTCCCTTGAGGCGCATGTGCACGTTCTGCTCGAGCGGCAGGGCCTCGGGCGGCCCGGCCTCCAGGAACTTGGCGAGCCGCGTCTGGGCGGCCTGGTATTTGTTGGCCATGTCCGAGCGGAAGGCCGCCTTGGTCTTGTACATGATGACGAGTTCCTTGAGCTTCAGGTGCTCCTCGTCCCAGCGCTTGCGCAGTTCCTCGAATCGCGCATTGCGGTCGATCCGCGCGTCCACATAGGTGCCGAAGCCGCCGCCGTGCACCCAGGCGCCGGCGCCGTTGATGCCGGGTTCCAGCGTCACGATGCGGCCTGCGGCATTGTTGAGCAGCTCGCGGTCGTGGCTGATGAAGAAGACGGTCTTCTTGGATTCGTTGAGTTTGCTTTCGAGCCAACGCTTGCCGGGAACATCGAGGTAGTTGTCCGGTTCGTCGAGGAGCAGCAGCTGGTCAGGTCCGGAGAAGAGCGCCTCAAGTACCAGCCGCTTTTGCTCGCCGCCCGAAAGGCTCGACGCCGGGCGGTGCTGTGCGCGGTCAAAGGGGATGCCCAGTGCGGCCATGCAGACCTCGTCCCAGACGGTCTCGACGTCGTACCCTCCGGCGTCTCCCCAGTCCACGATCGCCTGGGCGTACCGCATTTGGGTGGGCTCGTCGTCGTGCTCCATCATGGCGAGCTCGGCGTCCTCGACCGCCTTGGCGGCCGCGGCGAGAGCCGGCGGCGCAGCGGAAACGAGCAGGTCACGCACGGTGGATTCGTCGCGGACCTGGCCGACGAACTGGCGCATGATGCCCATCGTGCCGGAACGGCCTACCACTCCCTCGTCAGGCGTAAGGTCGCCCGCGATGATCTTGAACAGGGTGGTCTTTCCCGTTCCGTTGGGCCCGATCAGGGCTGTTTTGCTGCCGTCCGGGACCTTGAAGGTCACTCCGTTGAGCAGCTGGGTGCCGTCGGAGAGGAAGTAGTCGATGCCTGAAACGTCAATATGGGCCACATTTTCAATCTTCCCACGGACCGCGGGGGACTCCTCAGCCGCCCAGGTGGTCCGCACCAACCGCGCCAGTGAGATACCGCTGGATTGTCGGCCCCAACGCCCGGACGACGACGGCGTGCGGCGCCGAGGCGATCGGCTCCAGTTTGACGAGGTATCGGGTCAGGATGAGTCCGGAAAGCTGCGATGCCACCAGGTTTCCGCGCCACGAGGCCTCTTCCGCAGGCACCCCCAGGCCCGCGAGAAGCGGTTTGATAGCGCGGTTCAGGATGAACTCGCGGACCAGCGCGGCACTCCACTCGTGCTGCATCGCCGTGCGCAAAACCGCGACGCCGGCTGCCCCCGCTGGCGAGTCCCACACGGTCAGGAAGCGTGTCACCAGCCTCTCCCCGACGTCCTCCCGTGGCCCGTTCAAGACAGCCGACACGTGGTCCTTGGGATCCACGGGTGATTCGAGCGCAGCCATGAACAGCTGCTCCTTGGTGCCGAAATGATGGTTGATCATGGACGGATCCACGCCGGCCTCGGCCGCGATGGCCCGGACTGTTGCGGCGTCATATCCTTTGCGGCTGAACTGTTCGCGGGCCGCCCTGAGAACTGCGTCCCGGCTGCTCACTTGTCCGGGGCGGCGCCCCCTGTTCACACCGGCTTCCGCGTCACGGCGGACTTCCGGCGCGCGAAATCGGGGGCGTGCTCCGGCCGCGGGCCGAAGGCGATCATGAGTGCTGGAAATTTCCGGAACCAAGGAACGTGGAGCGCGACAAAGACCACTGGACTCGGCGGGCCCATCAACCGGCCTTTCACAGCGGGACCGAAGACCGCTTTCTGAATGACAAGCTGCACATTCTGGATCACCACGGTGGGGAACCATCGCCGCTTCTGCACCGAAGCGAGATCTGACTCGCCAAGGGTGCCTTGAAGCAATGGGCGGGCGATGCGCTGGGCAGCGGCGACGGCATCCTGGATGGCGAGGTTGATCCCCACACCGCCCGCGGGAGACATGGCGTGGGCGGCGTCTCCGATGAGGAGCAGACCCGGCTTGTGCCACGGCTTGATCCGGTTGAGCTTCACGTCGAGCAAATGGAGATCGTCCATCGAGCTGATTTCGTCCACGCGGTCCGCGAGATCCGGGCGGATGCGGGCCACGCGGGCACGGAAGCTCTCCACCCCTTCTGCGCGCAATTGCGGGTCCTTGCCCTTCTCCGCGATGTAGGCGATCTGGTAAAAATCCTTGCGGGTCAGGCTGAGGAGGACATCGGCACCGGAGAAGCGGGGCATGATCGAGGCCAACTGTTCCTGCTCGTCCGCGTGCCGGGAGAGCCTGAACCACCAGGTGTCGAACGGCACGGGGAACTCGCGGGGGACCAGTCCTGCCTTTTGCCGGAGCACCGAGCCGCGGCCGTCGCATGCCACCGTCAACGTCGCGCGAAGCTCCCCCGTCCCGGTTTCGACGCCGGTTGCCGCGTCCCGGGTGCGGTACGCCACCCCGGCGACCTTCCCGCCGTCGTCGTACAGCAGGTCCGTGGCCTCAGTGTTCATCCGGAGCGTGAACTGCGGCTCCTGCTGGGCGGCGTCCACCAGGAAGTTCAGGAGGTCCCACTGCGGAACCATTGCTACGTAATCGTAAGGCGGCTTGAGGCGGTCGAAGTCGGCCAGGGTCACTTCCTTGCCGCCCGCCGGAAGTTTGAAATTGCCGAGCTTGCTCTGCGGCAAGGCCCGGAATCCTTCGCCCAGCCCGAGCTCATCCAAGAGCCGGATGGTGGAGGCATGGACGGTGTCGCCGCGGAAATCGCGCAGGAAGTCGGCATGCTTTTCGAGGACCGTGACCTCGACGCCTGCCCTTGCCAGCAAGAGTCCGAGCATCACGCCCGCGGGACCGCCACCCACGACGACGCATGTGGTGCTTTCAGGCTGGTTCATGGCCACTCCCGGAGTTGAACTTCATTGCCGCAACTAATTCAACAAGCGTTGAATTAAGTGTGCACCCGCCGGAAATAGCTGTCCAGAGGGCGCCCCTCCCCCCTGCGACGCTCGCTCACATATCGCCCCCTTTCGGGCGACCCTCGCTCACATATCGCGGCGAATCCCGTGCAGCTGGGCCTGCCGCGGTCAGGAAATGTTCCGTTACGAGCCGGTGCGGCCCGGGTACGGGGTGTGTGGCAAGTTCGCGATGATCGCTGCGAACAGGACAATGTAGGCAACGAAAAACAGGACCCATAAGATGAACAGGCCGATCCCCACCCAACCGAGGATCTTTCCATCCTGGGCCGCTACCCCGAATCCCTCGGCTTTCTTAGCCTGCATAATTGGCCAAGGGTCCGAAAACAACGCCCAATGAGAAGATTCCGATCACGCCGAACACGGCCGCCAGGCGCGCGTGCCTCATGCCCTCCATGTACCACTGCAACTGACCCATGCTCACAGGGCGCTGATCGGACGGTGGTGGGTCAGCGGTCTGCGACGCTCAGCCGGCCGCGGTCAGGAACGACTTGAGCAACGGGCCGCTGGTTGTTGCACCGAGGCCGCCGTCTTCCACGAACACTGCCACGGCGAGGTCTCCGTGCACTGCAACGATCCAGGCATGCGTCTTGGGCGGGTTGTCGTTTCCGAATTCGGCCGTCCCGGTCTTCGCGCCCACGGGCGCCCCCGGCACCGAGGCGAGAAAACCGGCGTGGCCGGAGGTCACCACAGCCCTCATCATGTCGCTAAGTGCTGCTGCCTCCGCCGGGGTGACCGGTTTGTCGGACGCCGGCGCTGCGGGAGACGCTGGCGCGGCCGGGGATTCCGACGACGACGGCGCGCCGGACGCCGTCGGGGTGGCACCCGCGGACGGTGAGACTGAGCCGGGGTTCAGGACAAGTTGCGGCGACACCGGCGCGCCATGTGCCACCGAACCGGCCATGATAGCTGCGGCGAGGGGAGAGAGCAGCACTTTGCCCTGGCCGATCATCGAAGCTGCGTGCTCGGTGCCGTCGGCGTTTCCCGGGACGGATCCCAGGAAGGCATCGGCCCCCAGCTTCGGGGCTTGGACTGCCACTCCCAATGAAGTTGCCGCCGACTCGAGCTGCGCTTGGCTGACCTTGTCCCTGGAACTGATGAAGGCCGTGTTGCACGAATGCGCGAAAGCGTCACGCAAAGCAACAGAACCAAGAGACGACGCCGGATAGCCTTCGGCGTTCTTGAAGGTCCGGCCGTCCACCGTAATTGTCGGCGTGCATTCCACCTTGGAATCCGGCGTCATTCCATTGCGGATCAAGGCGAGGGAATCGACGATCTTGAAGG
Organism: Arthrobacter sp. 01T428; assembly: GCF_056398685.1. Lineage (NCBI taxonomy): Bacteria > Bacillati > Actinomycetota > Actinomycetes > Micrococcales > Micrococcaceae > Arthrobacter > Arthrobacter sp. 01T428. Next base: position 130,982 of record NZ_JBFTPW010000005.1, on the reverse strand, counting down.
TGGAACCCGGAGCGTATTGGCCCAGCATTGCCGTGTTGTAGCCGTTGCTTCCGGGCCCGGAGGCCGCTGCCAGGACGGCGCCGGTGGAGGGGCGGAGCGCCACAATTGCCGAGGCCGGGCCGACCCCGGCCAAGGTGTCTTCGGCGAGCTGTTGCAAGCGCGGATCCAGGGTGGTCTTCAGCGGATCGCCGGCCTTGGCGTCGGCGGCAAAAAGCACCCGGCGGGGGTCGGGCTTCGCGGCCTTGATCTGGTCGTCGGTCATGCCTTGCGGCCGGGCCTTGATGGAGACCCCATCCTGGCCACGGAGCTGGCTGTCGTATTGTTCCTCCAGGCCGCCGGTCCCGACGACATCTCCCGCCTTGAGGGCACCCCCGGCTTTTTGGATCTGTTCGGCGCTTGCCTCAGCGACGCTACCCAACACGGCGCGGGCGAAGGTACGCGTCGGTGCCAAAGGCAGGGAATCAGGAATGCCACGGGCCCCCGGAATCGCAGCAATCTGCTGGTCGGTGATCGTGCGGCCCTCTTGACGCAGGGTGATGGCACTGACAAATGCCTGTGGGCCGGACGCCTGGACCTGCTTCACATACGCGGCTTCGTCCACGCCGACCAGTTGCGCGAGCTTCGCCGCCGAAGCCGCGGGATCCGCCGATCCAATCGCGTTCTTGTCGATGCCCACCTGAACCACTGGACGGTAGCTGATCAATTTCGCGTCCCCTGCGCCAAGGATCTCGGCCCTGGATGGCGCAGTGACGGTCTTGTCCAGTACCTCGCCGTCCTTAAGATCCGGCTCCAAGAGTGCCGAATTCCATTGGACGGCCCATTTGTCGCCCGATTTCTTCAGGGCGGCCTGGGAGGTGTACTTCCACTCCGCAGTTCCGATCTTCCACGTGAAGTTGAGCGGAACCGAGGCTTTGTCGCCGTCGAGCTTTACCGCGCCGCTTTCAACCGAAGGCTTGGCCGGATCGAGGGCCGCGAACACCGCCTTGAGCTGTTCATTCGCCGCTGCGGCATCCTTGCCGTCGACGGCGAGCGATCCGACGTCGAGCGCCGCGAGGGACGACGCGAGCTGCTTGGCAGCGCCCTCCGCTCCGGAGCGGCCGTCATCACAAGCGGCCAGCGAGCCGGCGATCATCAGGGCGGCAAGCCCCAGGACAAGATTCTTGGTTTTCCCCATTTGCGCCATTATGCCTTCTCGGGCCGACAGGAATGATACAAATCACAGCACGTTGCGCTTTTGTGATGGTTGAGGCGCTCAAGAACCAGGCCTCGCCCAGCTAACTCGCAGTAAGTGTCGTTTTCGGGCCCCAAAACGACACTTGCCGCTAGTCAGTTGGGCCCGACAGGCACCCAGGCTGCGCGCCAACCCTACTGACTCCGGATGATCCTGCGCTGGGTTGCCGCCGCGATGGCCGCGGTCCGGTTGTCGACACCCAGCTTGCCGTAAATGTGCACCAAATGGGTCTTGACCGTGGCCTCGGAAATGAAGAGTTGCTTCGCCATCGCACGGTTGCTCATTCCGGTGGCGAGGAGTTCCACGAGTTGGACTTCACGCGCGCTCAGGGCGTGCACCGGATTGCGGATCCTGCCCATGAGCCGCGCGGCAACCTCGGGCGCAAGGGCCGTCTGACCCGCGGCCGCAGCCACCACGGCCTGCCGGATTTGCTCAGGTGGAGCGTCTTTGAGCATGTATCCGCTCGCTCCGGCTTCCACTGCGGCGAGGATGTCGGCGTCGTTGTCATATGTGGTCAGGATCAGGACCGGCGGCGGGGGAGTGCCCGCCTCACCGGCTTTGATCTTGCCGGTGGCGGTGACGCCGTCCATCCCCGAGCCCATTTGCAAGTCCATGAGGACTACGTCCACCGGTTCGCCGAGGGCGTGGAGCTTCGAGAGTTCCGCCAATGCGGCTCCGCCGTCGGCCGCTTCCGCCACGACCTGGACTCCTTCGAAGTCGGCAAGCATGGCCCGGAGCCCCGCCCGCACCACGGGATGATCGTCAACCAGCAAAACCCTGATGTTGTTGGTCATGGGGACGCCTCAAGGGCTGCGTTGCTAGTGCCCAGCGGCAGCCGGATTGCCACCACGGTCCCCTCGCCGGGAGCCGACTCGACGTCGAGCGTTCCATTCAGGGCCGCTAGCCGCTCGCGCAGGCTTTTGAGCCCGACGCCGGTTCCGTCGCCACGGGTTGCCGCGGCAGCGGCCGCTGCGGGATCGAAGCCCGCACCGTCGTCGAACACGTCCATGGTTACCTCGGCATCCAGGAAGGACAGGGTGACGACGGCGGTCCTCGCCTGGGCATGCGCCCACACGTTCGCCAGGGAAGACTGAGCCGCGCGCAACAAGGTGGTCTGGTAAGGGTTGGGCAGCGCCACTGGCGTGCCCTGGAGCTCGAAACGGCAGCGCAACGTAGCTCCGCGTGCGGCCGCCTCGGCCTCGGTCTTGGTGCAGAGGCGCCGCAGCGTGTCTGCGAGCGAGGACTCGACCAGCTCCGGGGACCCCAGTCCCCGGACAAAATTGCGGGCTTCCGCCAGGTTGCTGGCCGCTGTCTCGCGGACAGTCCTGAGCCGATCGCGGGCCGCGGCGTTGTCACCGGCGTCGAGGGCTTTCTCCGCCGAGCGCCCCATCAAGACGATGCTCGAGAATCCCTGTGCCAAGGTGTCGTGTATTTCACGTGCGAGCCTTTCGCGCTCGGCCAGCGCACCGGCGTCGTGCTGGCTTTGTGCCAGCTCGGCCCGGGTCCGGCGCAATTCCTCAGCGGCGAGTCGCTGGTTCTCCGCCTCGACGTACAGCGCCCGATACGCCAGGCCGGTGACAACCGCGAAGGCGGCCCCGAAAAGAGGCCCGAGGACCATGGCAAGTTGCAGGGCATCCGCCCCGGCACCACGGTTGTGGAACCACATCGCCGCGATCAGGAGTGCGGTGCTGACAGCAATCGCGGGGAGGGCGATGCGCCGCGGCAGGATATGCAGTTGCAGGAAGAACAACGGGAAAGCTATCCAAGCGAAATCCGGACTGATGAGCATGAGCAGCAGCCACAGGAAACCAACGACGGCGAGCCACCACCGCGCGTAAGGCTTCGGATCGAAGCGCTCAGGATGGCCGGCGTGCCTCTTTTCAAGGACCGTCCCCAAGAGGTAGACGGCAGCCAGCAGCAGGGCAAGGCCGAGGCCTGCCCAAGTGGCGAAGGGCGAAAGGCCCGCGATCGCAAGCCTGACGACTGCCACGAAGAGAAGCACCGCAAAACCAACGTGCAGGCTGACGCGCAGGACGCGCAAAATCATGGCCGAGCCACTTGGCTGCTGATGTGGCGCTGGCTGCGGCTGCGCCGTGGGTTGGGGCGAATCGTCTCCCTGCATGCCTTCCAGCGTAGCCTCGCCCGCCGACACTTTTACCCCGATTCGGCGGTATGCGGGCCCAATCAACCGAATGGTTGATCCGCGGGTCAATCAAGGCGACCGGAGGAGTCCATCCACTTCCCGATGTTTCACGCGCCCCCTGCCCGGAGAGTTGAAACAGGACCAGAAGATCGCCTCCGACCCAAAGGAATTCCATGTTTCTCGCCATACGCGACATCCGCTTCGCCAAGGGCCGCTTCGCCCTCATGGGAAGTGTCGTCGCCCTCATCACACTCCTCCTCGTCATGCTCTCCGGGCTTACAGCGGGCCTTGGCAACCAGTCGACGTCGGCCATCGCGGCCCTTCCTGTGCAGCAAATTGCCTTCGGCGCGCCGGCTGGAGCCGAGGCCAAGGCCTCCTATACGGAATCGGAGGTCTCCAACAAGCAGCTCGAAGCTTGGCGGAACCGGCCGGGTGTTGCCTCTGCCGAAGCCATTGGTATTAGCCAGACGCGGTTCCAGTCCCTCGATTCCGCCAATAATGCTGCCGGCACTGCGAACGTGGCGGTCTTCGGGGCCGACGGCGACATCTCACCTGTGGCGGTGAAGGAAGGCGAGGTGGTGGTCGGGGAGTCCTTGGCGAAGGAACTCTTGCTGAGTACCGGGAGCAGGGTGACGGTAGGCGGTACGGGTCTGACGGTTTCCGTCATCACCCAGGACGAGTGGTATTCACACACCGGAGTCGTCTGGACCTCCCGGGCTACGTGGCAGAAGCTCGCACATATTCCTGCCGGGGAATCGATTGGGACAGTTCTTGCCGTGGAGTACGACGCCGGAGCCACCGTGGATCTTGACGCCGCCAATGCGGTGGCAGGCACTGTCAGCGCCACCCCGAGCGGCTCGTTCCAGGCCCTCGGCTCCTACAAGAGCGAAAACGGCTCCCTCATGCTCATGCAGGCCTTCCTCTATGGCATCTCCGCGCTTGTCATCGTTGCATTCCTGACCGTCTGGACTGTCCAGCGCACGCGCGACATCGCGGTGCTCAAGGCCATGGGCGCCTCGTCCGGCTACGTGGTGCGGGACGCGCTGGTCCAAGCAGGAATCGTCTTGCTCGCCGGCGCGGGACTGGGTGGCGGCCTTGGCGTTCTGGGCGGCTTCTTTGCTGCCAAGGCGGCCCCGTTCCTCGTGAACCCGATAACTACCCTCGTCCCGATCGCCGGGATCGTGCTCCTTGGGCTTGGCGGTGCGGCGCTGGCAGTACGCAGCATCACCAGAGTGGATCCGCTTATTGCCCTCGGCGGCAACTAGGCCAGCCCCGAAACTTAATATTCCACGAAAGGCATATCAATGAACCCCGTACTCAACCTCGTCAACGTCACCTTGGAGTATCCGGACGGCGATTCCACCCTCAAGGCCCTGGATGCCGTGGATCTCAGCGTGGACGCCGGCGAATTCTTTTCCCTCGTGGGCCCGTCCGGCTCCGGGAAGTCCTCGCTTCTCGCGGTGGCGGCAACTTTGGTCCGGCCGGGTTCCGGGCTCGTTATCGTCGACGGCACGGTTGCCACGGAACTCAAGGACACCGAACTCACTGCCCTGCGCCGGGAAAAGGTGCGCATCATCTTCCAGCAACCCAACCTCCTGCCTTCGCTGACCGCCGTCGAGCAGTTGATCCTCGGCGACCATTTCCGGGGGAAGCCGGCCAAAGCGGCCCGCAAGCGCGCTACGGAACTGCTCGACGTCGTCGGGCTCGGGCCTTCTCTCGCTAAGCGGCCGCACCAGCTCTCGGGAGGCCAGCGGCAGCGCGTGAATATCGCGAGGGCGCTCATGGGCCAACCCAAGGTGCTGCTCGTCGACGAGCCGACCGCGGCCTTGGATCACGAGCGTAGTGAATCGATCGTGCGGCTGCTGCGCCAGGTCACGGACGAGTTCGCGACGGCGACCGTCATGGTCACGCACGACACCGAGTTCCTGCCGCTCACCGATTCGGTCGCGACCATGAGGGACGGGCGCCTCGGTGCGCGCGTCCCCGTCGGGACACCCAACTGACTCGCATTTGTTGTCGTTCTGAGCCCTCAAAACGACAACAAATGCGAGTCAGTTGGGCGAAAGCGCGAACGGTCAGCCCCCGATGACAGCCTCGTCCTGGGCATCGTCATAGGCATCGCGGGCCTTGAGAATGCTGGGCACATGGTCCTCCGCCCAGAGACGCAGCAGGGTCAAAGGCTCCAGCAGGGAAGCTCCAAGCTCGGTCAGTTCGTAGTCGACGCGCGGAGGCACCTGAGCGTGGACGGTCCGGGTGATGAGACCGTCGCGCTCAAGGGTTCGAAGGGTCTGGGTGAGCACCTTGGGCGTCACGACGTGGACCATCTTACGAAGCTCGGAGAAACGGATGGGACCGTCCGCGAGGACCTGGACTACCAACGAAGCCCATTTGTCACCGATGCGCTGAAAGATCACCCGGGACGGGCAATCAGGGTCGAGGACGTTTGCCGATAGGTCATTGGTATCCATGAGGTAACTAAGTTCCTTTGAAGCTATCAGTATCAATTAGATACTGTTTTGATATTGCAAGGATAGCAACCCAAGGAGAGTCATGAAAATCGCAGTCTACGGCGCAACAGGCATGGTCGGAAGCCAGATCGTCAACGAATCGCTCACCCGCGGCCACGAAGTCACCGCTATCTCCCGCAAGGGCTCGGAGGTTGCCGGAGCGAAGGCCCTCGCTGCCGATCTCGCTGATGGCCAGAGTTTCGCGGAGATCGCCAAAGAGCACGACGCCGTCATCCTCGCCACCGGGCCGAGCCGCACCGGCGGCGACCACGGAGAGTGGCTTGCGGCAATGGACACCGCCTACAGCAACGCAGAAGGCACCCGCCTCATGATCGTGGGCGGAGCAGGCACGCTGGAGATCGACGGCGTTCGCCTCCTCGATTCGCCCGACTTCCCTGAGGCCTATAAGGCCGAAGCAACCACGGCGGCCGCAGCATTCGCCGCCGTCAAGGAAGCTCCAGAGAGCCTGGACTGGACAGTGCTCGCACCCGCGCCTGTCATCCAGCCAGGTGAGCGCACGGGAAAGTACTCCACTGCCAAGGATTCCCCAGCAGGCAACACCATCTCCACCCAGGACTACGCCGTAGCCATGCTGGACGAAATCGAAACTCCTGCCCACCGCCGGGCCCGCTTCACGGCAGCCAACTAACCCAACGCTCGCTCACGTATAACGGCCCATTTGCCAACGCTCGCTCACATTTGAGGGAAAAGCACCGATCGCTCCTGCAGATCATCTGCAGGAGCGATCCGCCGGTCGGCCTCATAGGTGAGCGAGCGTTTCGAATTTCGACGGCATAGGTGAGCGAGCGTCGAGGAAAAAGGGCAGATACGTGAGCGAGCGTCGAGGGGTTACGCGCCCAAACCCAGCCCGGGTACCTGCAGTCCAAACATGTCCTTCAAGGCATATTTGGCAGCGTGATACCCGGGCATTCCTGTTACTCCGGGTCCTGGGGGCGTGGACGAGGAGCACAAATACACCCCCGGCAAAGGGGTCCGCCACGGTACCGGAAAGAGCACGGGACGCTGCACGAGCCCTCGAATGTCCATAACGCCCGCGCTGAAATCGCCGCCTAGATAGTTCGCGTTGTAGCCGGCCAAGCCTGCCGCCGTCGTCGTCTTCCAGCCAACCACCACGTCGCGGAAGCCCGGCGCGAATTCCTCGATCCGGGACATGACCGCCTCGGCCATGTCCGTGGTCGAACCCTTGGGTACGTGGCAGTAGGACCAGAGAATGTGCCGCCCAGCGGGGGCCCGCCCGGGATCCACGATGGAGGGCTGGGCCACCAAGACGTAGGGCTTCTTGGGATGTCGGCCGGCCGCTACCAAGTTCTCGGCCTCGGCCATAGCGGCGCGCGTGCCACCCACGTGCACTGTCCCGGCGGCTGCCAGCCCCGGAGCTGCCCAAGGCACCGGCCCGGACAGGATGAAATCGACCTTGCACGCTGCATTCCCGAAACGGAATGTTTCAAGCGACCGCCGGTAGCGATCGGGAAGCGCCGCACCCGCCATGCGCAGCAGTCCTGGGGGCGCAACGTCCAGCAGGATCGCCTTCGCGGGACGCAACTCTTGCAGTGCGTCTATTTGCACCCCGGTTTCAATCACTCCGCCGTGGGCCTCGATGTCCCGGACCATGGCCTCCGCAATAGCAACGGAGCCACCAACGGGAATGGGCCACCCGCCGGCATGAGCCAACCCACCCAGAAGGAGTCCCGCCCCCGCGGCAGCGAGCGAAGGCAGGGGAGCGACGGCGTGCGCCGCGACCCCGGTCAGGAGTGCGGGAGCCGCATCCCCGGCGAAGCGCCGGTTCCACCACGGCGAACCCTGCTCCAAGGTTGCAAGGCCGAGTCGCAACGCCGCCACCGGATCGGCAGGCATCCGCAGCAATTGGTTCTGCGTCACGTCCAGCACCCCGCCGAGCCGCTCCACCAGCGGTCCCAACAGGTGCGTAAACGCAGCTCCGTCGGCCCCGAGTTCAGAAGCGGTCCGCTCCAGTGAGCGATACGCGAGGGCTGCCCTGCCGCCGTCGAGCGGAGTTCCGTATTGGACCTCAGGCAAACGCAGCTCCACGCGCCGCTCGAGTTCGAATTCCCGGAAGAAACGCGAAGCCAGCGCCATCGGATGGACCGCGGAACAGACGTCGTGGACGTGCCCCGGTTCCAGCAGTTCTGCCGTCCGCGTGCCCCCACCGATCGTCTCGGCGGCCTCGTAGACCCGTACAGCCAGTCCCGCGCGGGCCATGACTACCGCTGCGGCCAAGCCGTTCGGTCCGGAGCCGACGACGGCGACCTCAGCCATCGCGTTCGGCCTCGCCGTGCGTAGACGGCACTGAGTCGTGCCCGGGCGGCGCGGCGTGGTCAGTCGCCCGGGACGCACCCGAGAGCACAGTCGCCCTCCGCCAAGGCAGCACTGATGCCGCCGGACTCTTGAGGTCTATCCGGAACCAATCCTGGGCCCCGTTGAACACACCACCGTGAGGATCATCCACCCCCTGGACTCGGAGGGGATCCAGATGGGGTTCCCAGATGTCCCACGCAACCCGCAGCATCAAATATGCCGTCGCGGCCATGTGTAGCATCACGGCCATGACGTAATACGGCATATCGATATTGTTCTGCGCGGCCCCGCCGCTGCTCGTCTGGCCCAGATACATCCATGTGGCGGTCCAATGCAACGCCTCGGCGGCCTGCCAGAGCAGGAAATCGCGCCAGTTGGGTCTCGCCAAAGCCAGCAATGGCACTAGCCAGAGCACATATTGCGGCGAATAGACCTTATTGCTCAGGATGAAGGCCGCCACTATCAGGAACGTCAACTGGGCTAGCCGCGGGCGCCGTGGCGCTGTCAGCGCCAATCCAGCAATCAAAACGCAGGCAATGAGGAACATGTCCATCGCCAGGGCATTGATGGCTTCCGGGCCAAGCTGCACCAGTTGAAGTCGCTCCGCAACGAGGTTGTAGGCGAACCAGGGCGAGCTGTAACCCGCGGGGCGATCGCGGGTGTAGTCGAAAAAGTAGCGCCAGCCGGCCGGATTGACCGCTGCGACCGGCACATTGACTGCCAACCAAGCCACCGTCGCGGCCAGGGTGGTCACAAACAGGACCCGCAGCCGGCCGGTGCGTAGCGCGAGCAGAAGAACTGCGCCCAGTATGAGCAGCGGATAGAGCTTGGTTGCCGTCCCCAAACCGATGAACAGACCGGCCAGGACGGGACGTTCCTTAGCGAAAAAGTACATCCCCACCGCAAGCATGGCCACCGCCCACATGTCCCAATTGATGACTCCGGCCAGCACAATCCCGGGCGCCAGGGCCACCATGGCCGCGTCCCACGGCCGGCGCCGGTTGATGCGTGCGGTGGCCAGGACAACCACGATCCACATGGCCGCAATCAGCGTGGCATTCACATCGAAATAGCCAAGGATCCGGTCCGGGCTGGCACCGCGCCCTGGCACGAGCCATGCAGTGATACCCGCTATCAGCCCGGTGATCACGGGATATTCGAAGAGGGCCTTCTGGTCGAAGAGCGGAAACACGCCATCTGCAAGGCCCCGGCTGCTGAAAAGTTCGGGGAAATCCGAGTAGCAGGTGGCGTAGAACTGCTGCGGAGTGTGCCAGCCGTTAACGCGGCAATAGCCCTTGATCAGTATCGACAGGAGTGCCGCAACGATCGTGAGGATAATCAGGACCCGTTCAACCGTGAAGAATCCCGGGGAGACCGCTCCAGGCGAGGACCGCTGCCCGAGGGGTCCTCCGATCAACTCGGTGAAGCTCCTGAGCAAGGAATCACTACGGCTGGGAACCACAAAGCGAGCACGTTTTTCCTGGCTGTGCGGCTTCGTCTCCTGCATGGAATCGAGCTTAGCGCAGGCGCGGGGGACGGGATCCGGCCGAGGACAGCCCTTCCCAACTCGGGCCCTTAAAAGGCGGAAGCCCACGCATAGCCGCGTGGGCTTCCGAGGCGAACGGTCCGATGTGTGCCATCAGTCCCTCCTGAAGTGCAATGGTGGGGGGACACTTAGCGGATGATGCCCATTTGGTGCAGGACGACGTAGACATCTTCGCGGCGTTGATCCAGCAGTTGTCCGTTGAAGAGGGTCTTGTCTTTGACGACGGGCTTGCCGTTGAAGACCATCAGGTCCTTGAGGCGCTTGGCCAAGGTTCACCTCCTTTCGTAGTGAAGAGAATTGCCGGAATTCGGGCATGACAATTAAGCCCCCCTGAATTCGAAGAAAACAAAGGCGGAATTAGGCATGTGAATGCCGGCGATGGTGGGTGGATTAAGCGGATCTATCGAATGACCGTAAACAGTACCGAAGCGTGGAGTTCCGGTACCTGGTATCCAGGGGGCAGCCGTCCCCAACAAGAAGCTGGTTCCGAACTATGAGGAAACTGCGCACCACGTCGATCGCGTGATACCGCTCATGCCAGGCCCGACTCGAAGCCTGTTGCACTGTGAACCGCCCCGAGGAATCAGGGGAGGAAGTACATCAGGGGGAGTTAGGCCGCAAAACGGCGTCGAGCAGCAAAGGCCGGGGTGCCAGCAACGGTCATCTTCCATCCGCTAGTCAAAGTAATCATTTTCCCAACCTCCTTTTCTGCTTTGGCACTACCGCAGTTGACTGACTGGATAGTGCACGCCTCAATCCCGGCGAATCGCTCTGGGATCAAAAATAAAGTTACACCATGAATCGCACTGTTGACCAGCCAATTACAAAGAATTTAGAAATTAATTCTTCCTACAGTCCCCAGCGAAGAATGGCAGGCGTCCGCTTGTCCCATCCCAAGGTACAAACTTTGGCTGTTCCCAGGACAAAATGGCGTCCTTCCCGGGCATCCAATTCAAGCCAGCGGGCCGTGAGGATGCGGGAGAAATGGCCGTGGGCCACAATCAGGACGTTGTCCATTCCGGACTCGAGGACGCGGGCAATGATCTTGTCGGCACGGGCTGCCACGGAGTCGAGAGTCTCGCCGTTGGGAACGCCGTCGAACCAGATGAGGTAGTCAGGGTTGTCTTTGCGGATGAGGTCCGAGCTGATGCCTTCGTAGTCGCCGTAGTTCCACTCCACAGCGAGCGGTTCATGAACGGCGTCGGGGAAGCCCGCCAACTCCGCGGTACGCCGGGCTCGGCGCAGCGGCGATGTCAGGACCAGGTCGAAGTCGATGCCTTCCAGGATCTTGCGGGCTTCCACCGCCTGCTGTTCGCCTTCCACCGTCAAGGGAAGGTCCGTCAAACCGGTGTATTGGCCACTCTTGGACCATTCGGTCTCGCCGTGACGCATGATCCAGAGCTGTGGCCGGGAAGGCTTGGCTGCAGGGTTCACTTAGGACTCCTCTGGTTCGGCGGTGCCTGCTTTGGCATCGACGGCTGGTTCCGATGAAAGTTCGACGGCGGACTCGGGTTGCCCGGCCCACCACGCCAGGAGCTTGGACTCGGCCTCCTCCTGGGACAGCGGACCGTTTTCCATGCGCTCCTCCAGCAGGAACTTGTAGGCGCGGCCAACCACGGGCCCGGGTTTGAGTCCCAGCAAAGCCATGATCTGCGCTCCGTCCAAGTCAGGCCGGATGGCATTGAGCGATTCCTGTTCGGCCAGGACCTCAATCCGTTGCTCAAGGTCATCGTAGGCAAAAGAGAGCCGCTCCGCCTTGCGCTGGTTACGCGTGGTGACGTCGGACCGGGTGAGTCGGTGCAGGCGCTCCAACAAGGGGCCGGCGTCGGCGACGTAACGGCGGACCGCGGAATCGGTCCAGCCCGCGTCTCCGTAGCCGTAGAAACGCATGTGAAGCTCCACAAGCCGGGCCACGGCCTTGATGGTGTCATTGTCGAAGCGCAGGGCCTTCATGCGTTTTGCGGTCAGCTTGGAGCCCACCATGTCGTGGTGGCGGAAGCTCACCGCGCCGCCCGGTTCGAAACGGCGCGTCGCCGGCTTGCCGACGTCGTGCATCAACGCGGCGAAGCGCAACACAAAGTCCGGACCAGGCGCCGGGCCGTCCGGGCCCGTCTCGAGCGACGCGGCTTGCTCCAGGACCTGCAGGGAGTGTTGGTAGACATCCTTGTGGCGGTGATGCTCATCGGCTTCAAGGCGCAGCGCGGAAACCTCGGGGAGGACGAATTCGGCCAGTCCGGTCTCCACGAGGAGGTCTATGCCCGCACGCGGGTGCGCACCGTTGACGAGCTTGACGAGTTCCTCGCGCACGCGTTCGGCGGAAATGATCTTGATCCGCTCGGCCATGCCGGACATGGCGAGGCGGACGTCGTCGTGCACTGCGACGCCGAGCTGCGCGGCAAAGCGGGCAGCACGCATCATGCGCAGGGGATCGTCGGAGAATGACGATTCGGGAGAGCCAGGGGTAGCAAGCACCGAGGCGTGGAGGTCGCGGACCCCGCCGAATGGATCCACGAGTTCCAAGGAGGGCAGCCGGAGCGCCATGGCGTTGATGGTGAAGTCGCGGCGTAGGAGGTCGTCCAGGAGCGAGGAGCCGAAGGCCACCGCGGGCTTGCGGGAATCGGCGTCGTAGGCCTCGGCGCGGTAGGTGGTGATCTCGATCTGGAAGCCGGACTTCTTCATCCCGATCGTTCCAAAAGCGCGGCCGATCTCCCAGAAATTGTCGGCCCACCTCTTGATGATGGAAAGGGTCTGGTCCGGCGTGGCGTCGGTGGTGAAATCCAGGTCCGGCGAAACACGGCCCAGGAAGAGGTCACGCACGGGCCCGCCAACCAGCGACAGTTCGAAGCCAGCGTCCACAAACCGCTGGCCGAGGTCCAGGACCACTGGATCCATCTGGAAATTGACTGAAGAACTGTCCAATACTTGCGCCATAGTTCCTTAAGCTTGTCAGATTTCGCTGCGCCATCCCACCGGATCCTTGTCATTGCGCTGCGATTGCATGGCGACTGCACCGGGATCACGGCCGAACGCCATCCGCACGTCACCCTGAGTCCATGTCCCGGTCATCACCAACGGGCAAGAGTCGTTAGAGTGGACTTCATGGCCAACCCGATCCCGAGTGCTCCTGGCAGGAGGACGAACGCACCATTGCCGTCGGCAATTGGTGCCCACGTCGCGCCCGCTCCGCACCCGGCACAGGCCGCCCTTCCGACCGTGGAAGAAGTCTCCGCCGGCGGCGTCGTAGTGGACACGTCCGACGGCGAACTGAGGGTTGCGATCATCGCCCGCCTTAATAGGGGTGGCCGGCTCGAGTGGTGCCTGCCGAAGGGGCACCCGGAGGGCAAGGAAAACAACGAAGAAGCAGCCGTGCGCGAGATTGCGGAGGAGACCGGGATCGAAGGCAACGTCCTCGCTCCGCTCGGCAGCATCGACTACTGGTTCACCGTAAGCGGGCACCGCGTGCACAAAACGGTGCACCATTTCCTCCTGCGTGCGACGGGCGGAGAGCTGACCATCGAGAACGATCCCGACCAAGAGGCCATCGATGCCGCTTGGGTTCCGCTCCAGGAATTGGCCCGCAAGTTGTCCTTTCCCAATGAGCGGCGCATCGCCGATCTTGCCCGGGAAGTCCTGCCCGAACACCTCTAACGCGGCCTTTTATATGGTCTTGACGCATCAGGCAGCCCGGCTCATGGGACGATAATGACAATGTCTGCCGCCAAAACAACCCAGTCAACCCAGTCCGGAGAAACCCGTTCCAGCGCCGTCATGGCCGCAGGGACGCTCGTTTCACGGTTCCTCGGCTTCGCCAAAACCTGGATGCTTGGCGCCGCGCTGGGCCTGGGATCGACGGTTAACGACACGTTCATCAACGCCAACAACCTGCCCAACCTGATCTTCCTCCTGGTGGCGGGCGGTGTGTTCAACGCCGTGCTTGTCCCGCAAATCATCAAAGCCAGCAAGGGCCCGGACCGCGGCGCGGACTACATCAGCCGGCTCCTGACGCTGGCGGTGCTGGTTCTCTTGGCGCTGACGGCGCTGGTCACACTGGCCGCGCCGATCGTTATCGACCTCACGACCCAGGGCTATTCACCCCAGCAGAAATCGCTGGCCGTAACCTTCGCGTTCTATTGCCTGCCGCAGATCTTCTTCTACGGTTTGTATGCGCTCCTGACCCAGGTCCTCAACGCCAACGGCGCCTTCGGGCCCGCCATGTGGGCGCCGATCCTGAACAATGTGGTGGCCATCGCTGGACTGGGCATGTTCATCTGGATCCTCGGCGCCAACATCACCAACCCCCACACTTTGGACAATTGGGGACCTTTCCAGACCTTCCTGATCGCGGGATTCTCGACCGTCGGCGTGATCGCGCAGACCGCCATACTCCTCGTCCCGGTGATCCGCCTGAGGCTCGGGCTCCGGCCGCGTTTCGGCTGGCGGGGCGTGGGACTGGGCCAGGCAGCAAAACTGAGCGTCTGGACGCTCCTGACCGCCGCCGTCGGGCAGCTCGCTTTCCTTTACGTCATGAGGATTGCCACGATTCCCGGCTCCGAGCGGCTCCGCCTGGCGCACGAAGGGGACCCTGCTGCCGCCACCCTCCCCGGTAACGCGGTCCTGGAAGTCGCCAGCCAGCTGTACTTGCTCCCGCACTCGATCATCGCGTTGTCGCTCGCCACGGTGCTGTTCAACCGGATGGCCCACGCCTCCCAGGCAGGCAACAAAGCCGAGCTCCGCGAAGCACTTTCGCACGGGCTGCGGACCATGGCCGTCGCCACTGTCTTCGGGGCACTGGCCCTGTTCGCCCTCGCCGGACCGCTGGGCATGTTCTTCTCCGGCGGGAACCCCCAGGACGGCGTCATGCTCGCCCAGACGCTGACGATCCTCGCGCTGAGCACGCCGTTCATGAGCGCCAACTTCATGATGTCCCGGGTCTTCTACGCCAACGAAGACGCCCGGACGCCCTTCTACATCCAGCTCATGCTGGCCCTGCTCAACGTTGTGGGCGCGTTCATCATCCAATTCCTGCCGGTGGGCCGGATCATCTTCGCGATCGCCGTCCTGTATACGCTCGGCAATATCCTTTCCGTGGTCATCAGCGTCTGGTTCCTGCGTCGCCTCCTCGGCCACGTGGACGGCCCCCGGATCGCAAACTCGTACATTCGCATGGGCTACGCCGCTCTGGGATCGGCGATCGCCGGCGCCTTGGCCCTATGGCTCCTGGGCAGCTATCACGCTGACGGCTTCGCCTGGAGCAGCAGGCTCGCCGCTTTGGTGACGGTGGTCGTCGTCGGCCCCGTCATGCTCGTTGCGTATCTGTTCCTCCTGCGCGTCTTCCACGTCAGTGAGCTGCGCGATTTGCTCCGCCCGGTGCTCGGCCGGCTCGGCCGGGGAGTTCCGGTCGCCAAGGCACCGTCCGCGGGCGGAAAGCAGCCCACGACGGCGGTCCGCGCCACAGTTTCGGACGACACCGGGCTCATTCCGCGCATCTCGGGCGAGTTCGACGCCGCATCCTTCCGCGCCGGACCCGCCTTGCAGACAATCCCTTCCAAGGACGGGTGGGATGACGTCCGCGATGGAGCTACTGCCGAAGGGAAAGATAAGGTGGACGCTTGGTCCGACGTCGAGAAGGCATACCTGCCCGATGAAGACATCCCCAGCACCGCGCAGGGGGCCGCAGGCCGCCCAGGCATCCCGTTGCCCGGCCGCCGCACCTATCAGGGGACGCTGGGAAACAACCCCTATTTCCGCGGTGGACCCCGCCGCAAAAGGTGACGCATCCTCGCAAACCGGGAGCCAGAACGGCCCAATCAGCTAGGATCAGAAACTAATACAGGTAGTTGCAGACCACGGGTCACCCGGCTGGCCGGATCCCGTATTCAGGACCCGCAGCTTCCGGACAGTCATAGGAGGAACCCGTGTCCCACCCGATCGATGTCGGATCAGTGCTTGGCGGCCGCTACAAAGTCACAGCCACCGTCTTGACTTCGCACGACCAAGATCTGGTGCTCGACGGCGTGGACCAGGTCCTCAACAGACCCGTCAGCATCCTCGTGGCGGGCCCCGGAAACGCCGATCAGGTTGCCAAGAGCGCCCGCGAGGTAGCCACTGGCGAACGGCCCGGGCATGTCCAGATCCTCGATCTCGGCGTCAGCGACAGCACCACGTACCTCATCACCAACCACAGCAGCGCTCCTGACCTGCTGGACCTCGTGGTGGCTACCAACCCGCCTTACGTCGAACCGTTCTTCACGGACACCCTCGGCAGCGAGATCTTCGGCCAGGCCCGGTCCCACGAGCCCGAGACCTACGACGGACTGTACGACGACGAAGAGCACGACGCCGAGTACATCAGTTACGACGAGGTCGAGCCGAATCCGGCCGGCGAACCACTACCAGGCGCCGCGTCACCCGCGGACCCGCGCCGCCCGGTGGTTCCTCCCATGCCCGCCAGCCGGCCGGCGTCGGCCCCGGGAGGCATCGGTTCCCGGATCGCCGCTGCGGCAGCCGGAGCAGGGGCGGCTGCCGCTGCGGCCGCGGCCGCCGTTAAGGGCACCGGCAAGTCAAACAGCGACGACGTCGAAGCCGCACCTTCCGGGGGGCCCGGATCCGCTTCGGCTGCCGCCCCATCGAACCGGGCCGATGAGTCTAACCGGACCGCTCCCCAGCAAATCCAGGCGCCCCCTGCCACGCAGGCTGTTCAAGCGTCCTCCCCTCCGGCGCCTACCTCAGCGAACCCGGCCCAGGAATCCAAGGTCTCCCTCTGGTCCGAAGACGACTACGGCTTCGTTAACGACGACGCCCGCTCCCGCGGCGCAGGCGCTTCCCGCGAAGCGGCTGCCGCTACCGGGGGATACAGCCGAGGAGCATCGAGCTTCCCGTCGACTGCGCGTGAGCAGGCAGAGCCGCTCGACGAGGACGAATACTACGACGAGGAACCAGTACGCGAGCCCCGTTCCTTCCGTTGGCTCGTGGGCGGGGTCCTTGCCGCCGTCTTGATCGTGGGTTTGATCCTGGCAGTCACCAACCTCGGCAACCTGATCCCCGGCGGGCCGCCTGCTGCCAAGCAATCCTCCACAGCGTCC
Organism: Arthrobacter sp. 01T428; assembly: GCF_056398685.1. Lineage (NCBI taxonomy): Bacteria > Bacillati > Actinomycetota > Actinomycetes > Micrococcales > Micrococcaceae > Arthrobacter > Arthrobacter sp. 01T428. The sequence continues at coordinate 114,139 of NZ_JBFTPW010000005.1, read as the reverse complement.
CAAACGGTGACCGGCCAGCCGAGCAGCAGCGCATCAGCACCTCCGGTCGCAGCGCCTCCGGCCATTGATGGAGTCACTCGCATGGGCGATTTCGAGTTCGCTGCGACCTACGACAAAGACCTGGTCAAGGCTTACGACGGCAATGCCGCGAGTTACTGGTCGGACATGGAGTTCGCCACTGCGGACTGGGGTGGACTCGCTCCTGATGGAGTTTCGCTGCTCGTCAAGCTCAAGGCACCCTCGCAAGTGACATCCGTCACATTGAGCCAGTTGGGCGCTTCCGGTGGAAACATCAACGTTTATACCAACGATCGTCCGGCTATGGACGGCGCCAAATTGGTTGGCACCAACAGCTTCACCTCACCGGAGCTCACCATGCCGCTCAGTTCCCCTGTAACGGCCCAATACGTCATCATCTCCATTAAGTCCCTGCCCAAGCTGACCGCGCCGAAGACGCGCTACGGTTTCGGCCTGCGCCTTGCGGAGATCAAGGTCCAGTAGCCGACGGCGGGAAGACCCTTCGGCCGCTTGTCACCGCTCTGGCGTTTGCTTCCGCTGGGAGCTTGGGGCGCGTGCGTCCCGGGCGGCCGTCAACTCCGGTAACGGAGTCTTGCTCCTTCGATGCCTTGTGCTCCCGGAAGGTACCCTGAATGGTGGCGGATATTAGGGTCCCCGGGAACATCGGAATATTCCGCGCCGACATAGGGTTGTGCCATGTGGCCGGCCGCAAGGATCCGGTGCATCGACTAAGGAAGAGGTTCACCCACCAGTGAGCAACGCAGAAAACACCGCGTCCAACGTACGTGATGTCATCATCGTAGGCTCAGGGCCTGCCGGTTACACGGCGGCCGTCTACACGGCACGCGCCAACATGAACCCGCTGCTCATCGCCGGTTCCGTGACTGCAGGTGGCGAACTGATGAACACAACAGACGTCGAGAACTACCCCGGTTTCCCCGAGGGCGTCATGGGACCTGATCTCATGGAGAGCTTCGAAAAGCAGGCGGCACGCTTTGGGACTGAAATCCAGTTCGAGGACGTCACCGAACTGGACCTCGACGGCGACATCAAGTCCGTGACCATCGCCACGGGGGAGACCTTCAAGGCACGTGCCATCATCCTCTCCACGGGTTCCGCATACCGTGAGCTCGGCCTCGAGAATGAAAAGCGTCTTTCCGGGCACGGCGTGAGCTGGTGTGCAACCTGTGACGGTTTCTTCTTCAAGGACCAGGACATCGCAGTGATCGGCGGTGGCGACTCTGCCATGGAGGAAGCGCTCTTCCTCACCAAGTTCGCCAAGTCCGTCACGGTGGTGCACCGCCGCGACACCCTCAAGGCTTCCAAGATCATGGGTGACCGCGCCCAGGCCCACGAGAAGATCAACTTCGTGTGGAACACCGCCGTCGAGGACGTCATCGGTGGGGACAAGGTGACCGGCTTGAAGCTGAAGAACCTCGTCGACGGCACCGAGTCCGAACTCGCCGTCACAGGCGTTTTCGTGGCCATCGGCAACGATCCCCGCACGGAGCTCGTCAAGGGAAAGCTGGAGCTCGCTCCTGAAGGCACCATCGCCGTCGACGGCCGCAGCTCCAAGACCAGCATCAAGGGCGTCTTCGCCGCCGGCGACGTAGTGGACCCCACTTACCGGCAGGCCATCACAGCCGCTGGTTCCGGTTGTGTCGCGGCCCTGGACGTCGAGCACTATCTTGCAGACCTGCACGCCTAATCGGCACAGCAGCCATCCATTCGAAGGGAAAGAATTATGAGCAACGCTAAAAACGTTACCGACGCCAGTTTCAGCACCGACGTCCTGGCCGCTGAAAAGCCGGTCATTGTGGACTTCTGGGCAGAGTGGTGCGGCCCGTGCCGCAAGCTGGGTCCCATCCTCGACGAGATCTCTGTCCAGTACGGAGACAAGGTCGATGTCGTCAAACTGAATGTCGACGACAACCCAGCCATCGCCGCTGAATACGGCATCACGTCTATTCCGGCGGTTTACCTCTTCAGTGGGGGAGAAGTGAAGAGCACGGTGATCGGCGCCAAGCCGAAGCAGTTCTTCGAAAAGGAATTTGAATCCGTCCTGTCCTAGGACGTCTGGCGTCCCTTAGCGGGCGCCTCTGATTCGGCCGGTGGTTTTCGCTCTTGAGCGAAGGCCACCGGCTTTTTCGTGCCTTCGGGCACACGGTCCTGGGTCCAAAGCCTCGCCGCCGGTGGTGATTGCTGGGGTATTGGTGGTCACTGGTACGCGCGGCGGCTGTCCTAAGTTTGGCTCCGCCGTTTGTGACCTATTTCAATTTCAAAACAGGCAGTTCTTTTGGGAGACGGCATAGATAGTCGTGGGGTCCGTTGCTGAGCTGGAACCGGGCAGTGGTGGGGCAATTGCCGGGAAAGTACGGCAAAGAGCAAGGGGACAGGGGGACTACTGTCGAGTCTCCTAAGGTAGGACCGATGCCGAGGGGTCCACACACCTGCGTGGCCCGCGGGATCGGTCAACGACGAAGTCCTTCATTCCACTGTTTCACGTGAAACCGCGTTGTCCACTCATACGATCTAGGAAAGCTCCCAAATTGAATCAATTCCAGACAGGTACCTTTTTGCACTCGGTACACCCACCGTTTCACGTGAAACGTAGCTACCGACTCTTGTCCTCGAACTGCGCGTCGGTTTCCAATTCCGAGTGGCCAGAAATGCATGAAATCAGAAACTGACGCGGTTTCACGTGAAACGCAATTGCTGATCGATACGAGAGCTGCGGGCACGTTCCGGGCTGGCGGGCTCAAGCGCTGCCGCACTCAAGTTGGGCTAGGTTCCCGTTTCCTCGGAACCATTGAACGCCGCTTCCTGCTCGCCACTTGGAATCACCACTTGTTGAGTGCACGTGCACGCTCCGGGCCATTCGACACCGGTACATATGCGTATCACCAGCGCGCCCTTCCGTGCTTCATGTTTCACGTGAAACGGCGATCTGTCCGGAGAGCATCCCGCACATCACTCGGGCTGACTGGGTGCGGGCGGGCGGACGATTCGCGCGTAAGGTCCCACCGCGACATGCGTCAACACGGCGACTCACGCATGGCCGAGAGAAGCTTCAGTTCCCACTCGCGGGATGACTGGTCCTTGGTAGTCTCCGCTTCATCTTGCGGATGCCAAGGCAATTAGCCTGGGTCTTGGGTTCGTCGCACGCACTGCCCGGCGTATCCAGACGGCGCCCTCGTCGCACGCACTGCCCGGTGTGTCCAGACGGCGCCTTCGGTGACGCGATGATGCATCGAGGCGCCTAGTTTCTGCGTAAACCGGTGTTTAGAACCGCGACCAATCAATTTAGGGTGTCTGTCTGCATATATGCGGGCTTCCGCGCCTAAGGACTCAGTCCCTTCCTGTGCAGCGTCCGCAGTAGCTTTCCGATCGGAGACTTTAAAGAAGGCTGCTGACAAGGGACTGAGAGAAGATGATCCACCGGTGCACTTGGGCTGGATACACCGTGAGGCGTGCGGGAAGGCATTGTGCAGAGACATCTCTCTCAATGGCGCCAGGACTGATGTTTGGCATCTCGCAGCGTGACGTTGGCTTCTTGGACCGTGAATTGACCGTAGCGCGTGCCGCGGGTTCAGATGCGCGCGCGCCTGTCGCCGGCCGCGCGCCTGCCTTCGAGGGCAGCTTGCATGGTGAACCCACAAGGGCGACATTGAAGATTGCGCCTTCAGGCCAGCCGCCCGGATCTTCTCGAGTAGCCATCATTCGCACAGGGTAAGAAGAACAGCATTGCATCCACCTCCTGCGGGGGCGGCGGCCGGGAAAACGGCACGCCATAACAGACGTCCATTTGCCCCCTTCACGTCATTGTGGGGGTTGAATCCTGACCAGGCGACCGAACCATGCCCGAGCGTGGCGGGCTGCCTCTCCAAGGCTAGGCCCGATGGACAGATCGTGTTTCGAATTGGCATGGGGTCCGGTCTGGCTGAAGCCACGCTCCCGCTCACTAAGCTCGTCCGGCAGTTTCCACGCGCAATTCCAACGTCGGACAGTCGTCCGAGGCAACTCAGTACCGCACCGTAGGCAACTCTGCATCGAACCGGGAACAGTGGTGCTTGTTCATAAACCCCGAGCCCAGAACCGACGACGGACCTCCGCTGGGCGAACTATTGCCTGGACTTCGGCTGAATTTGCCCCTCCTTCCGACCTGGCGGCCTCACAGCGCGGAGGCACTCAGACACCAACTGCGGGCTCGTGGGGGTGATCATCCAGACACGCAGCAACCGCGGACACCGCATAGGTTTTGGGCAGGCCGCCCTGACACCGCTTCCATGAGCTTAAACAGCCGGCACAGACAGGAGTGGGAACGGTCCGATTCGACCGCGGGGAGCGCGGAACGTGGGGGCGATGAAGGGCATTCGGTACTTGCGGGGCGCGAAACGTCTAGCGCGTATTGAAGGACCGGTGCACATCCTGGAGCGTAAGGTGCGCCCGGTTGTACAGGCTGAAGATCGGACCACAGATCCCATGGCTGAGGATTCGCTCGTCGCGCGTACATGGCGATCGTCCACCGATCTTTCGCCCGTGAAAGTGGGACTCAAGCTGGACCCAGGACAAGCGTCCGTGCCTTCGATCTAGATCGAAGGCGGGCGCGACTACTCGCTGGTCCCGTGGACGGACACTAACTCGGCGGACCAGCCTTCGTCCAAGGCCCATGTTGATGTACTCCCAGACCTGCATCCGAGACGTCTCGGTACCGCCTTGAGGGTCGAGAATTTCTCCGTCGGCTGACGTCGTTTCACGTGAAACATGACTATGTCCGGCCGCTCAAAACGCCGGTCACGTTAGGCTTGGGAGCCCGTGGGGTCCCGTCGATAGGCGATCAAAGTGGCGATACTAGTCCCCAACATGGGACGGCCTTCCGCAGCGGCTGCGTCGAGGCTGCGCCGGATATCCACCGTTCAGTCAGAAGTTATGCACAAAGTTATCCACAGCGATATCCACCGCATGAATGGGTCAGTTCGAACAACTCCTCCTACCCGCGTATTGGGCGCGACCAGTGCGAATCAAGGCGACATCCAGCTCCGCAGGTCAAATCAGATCGAACGCGGGCCCGAAATGCTCGCAAAGGGCGATCAACCGCCCAAAATCAGGCCAAATTCGGATGAAAATGGCCAGCTTCAAGACCATGGCTCTGTTTCACGTGAAACAGAGCGATCGAAGAACACGAGCTTCAAAGGACTATGACCGCCAGCCAGATACAGACCCAGACGATGCTCGCTGTCTACACTTAAACCTGGCAGACTTATCAACAAAGTTATCCACAGAGATATCCACCGCTGCTCTCAGACTTTTCAACAGCGGCTTCTTGTGGCGCAGGACGTGTACACATCCTGCGGGCGGAGCAAATCTTCACTTTCGTACACGGAGCCAGCTCCACACGACGCTTCCATCTTGCGTCATCGTCAGCCCTTAGAACCGTCAATATTTCCAGCCGATCTTCCGAATGAAGTGGCCGGGGCAGACTCAGTGTTCCTTCGATGACGCGCTGAGAGACCGGTCCGCGTACTACCCCAGAATTCGGATGGTCATGTGAACCAGCGGACGCAAACACTGCGCATCACTAACCAGTGCTCAAAGCCACACCCACCTGATTCGCGCGAGCACGAGGATGCCGTGTCGGGTCCAGGTTCAAGCGCGTCACCGCTTCCAGTGCTTTCAACAACATACTTGTTCCTCCGCATGGGTTGACGACCATCCACCTTGCCTCGCGTCACTCACATAACGCGAACGCGTGAGCCAACGAAAGAACCGTCACAGCGAAAGCGCTGCGACGCAAGAGTTGGGCCCGGAGGCAGTAAGACCACATTCAAGGCACGAGGGCGCACTCTGGTTACGAGCCTGGGGGAGCAGACGCTCCTTCAACTCCTTCCCGGCGATCACGCGACTAGTACAAGGGCACGAATCACCAGTCCGACTCCCGGCATGGAAGCTGGTCTCAGCTCCAACGAGAACACTCCTACCCACGAAGCCGGCGAGTTCAGGCGTACAGAGGGAATGCGGTGAGGCTACGTCTGGATCCGCTGACCCTACCGGTCCTTGAGTCACGGCCCGAGCCGGCGGCACAAATTGGACGACTTCCATCCCACGGGCCGGGACGTTTGTGAGCAGTCTTGCCTGCTTACCTGCATCGGGCATGGAACAACGTTGATGTCTACCCAGACCGGACCGGCCTATTGTTCCGGAGCGAGATGCAATCTACCCAGAGGGCACTTTGCTTGTATCGATCTCACCTTGTATCCAAACAGGGAAGCGGTATCCGAGCGCCGACCTCGACCGCGCGTCGCATGTGTCGGAGTTCACGAGGGTTCAGCATGGGCTCGATCCGAACCTTACGCTTGCCGTCATCGGTCGTCGACGCATGCGACAGACACCTCCGGCAAGAGAACTACAACCCCTCACGTGACGCTGCGCTGTCGGAGGCAACTCCGCCGCGACCTTCCCACACACCGTGACCGGCCCCTGATCCTTCGGCGTTCAAGACTCGCAGAGCACCTTTCTGCATTGCATCTATTGGTGCCCAACCGCCACAGTGAGCCGCGCACCCGCCTGCACCTGACGCGAGCAGAGCGCTATTGAAGCCCACCTCACGCTGGAGGGGAATTGGAGGAGGAAGCTGAACGGACGCGCGATTGCCGGCATCAAGCGCCCAACAGAACTACTTCTTGGCCTTCCGCGCGCAGCCAACTGGCCTGGCGCTGAGTGTGATCGTAGTCCACCGCAGGGGGAGGCTAGCGCCGAGAAGAGTCAGTTCGGCGCTCGAGAATGGCGGATGCGAAGGAATCATCGGGCCATCGCCACCATCTGGAGGTTTCGCTCAGTGGCTTTAGGCCAGAGCGCCAGCTCCTTTGACAGGCCAGATGCCGGCGCCGAAATGCCGAAGCATCACCTTATGGACGGTGAATTGAAAGAACCAAAGCGGAAAACCACCAGCCGGTGAGACACGCTACGAAGCCGCGTCTTGGGGATTCACGTCGTTCTGCGAGTTGACTACCAATTACCTTGGGTGTCTCGCCCTGAACACCACAGCCCAGACTGCGCCGCTTCGTTTCACGTGAAACAGAGCAAGTCGCTATCCACTTACAGAAGCACTGCCTACAGGCCCACTGACAGACTAGTGTCCTAACCAACCAAGCTCACGGGGATTAGCCGAACTCCAGCTATGCGAGGCCCCGTCTGGTGCTCTTCCTGTTCCACGTGAAACAGTGGCCACTGCTGTGCGGGGAAGGAGTCCCTAACTGGCTGCTCCCGCATTCTGAACCATCCCTGAATCCCGGGTGCCGTTGATCGGCATGGTCGCGATCTCTGCGCGCACGACATGTCAGCTGGACGTTGTTCAGCTCTTGTCCACAAGTCCGCCTCGCGCGGGTACAACACGAGAGAAGGGGACGAAGCCGAACCGAACGCCAGAGAACAAATCGATCCAGGACAGCAGATACCTGAGTCCGCAGCGAAGTGTTGGCGAAGCCCCTGCGCTCTAGCCGAGGGAGATCCGGGTGACGGTCGATCTGAAGGCCGGCAAGCTGTGTTGTTTCACGTGAAACGCCGGGGTATGGGCCCATAAGGAACCTGCCGGCCAGGCATGAAGGAGCATATCTCGAACACGCCAGGAGCGGAGGCGAACTCTCAATCAGTGCGAAAGGGATGCAGCGAAGAAGGCACCCAAGTATTCAATCGCCTACTAGAGACTCGAATTGCAGCTCATCCGGTCAACGATAAGCGGACTCCTGCCCTCCTGTGCACTAAAGTCTGTTCGTTTCGCGTGAAACACCCGACTAGATCCGCAGCAGCCCCGATCGTTCCAAACGGGAAGATCGCTTGCCGCCGACCCCGCGGGCGCGAAGGCGCGCCACATACGAGGGATAAGACGCAGCGGAAAGTCTTACAGCGAAGCATCGTTGAGAAGCGCGGGTGGCGGCTCGCTCCATTCCAGGCAAGGGCAGCCGTCACCTGACCCCGTTTGCAGAAAGGGCAACGGATCCCAGTTTGCTGCAAAAGCCATCCACAGCCCCCGGATGCACATCGAGGGCATCCGCGGAGCGAATTGTCGCCAGTCAGCGCGATAAACGTGGCCGGATATCCTCCGAATGTCGATTCCCGCCTCGATCGACCGTTAAACGAAAAAGGGGGCTTGCCTCTTTAGAAGCAAACCCCGATTCCGTAGAGATCCAGCGACTAGCCTTCGTCCCCGGGCGACAATACATCCATGATGCGGTTCAGATCTTCAACGCTCGCGAACTCAATACTGACCCGGCCCTTACGCGCACCCAAGGTGATCTTGACGTTTGTGTCGAGTCGATCCGAAAGGGAGGAAGCAAGGTAGTCGAGACGCTCATGGCGTGCATTGGGGCGCGGGATGCTGTTCTTGGGCGGCACCGTAGGATCCTGGTACAACGCGACTGCTTCCTCGGTAGCCCGTACGGACATACCCTCGGAGACAATCTTCTGAGCGAGACGCTCCATCGCGGCTGCGTCCGGGAGAGCGAGCAGCGCACGAGCGTGGCCGGCCGAGAGCACGCTGGCTGCAACGCGCCGTTGCACCAAGGGAGGAAGCTTGAGGAGACGGAGCGTGTTGGACACCTGGGGACGCGAACGTCCGATTCGATCAGCCAGCTGCTCGTGTGTGGTGCCGAAGTCTTCCAGGAGCTGCTGGTAAGCAGCTGCTTCTTCCAAGGGGTTCAGTTGGCTCCGGTGGAGGTTCTCCAGCAAAGCATCACGGAGGAGGTCGTCATCGTTGGTATCGCGGACAATCGCCGGGATAGTTTCGAGCCCGGCGGCCTGTACAGCCCTCCATCGACGCTCACCCATCACCAGCTCATACGGTTCTCCACCCTTTTCGGTTGAAGTACGTACAACAATTGGCTGGAGAACGCCTATTTCTTTGACGGAGTGAACCAGCTCCGCCATGTCGTCCTCATCGAAGACGCTGCGGGGCTGCTTGCGGTTGGGATGAATGTCCCCGACCGGGATTTCGGCAAAGCGCGCGCCGGGAACCTCGACCAGCTGGACCTCGGACGCTTCCGTCAGAGCGAATTCAGAAACTGCTTTCCCAGCAGCAGCGGCAGGAGCCGCGGACGGTTCGGACGCGGACGGGTCTTCATCAGTGGTGACCTTCGCGGATGGCGACTTCGCAGCAGGCGTCTTTGCCGCCGTCGTACTCTTGGCCGAAGAGCCTCGAGAGGGGGAACTCTTCGCTACTTCGGTTTCAGGCACCGCAGGCGTATCCAGCGTCTCCGGGGCTTTGCGCGCCTCAGGGAAGAAGAGGTCCACGGGGCGGGACGCCGGAACGCCATTGCCCGATGCACCGGCCGAAGCGGAGCTGGGAATGAGAGCCCCAAGACCCCTACCCAGGCCTCGTCGCTTTTCGCTCATTAGTATGTCCCTCCGGTGGAATGGCAAGAATAGAGCCCGCCAAGGATATTGCAGTGATTAAGGAAGTCTAGCGCTCGGCGATTTCCGCGGCGGCTTCCATGTAGGACAACGCGCCGCTGGAAGACGGATCGTAGGTCATTACCGTCTGTTGGTAGCTCGGAGCCTCCGAGATACGCACGGAGCGGGGAACCACTGCGCCAAGAACCTGGTTCGGGAAATGTTGACGGACTTCGGAAGCCACCTGCGCGGCCAGATTGGTGCGGCCGTCGTACATGGTGAGGAGAATGGTGGAAACGACCAGATCAGCATTGAGGTGCTTCTGGATCATTTCGATGTTCTTGAGGAGCTGGCTCAGGCCCTCCAAGGCGTAGTACTCACACTGGATCGGGATGAGTACCTCGCTGGCCGCGCAGAAGGCGTTGACGGTCAGCAGGCCCAGGCTGGGCGGGCAGTCGATGAAGATGAAGTCCAGGCGACCTTCACCGTTCTTCGCGCGCTCCTTCGAATAGACATCGATTGCCCGGCGCAGGCGCTGCTCGCGTGCCACGAGGGAGACCAGTTCGATTTCGGCGCCCGCCAAGTGAATGGTCGCCGGCGCACAGATGAGATTCGGAATATCAGGGCAAGGAGCCACAACGTCACGCAGCGGAAGGTCGTTGATCAGCACATCGTAAATGCTGTCGACGTCTGCGTGGTGTTCAATACCCAGCGCGGTGGACGCATTTCCCTGAGGATCGATGTCGATCACCAGGACGTTGAGCCCAGCGGAAGCGAGGGCAGCCGCAATATTGACCGTCGTCGTGGTCTTTCCGACGCCGCCTTTTTGATTGGAGACGGTGAAAATGCGGGTCTTCTCCGGCTTGGGAAGCTCGCGTCCCACCAGGCGCTCGCGCCGTCGGGTTTCGTTGGCGAGCTGCCGCGCGATAGGGCTGGAGTCGTCGATGGAGTCCATGACGTTGTCGTGTCCGACGATCAGCGTTTCACGTGAAACAGCGGCGTTCGCAACCGAATTCGTACGCATCAGCGCAGATTCAAAAGACGCCGAGGGTGCAGCCATGGCCCGAGCCGACCCCAAGGAAATAAATGGCGGGATCCGCTGGGTGGAGGTTTCGCTACTGCCCACTGTCACACTCTCACTCTCATTCGGCTCTAGCTGCCGTTCTCTAGCTTAACCGCTCAGTTGCGGACACGCGGGACACAGCGCCGAAGCTAAGCGATCTTCCGCTGTTTGTTAACGACGATCCTCACCACTGTGGTGGGTTCTTCCAGGAGCTCCTGCCCACAAACCACAACGGACGTTTCCACGCCGCCGAGCCTGCGGATCACTTTTGCTGCTTGCTCAATCTCCTCGGCAGCACTGCGGCCCTTGATCGCAACCACTTCACCCTTGCCGTTAAGCAAAGGAATGGTCAAGCCGGCAAGCTTGGACAGGGCAGAGACAGCCCTCGCCGTGACAACGTCCGCGTCGACCATGCCCACTGCGAGCTCGGCGCGGGTGCGCATGACCGTGACGTTGCCCAGCCCGAGGTCGTCCACCACTTCCTGAAGCCAAATGACGCGCCGCTCCAGCGGCTCGATCAGCGTGAGTTCAAGATCGGGACGTGCAATCGCCAAGCACAAGCCGGGAAGCCCCGCACCGGAACCGACGTCCGCAACATGGCTTCCGTGGGCAATCGCGGACTCGATGACGGCGCAATTGAGAACGTGCCGGCTCCATAGGCGGGGAACCTCGCGCGGGCCAATCAGCCCGCGCTCGGTTCCCGATGTCGCCAAATGTTCTACGTACCGCTGGGCGAGGCCAAGCCGGTCACCGAAAATCTTCTCTGCCGCCTGCAGTTCGGCTGCCGTGATTTCAACCATGATCCGTTAGTCGGCCGAAACCACGATGTGGCGGCCGACGCCTTCGCCCTCGGACTCGGAGACGAAACCGAGGTCCGCAACAGCGTCGTGCACAATCTTGCGTTCGTAGGCGCTCATGGGTTCGAGTGCCACAGGGGCGCCGGTTTCCTTGACCTTCGCCACGGCGTCTTCGGCAATCTGCTGCAGATCGCCGGCGCGTTCCTTGCGGTAGCCATTGATGTCGAGCACCAGGCGGGACCGGTTTTCGGTCGCGGACAGCACGGACAAGCGCGCGAGTTCCTGAAGGGCTTCGAGCACTTCACCGTCGCGTCCTACCAGGCTCTCAAGGCCCTCGGAGTCGTCTTCGGCTGCGATCGAGATGTAGGTGCGGCCATTGCGGATCTCAATGTCGATGTCGCCGTCGATGTCGGCAATGTCGAGAAGTTCCTCAAGGTAGTCTGCGGCGACGTCGCCCTCTTCCTCGAGGCGGCTCACGGAAGTGCCCTTACCGGCAGCAGCGCCCTCTTCGGAAGTTTCTTCTGTGGCTTCTGCCAATTCCTCGGCGGCAGCGGCCGTTGCCTCTTCGGTGCTTTCAACAGACATTACTTCTTCTTCCTGTTCTTACGTTGTGGCTGGATGCGCTGCTGTGCCTTGACCTCGACGGCGGCCACCTCGGCAGCGACGTCTGCGTCCTTCTTGCCACCCAGGAGCGGGATGGACGGCAGGCCCTTGGCGGCGCGACGCTCAGCGAGTGCCTTGGCTGCGGGGGATCCCGGCGTCGGCATGCGGCGGATGACAAAGAACTGCTGGCCCATGGTCCACAGGTTGGTAGTGGTCCAGTAGATGAGCACACCGATCGGGAAGTTGATGCCACCGACGCCGAAGACGAGCGGCAGGATGTACAGCATCATCTTCTGCTGGCGCATGAACGGGCTGGCCATGGCCTCTTCGGACATGTTCTTGGCCATGATCTGCTTCTGCGTGATGAACTGGGACGCCGTCATGGCCAGGATCATCACGATGGAGAGTATCCACACAACCGTCTGGTCGGTACCCGCAGGGCCGCCGTGAAGCAGGGACGCGGACAGGGGAGCGCCGAAGATGCTGGATTCGTCGAACTGCACCACCTGCTCATGGCTCAAGGCTCCAATACCCTGGCCGGCCTGGCGGGCCTGGGTAATACCGGAAAGCACCTGGAACAGCGCGAAGAAGAACGGCATCTGGATCAGCATGGGCAAACAAGCGGAGAACGGGTTGGTGCCGTGCTTCTTGTACAGCGCCATCTGTTCCTGCGCCATCGCCTGGCGGGAGAGCTGGTCCGTCTTCCCCTTGTACTTCGCCTGCATCTTCTTCAGATCGGGCTGAAGCAGCTGCATACCGCGCTGTGCCTTGATTTGCTTGACGAAGACAGGGATCAGGGCGGCACGGATCACCAGCACCAGGCCGATGATGGACAGTGTCCAGGTCCAGCCGTTTTCCGGCGGCAGGCCGATGAAACTCAGCCCGTCGTGGAACCCCAGCATGATCGCGGACACTAGCCACTTGAACGGGGCCAGAATTGTTCCAAAGATGTCCATACGTTTTCCCTATTTCCTCAGGCCGCTGTGCGGCGACCGTCTTCATCAGACCACACAGCCAGGAACTGGTCCGGGTTGTTCAGTACAACAATTGTGGGCGTCTGGCCTTCGGGCCAGTGACGATGTCCGGCGGGGACGTGGTCCACGCCGCCGGCGTTCCAGGGGTGGCACCGCGCAAGGCGCCGCACTGCGAGCCAACTTCCCTTGACGGCACCATGTACCGTCACCGCTTCGAGGGCATATGCCGAGCAGGATGGGAAGAACCGGCATACCTGGCCGTATAAGGGAGAGATGATCTTGCGGTACGTCTTCAACAAGATGATGAGGACGTTGCGCGGCAGCTCCCACAGAAATGTTCCGAGGATCCTCGGAGCGACTCTAAAGAAGCGGACGACGGCGGAGCTCAGCTCATGCACGCGGTGTCCCTTCCGTTGTGGTGCCCTGGGTGGGCGAAACAACCCGCGGAGAGGATCCGCCGAGCCGTTTCGTGGTTGCCGCCAAGGCGGCGTTGTAATCCGTCAGCAGCTGGTCCCAGCTCGCCGTCGCAGCCGCCGGCAACGCCCGGACCACAACAGCAAGACCCGTGCCATGCCTTTTCAAGGACAAAGCACCTGCTTCTCTCAGTCTCCTCTTAACGAGGTTCCTGGTCACAGCGTTCCCGACAGCTTTGGAAACGATGAAGCCGATGCGGCTCGGTTCTCCGGCACCGATAGGTGCCGTATATAACACTAAGTTCCGGCGTCCATTGCGGACGCCGGAACGTACAGTTGTTGAAAAGTCGGTAGAAGTCCGCAGACGGTTACGGGTGGCTAGCACCTATTGACTCGCTTGGAAGGCTGACCGACGAGTCAGTTATTTAGGCCGACAGTTCGACGCGGCCCTTGCCACGACGGGCGGCCAGGATGGCGCGGCCGGCACGGGTGCGCATACGAAGGCGGAAGCCATGCTTCTTGGCCCGACGGCGGTTATTCGGCTGAAAAGTCCGCTTGCTCACGTTAGTTACTCCAGTGGATCAAAGGTGCGCCCACCCGATCAAAAGGGGAAGAACTGGCCGACGCTAAGTTTATTGAGTATCCGCCGCCGCCCAACGCCGGATTTACCGGAAGTGCGGGTGGTCAAAAAGCGGACACATAGGACTTCACAACGTTAGGGCAAAAAGACCCCCAAGGTCAAACTGGGAGCCTCGGTGCCCGCTATCCCCAGCTGTGGCTAAGTACACCCCCAGCCTGTGGATGAAGCCGGTCACAGACCCCGTTTCAGAACCACAACCGTGTAATTATCCACAAGCCTCTTCCCAGCTATCTTCTGGAGTTTCCATCCCCTAGAGTGTCTCAGTAGCCGATTATCCACGGACTGTGCATAACCCTGTGGATTCGGTTCGGAATCCACTCATGGTTTGGACCTTCGGCTGCCGCAATCCAGGCAAGCAAGCACTCGAGGGAACCAATTGATGACGGTAGACGAAGCCAACCACGCCAACACGGTCGGAAGTTCCTGGCGGCGGGTGCTGAGCCTGCTGGAACAAGACGATCGCGTCACACCCCGGCAGCGTGGTTTCGTTATCCTTGCCCAGGCACAGGGCCTGATCGGCTCCACGCTCCTGGTGGCCGTACCCAACGAGTTGACCCGCGAGGTTCTCCAGACGCAAGTCAAGGACGCCCTCGATGACGCCCTCCGCAGCGTCTTTTCCGACGACATCCGGTGCGCGATCGACGTCGACACGGATCTAGTGCCCATCCACGAAGAGCCGGCCCCCGCCGTCGAACTCTCCTCCGTGAACGACCTGGCCGTGGAATCCAAGCCACAGCCCACCCCGCCGAGTACTTCGCACGAATTCGGCCGGCTGAACCCGAAGTACGTCTTTGACACCTTCGTCATCGGCTCTTCCAACCGCTTCGCCCATGCTGCCGCCGTCGCGGTCGCGGAAGCACCGGCAAAGGCCTACAACCCGCTGTTCATCTACGGTGACTCCGGACTCGGCAAGACGCACTTGCTGCACGCGATCGGCCACTACGCCCGCCGGCTCTACAGCGGCATCCGGGTGCGCTACGTGAATTCCGAAGAGTTCACCAACGACTTCATCAACTCCATCCGGGACGACGAAGGCGCCAGCTTCAAGACCACGTACCGCAACGTCGACGTGCTCCTGATCGATGACATCCAGTTCCTGGCTGGCAAGGACCGGACGCTCGAAGAGTTCTTCCACACCTTCAACGCACTGCACAACAACAACAAGCAAGTGGTCATCACCTCGGACCTCCCGCCCAAGCAGCTTGCCGGCTTCGAGGACCGCATGAAGTCCCGCTTCGAGTGGGGCCTGCTGACCGATATCCAGCCGCCGGAACTCGAAACCCGTATTGCGATCCTCCGCAAGAAGGCCCAGAGCGAGGGACTGTCCGCACCTGACGACGCCTTGGAGTACATCGCTTCCAAGATCTCCAGCAACATCCGCGAGCTCGAAGGCGCACTGATCCGCGTCACTGCCTTCGCCAGCCTCAACCGCCAGCCCGTGGATGTGGCCCTCGCCGAAATGGTGCTGAAGGACCTGATCACCGACGATGGCGCCCAGGAGATCACGGCCGACCAGATCCTGAAGCAGACGGCCGAGTACTTCAAGCTCAGCATGGAAGAGCTTTGCAGCAAGTCCCGGACGCGCACCTTGGTGACCGCACGGCAGATCGCCATGTACTTGTGCCGCGAGCTCACCGACATGTCCCTGCCGAAGATCGGCCAGGAGCTTGGCGGCCGCGACCACACCACAGTGATCCACGCAGATCGCAAGATTCGCGAACTGATGGCCGAGCGCCGTGTGATCTACAACCAGGTGACTGAGCTGACCAACCGCATCAAGCAGCAGCAACGCGATTCCTGAGTCGGCTCGCTCGAGGTACTACATACCTTATTAACAGGCACATGTGGATAAGCCTGTGGATACTTAAGGGGACAAGCGCGGTTAATGGGCTTAAAACCCTTAAGCCGTCTGTGGATCGTTAAAAACGGCCCTGGGGGTTATCCACGTCCACACCCTGTTTAAAACCCCTGTCACCCACATATCGTGAACAGGCCTTAACCGCGGAACTGCGGGTCCAGGGACGGTTATCCACAGTTTCCACAGGGGTTATTAACACTACTAATCCCAAAAAAATGAATTCCCTCAAATAACAATCTCCTTCCGCCCACCCACCGACGCAGCCCGCGGCTGCTTCGAACCACAAGCCAGCAGGCCGGGGATGGGTTAATGCCCGAAGTTCCGGCTAAGCTGTCTGCATCGCGTCCATCCTTGGCGCTGCTTTGTAGTTCGCTCAGTGCGGACCATGCAGCGTTCGGGTTCCGGGCGCTGGTTTTCGGGGCTCCTGGGGGAGTTTCCGGTGGAACACTGGCAGCAGCAATGAAAGGCGGCACCCTTCCGTGAAGTTCAGAGTCGAGCGGGATGTCCTGGCAGAAGCCGTCACATGGACAGCCCGGTCCTTGTCTCCGCGGCCGCCCGTCCCGGTACTCTCAGGTCTCCTGCTCAAGGCGGAAGCCGGAACAGTGAGCCTCTCGAGCTTCGATTACGAGACCTCCGCCCGTCTCGAGATTCCAGCTGACATCACCACCGAAGGAACCATCCTGGTTTCCGGACGGCTCCTGGCCGATATCTGCCGCAGCCTGCCCTCGGCTCCCGTCGACATCGAAACCGATGGCAGCAAGGTCACCCTCACATGCCGTCGAAGCAGCTTCCATCTCGCCACGATGCCGGAATCCGAATATCCGCCGCTTCCGGCGCTTCCCGCCATCAGCGGAACCCTGCCCGGCGACGCCTTCGCCCAGGCCGTTTCGCAGGTCATCATCGCCGCCAGCAGGGATGACACCCTGCCGATCCTCACCGGTGTCCGGATGGAGATCGAGGATGACATGATCACCCTCCTCGCCACGGACCGGTACCGCCTCGCCATGAGGGAAGTACCGTGGAAGCCCGTCACCCCGGGAATTTCCACGAGTGCCTTGGTGAAATCCAAGACCCTCAACGAGGTAGCCAAGACTCTCGGCGGCAGCGGTGACATCCATCTCGCCCTCGCCGACGACGACAGCCGCCTGATTGGCTTCGAAAGCGGCGGGCGCACCACCACTTCATTGCTCGTTGACGGCGACTACCCCAAGATTCGGTCCTTGTTCCCGGATTCCACGCCGATCCACGCAACGGTCCAAACGCAGGAACTCGTTGAAGCCGTTCGCCGCGTGTCCTTGGTGGCCGAACGGAACACCCCGGTTCGCCTGGCGTTCACGCAGGGCCAGCTGAGTCTGGACGCCGGTACCGGCGAAGATGCGCAGGCCTCCGAGGAACTGGAAGCCCAGCTCAGCGGCGAAGACATCACGGTAGCGTTCAACCCGCACTACCTGGTGGAAGGCCTGAGCGTGATCGAGACCAAGTTCGTGCGCTTCTCCTTCACCACGGCACCGAAGCCAGCCATGATCACCGCCCAAGTTGACGCCGACGGCGATGACAAAGGCGACTACCGCTACCTCGTGATGCCTGTCCGCCTCCCCAACTAGCTCGCATTAGTTGTCGTTCTGGGCGCCCAAAACGACAACAAATGCGAGTCAGTCGGGTCAAGACCAAAACCACCAACGCAGGAAAGAGTTCACCCCGTGCACATCGGACTGATCGGCCTTGGAAAAATGGGTTTCAACATGCGCGAACGCATGCGGAAGGGCGGAATCGAGGTCACTGGCTTCGACCGCAATCAGGACATCGCCGACGTCGCGTCCGTTGACGAACTGATCGCTGCCCTTCCGGCGCCGCGCCTGGTGTGGGTCATGGTTCCCTCCGGCGAGATCACCGATGCCGTGATCAGCGAACTCGGCGAGAAGCTTTCCGCCGGGGACATGGTGATCGACGGCGGCAACTCACGCTTCACTGAAGACCAAAAACACGCCACTTTCCTGGCCTCCAAGGACATTCGCTTCGCCGATTGCGGTGTTTCAGGAGGCGTCTGGGGCTTGCAGAACGGCTACGGACTCATGGCAGGCGGCGCGGATGAAGACATCGAACTCGCCATGCCGGTATTCGACGCACTCCGTCCCGAAGGCGATCGCGCCGACAGCTTCGTCCACGTCGGCGGCGTCGGAGCAGGCCACTACGCCAAGATGGTCCACAACGGGATCGAATACGGCCTGATGCAGGCCTACGCCGAGGGCTACGAACTGCTCGCCGCCAAGGACATCATCAAAGACCTTCCCGGCACCTTCCGTGCGTGGCAAAAAGGCACCGTTGTCCGTTCTTGGCTACTGGACCTCATGGTCAAAGCCTTGGACGAAGATCCGGGACTGGCCTCCATCGGAGACTACGTCGAGGACTCCGGTGAAGGCCGCTGGACCGTTGAAGAAGCCATTGCCAACGCGATCCCTGCGCCGGCAATCACCGCTGCGCTCTTCGCCCGTTTCTCCTCGCGTGAAGACAACTCCCCGGCCATGAAGATGGTGTCTGCGCTGCGCAACCAATTCGGCGGACACGCCACCCGTCCGGCCAACTAGGCCCCGGCCCACCAGCAGTACGCGTGTACCTCGAACATCTTTCGCTGACCGATTTCCGCAGCTACGCGCAGGTTGACCTCAAGCTCGGCCCCGGTGTGACGGTCCTGGTGGGGTCCAACGGCATCGGCAAGACGAACCTCATGGAGGCCATCGGATACCTGGCGACCTTGAGTTCGCACCGCGTGAGTACGGATGCGCCCCTCCTGCGCTTCGGCACGGAGCGCGCCTTGATCCGGGCGAAGCTTGTTCGCGGTGAACAATCGACCGTGGTCGAACTTGAGATCAACGCCGGCCGTGCCAACCGCGGCCGGATCAACCGCGGAAATCCTGTGCGCGCCCGCGACATCCTGGGCATTTGCCAGACGGTGCTTTTTGCCCCGGAAGACCTTGCCTTGGTCAAGGGTGATCCGTCGAACCGCAGGCGCTTCATGGACGAACTGCTGGTCAGCCTCATGCCGGTACACGCGGCCACCCGCAGCGACTACGACCGCGTGCTCAAACAGCGCAACGCTTTGTTGAAATCTGCCCGCACCGGCAAATTCACCTCAGGCCACGAAGCAACGCTCGATGTGTGGGACCAGCACATGGCGCGGGCCGGTGCCGAGCTCCTGCATGCACGGCTGGAACTCGTGGAACTGCTTCGACCCCACCTCAAGAGCGCATACGCCCAGCTGACGGACGGATCGAAGGAAGCGGGCGCGGTCTATCGATCTACCATCCAGGGCGTGTTGGACGACGACGGCGGTCCCGCCGAGGGTCTCGCGGAAGGTTCGGAAGGGGTTGAGGACCTCCGCACATTGTCCGTGGAACAACTCACCGAGCGCTATGTCCAGGCTTTCGCTGCCTCGCGCCGGAAGGAGTTGGAGCGCGGAATCTCCCTGGTCGGACCCCACCGCGACGAACTCGAGCTGGTTCTGGGCCAAGCTCCGGCCAAGGGCTATGCCTCCCATGGCGAAACATGGTCCATGTGCCTCTCCCTGCGCTTGGCCTCCTACTACGTCATGCTCGATGACACCCGAACCGGCGGTTCTGCTCCGATCCTCATCCTCGACGATGTGTTCGCTGAACTGGACGTGCAGCGCAGGCGTAAACTGGCTGCAATAGTGGCCGGTGCCGAACAGGTGCTGGTGACGGCCGCCGTCGACGCCGACATTCCCGAGGAACTGGCGGGGCGGCGCGTGAAGGTTGTGCCCGGAGGCATTGATGGAGAAGGATAGCCCCGGCGGACGCCAGCCGGGCAGGGACCCTGACGAGATCGACGCTGCCCAATCAGCGTTGAACCGGATGCGCGAAGCGGCCGCAGCACGTGGCGAAATCCGCCGCGCTGCCCCGCGGACGGGCGCCGCTCCCAAACGCAAGGGCGTCCGCGACACCCGCGGATTCAGCCAATTCCACGGTAGCGGCCGGGATCCGCTTGGCTTGGGGAAAGTCGTCGGGAGGCTCGTAGCCGAACGCGGCTGGACGTCTCCAGTAGCCGTCGGTTCCGTGATGGCCGAATGGGATGCCTTGGTAGGACCGGAGATCTCCGCGCATTGCACTCCGGAGAGCTTCACCGACACCACGCTCCATGTCCGCTGCGATTCCACGGCGTGGGCAACGCAGCTCAGGCTCCTGAGTACAAGCCTCCTGGACATGTTCCGAAAGGAACTCGGAGACGGAGTGGTGACCTCCATTCAGGTGCTCGCCCCCACTGCACCGAGTTGGCGGAAGGGCGGCCGAAGCGTCAATGGGCGGGGCCCTCGGGATACCTACGGGTAACTTCCCCCGCGCCCATATTGGCGCATTTGCTTGAACGGCGCACAGGGGCGAGAAACCTCCCCGGACCGTACAGCTCCCTAGAGGGTGCTCTTTTGGCGGCTTGCAGATGGGGCCAGCGGCCTCCCAGAGCTACTTTCCTGAGCATAAGGGCCGGGTTTTGCAAGGAACTGCGCCCAGTCACGATAGAATCGGCATAGACAACTGGGCGCCGGTGAACGTTGATTGGCTCTGCTGAACAGCACTTGTATAAGCGGATCCGCCATTGACGAAGTAGCCGGCGTTAGCAGTGACGTCCCTGTTGGCGGCTGCCGTATCCCTGTGGTGTGTCCTGACGGACGTGCTTCCTTGGTGCGGTGACGGCCGGCGACCATCGAACACGGAGGAGTCGAAAGCGCCTGTGGCTAACGACAATGCAGAGACCTTGGCAGTAGATCCCGCGAAGGAGAACGCCCATAAGCCTGACACCCCCTCGGGGTCCAAGGAGTACGGTGCGAGCGACATTACCGTTCTTGAAGGTCTCGAAGCGGTGCGTAAGCGCCCGGGTATGTACATCGGATCCACAGGCCCGCGCGGCCTCCACCACTTGGTGTACGAAGTGGTGGACAACTCGGTGGACGAGGCGCTTGCCGGATACTGCAGCCACATCGAGGTGACTCTGCAGGCCGATGGCGGCGTGAAGGTCGTGGACGATGGCCGCGGYATCCCGGTAGACATGCACCCCACGGAGAAGAAGCCAACGGTCGAAGTTGTCATGACCATCCTGCACGCGGGCGGCAAGTTCGGCGGCAGCGGCTATGCCGTATCCGGTGGCCTTCACGGCGTCGGTATTTCCGTTGTCAACGCGCTTTCGCGCAGGGTTGACACCGAGGTGCGTCGCCAGGGCCACGTTTGGCGGATGAGCTTCGCCGACGGCGGCAAGCCGCAGGGTGGACTCGTCCAGGGCGAAGCAACGGACCAGACCGGAACGTCCCAGACGTTCTACCCGGACGGCACCATCTTCGAGAGCACCGATTTCGATTTCGAAACCCTCCGCGCCCGGTTCCAGCAGATGGCCTTCCTCAACAAGGGCCTGCGCATCACCCTCACGGACGAGCGTCCCGTCGCAGGAGCAGGCGACGACGACCTGGATCTTGACGCGGTGGCGACTGAAGGCGAAGTGGCGGCCGAACACCGCACCGTCGTTTATCAATACGACGACGGCCTGCTCGACTACGTGAAGCATCTCAACTCGAACAAGAAGGTGGACGTCGTCCACGAGGACGTCATCGCCTTCGAAACCGAGGACACTGAGCGGCACATCGCCGTCGAGGTCGCGATGCAGTGGACCACGGCCTATTCCGAGAGCGTCCACACGTACGCCAACACCATCAACACCCACGAGGGCGGCACCCACGAAGAAGGTTTCCGTGCCGCGATGACCTCACTCATCAACCGCTACGCGCGCGAGAAGACCATCATCAAGGAAAAGGATGACAACCTGACCGGTGACGACATCCGGGAGGGCCTCACAGCCGTCATCTCCGTGAAATTGTCGGAACCGCAGTTCGAGGGCCAGACCAAGACCAAACTGGGTAACTCCGAGGTCAAGGGCTTCGTCCAACGGGTGGTCACCGACCAGCTTGGCGACTGGCTGGAACGAAACCCGGGCCCGGCGCGAGACGTCATCCGCAAAGCTGTCCAGGCGGCACAGGCCCGTATGGCCGCGCGCAAAGCCCGCGACAACGCACGTCGCAAGAGCCCGTTAGAATCCTTCGGTATGCCGGGCAAGCTGTCCGACTGCTCCTCGAAGGATCCCGCGCGCTGCGAGGTCTACCTCGTGGAGGGTGACTCCGCCGGGGGTTCGGCCAAGCGTGGACGCAACCCCGAGACCCAGGCCATCCTGCCGTTGCGCGGAAAGATCCTGAACGTCGAGCGCGCCCGCCTGGACAAGGCGCTCGGCAACAATGAAGTCCAGTCCATGATCACGGCCTTCGGCACGGGCATCGGCGAGGACTTCGACATCTCCAAGCTGCGGTACCACAAGATCGTCCTGATGGCCGATGCCGACGTGGACGGCCAGCACATCACGACGCTGCTGATGACGTTGCTGTTCCGCTACATGCGTCCGCTGATCGAGAACGGCTATGTCTATCTGGCCCAGCCGCCGCTGTACCGCATCAAATGGTCGAACGCCCCTCACGACTACGTCTACAGCGACCGTGAACGAGACGCCAAGCTGGTCTCCGGCCAGGCCGCCGGCCGCCGGATCCCGAAGGACAACGGCATCCAGCGCTACAAGGGCCTCGGCGAAATGGACTACACCGAACTCTGGGACACCACCATGGACCCGGACCACCGCACGCTCCTGCAGGTCACCATGGACGATGCCCTGGCGGCGGACCAGACCTTCTCCGTGCTGATGGGTGAGGACGTGGAGTCGCGCCGGAACTTCATTCAGCAGAACGCCAAGGACGTCAGGTTCCTGGATATCTAGAGACTTCAAAAGCCCCTAGGAATATTCCAGTACTGACATATACCTGAAACGGAAATCATAAACCATGAGTGAAGAAACACCTGAGGTTCCCGCCGAGTCGGCCGGCATTCCGGAACCCGTACTTGAGGGCGACGTGCTGACTGACCGCGTGGACCAGGTGGACCTGCAGACGGAAATGCAGCGTTCCTACCTGGACTATGCCATGGCCGTGATCGTTGGCCGTGCGCTTCCGGACGTCCGCGACGGCCTGAAGCCTGTCCACCGCCGAGTGCTCTACGCGATGTTCGACGGCGGTTACCGCCCGGACCGCTCGTTCAACAAATGCGCCCGCGTGGTGGGCGAGGTCATGGGCCAATACCACCCGCACGGTGACACCGCGATCTACGATGCCTTGGTCCGCCTCATCCAGGACTGGACGATGCGCTATCCGCTCGCTCTTGGGCAGGGTAACTTCGGCTCCCCGGGCAACGACGGCGCCGCGGCTCCGCGTTACACCGAAACCAAGATGGCCCAGCTGGCCATGGAGATGGTGCGCGACATCGACGAAGAAACCGTCGACTTCCAGGACAACTACGACGGCAAGAACCAGGAACCCACCATCCTGCCGGCGCGTTTCCCGAACCTGCTGGTCAACGGTTCCTCCGGCATCGCCGTCGGCATGGCCACTAACATCCCGCCGCACAACCTCCGCGAAGTTGCCGATGGCGTGCAATGGTACCTGGCCAACCCGACAGCCAGCCGCGAAGAGCTGCTCGAGGCGTTGCTTGTACGCATCAAGGGCCCGGACTTCCCGACCGGCGCCACTATCCTCGGCCACAAGGGCATCGAGGACGCGTACCGGACTGGCCGCGGCTCCATCACCATGCGCGCGGTGGTAAACGTCGAGGAACTCCAGGGCCGCACATGCCTCGTGGTCACCGAACTTCCGTACCAGGCAAACCCGGACAACCTGGCCATCAAGATCGCCGAACTGGTCAAGGACGGCAAGATCCAGGGCATCGCGGACCTCCGCGACGAGACGTCCGGCCGCACAGGCCAGCGGCTCGTAATCGTGCTCAAGCGCGACGCCGTGGCGAAGGTTGTGCTCAACAACCTCTACAAGCACACCCAGCTTCAGGACAATTTCGGCGCCAACATGCTGGCAATTGTCGACGGCGTACCCCGCACGCTGAGCCTGGACGCCTTCATCCGGCACTGGGTGGCCCACCAGATGAGCGTCATTGTCCGCCGGACCCGCTACCGCCTGCGCAAGGCCGAGGAAGAGGCGCACATCCTGCGCGCCCTGCTCAAGGCGCTGGACATGCTGGATGAGGTCATTGCACTCATCCGGGCCTCCAACACCACGGAGGCTGCCCGCGACGGCCTGATGGGTCTGCTGGAGATCGACGAGCTCCAGGCCCGCGCCATCCTCGACATGCAGCTCCGCCGGCTCGCCGCATTGGAACGGCAGAAGATCCAGGACAGGCACGCCGAGCTTGAAGCCATGATCACGGAATTCAACTCGATCCTGGCCTCCGAACAGCGCCAACGCGACATCATCAGCCAGGAACTGGCCGAGATCGTGGCGAAGCACGGTGATGACCGCCGGACCCACATCCTCATGGGCTTCGACGGCGACATGTCCATGGAAGACCTCATCCCCGAGGAAGAAGTGGTGGTCACCATCACCCGCGGCGGATACGTCAAGCGCACGCGCAGCGACAACTATCGTTCGCAGCAGCGGGGCGGCAAGGGCGTCAAGGGTGCCCAGCTTCGCGGCGACGACGTCGTGGAGCACTTCTTCGTCACAACGACGCACCACTGGTTGCTGTTCTTCACCAACCTAGGCCGCGTGTACCGGGCCAAGGCATACGAGCTTGCCGAGGCCGGCCGCGACGCCAAGGGACAGCACGTGGCAAACCTGTTGGCCTTCCAGCCGGACGAGCACATCGCCCAGGTCCTCGACTTGCGCGACTACGAGCAAGCCCCGTACCTGGTGCTCGCCACCAAGAACGGCCTTGTGAAGAAGACGCGCCTGGAAGACTACGACACCAACCGCACGGCCGGCGTCATCGCCATCAACCTTCGGGACGAGGACGAGCTTGTCTCGGCGCAGCTTGTGTCCGAAACGGACGATCTCCTCCTGGTATCCCGCAAGGGCCAGTCGATCCGCTTCACGGCCACCGACGAGGCATTGCGCCCCATGGGTCGTGCTACCTCGGGTGTGACCGGCATGAAGTTCCGCGAAGACGACGAACTCCTCGCGGCCGACGTGGTCCAGGACGGCTCGTTCGTGTTCGTGGTGACCGAAGGCGGGTACGCCAAGCGCACCGCCGTCGAGGAATACCGGCTCCAGGGACGTGGCGGCCTGGGCATCAAGGTGGCCAAGCTTCAGGAAGAGCGAGGCGACCTTGTTGGTGCGTTGATCGTCAACGAAGAAGACGAAGTCCTGGTGGTCATGGAGGGTGGAAAGATTGTCCGCTCCGCCGTGGCCGGTGTGCCTGCCAAGGGCCGTGACACGATGGGCGTCATCTTCGCGAAGCCTGACAAGAACGACCGCATCATCGAGGTGGCCCGCAACAGCGAACGCGGCCTCGAGGACTCCGACGACGATCAGGGCGAGGGCACCGACGACGCCTCAAGCGTCAATAGCGTCGAAAATCCAGCCGGAGGAACGTCCGAGGCGGACGATGACGTAACGTTGGCTGCAAACGGCGGCGCCGATCAGGCGACCGCGACGGCCGAATCGGGATCGGCCGCAGGATCCGGTAATGGGTCCGGCGTCGAGCTGAACGAAGACAATACCGGAGGTAACGAGTGAGCAATTCGGACTCATATCCCAAGCCAAGCACGGGTGTCCCTGGAGGATTGCGGCAGCCGTCGGCTACTCCACGGGTAGACGCACCGGCCCGTCCCCAGCAGCGCCCTGCGGCATCCGCCTCGGGTGCGGCAGGAACTGGCGCGGAAAGGGTCCCAGGCCAGCGCCCGGCGGTTCCCGGTCAGCGTCCCGCCGTTCCTGGCCAGCGTCCCGCGGGAACCGCGGGAACCCAGCGCCCGGCGGGTCAGCGTCCCGCCGCGCCCGGCCAGCGCCCCGTGCAGGGCCAGCAGCGGCCCGCCGCCGGGACCCCCGGACTCGTGAAGCCGGCACCCAAGGCGAAAGTTCGCCGCGCGCGCCTGCTCGTCAGCAAGGTTGATCCGTGGTCTGTCCTGAAGATGGCATTCCTGTTGTCCGTTGCCTTGGGCATCGTGACTGTGATTGCGGCAATCGTGCTTTGGACCGTTCTGGACCTCACCGGCATTTTCAACCAGGTGGACAGCCTTCTCGGCACCCTGGCGGGCTCGGAAAGCGGCGGCTTCGAACTCAAGAAGGTCGCATCCCTCGGACAGGTTGCCTCCTTCGCAACCATCATTGCCGTGGTGAATGTTGTTCTACTGACTGCTTTGTCCATGCTGAGCGCCGTGCTTTATAACATTGCCGCAACACTCGTGGGCGGCATTGGCGTGACCCTCACCGACGACTGACCCAGTCGGTCGGAAATTGGGGGAAACTGCTGGAAAACAGTGGTGAAAATACCTCGATTTGAGATCGGGCCGGGATGTGCTGTAAAGTCATGTCTCGGCCCGAAGAGGTATCGGGGCGTATAGCTCAGGCGGTTAGAGCGCTTCGCTGATAACGAAGAGGTCCCAGGTTCAAGTCCTGGTACGCCCACGGAACCTGCACAGGTTTTGTTAAAGGTTCAGGAAACTGAACCGGAACGGGGTGCATGTGAAGAAGTTGCTCGTAGTTGCAGCTGCGATCGCAGGCGTCCTGCTCTACAAAAAAGTGCAGGAATCCGAAGCCCAGAAGACAGTCTGGAGCAAGGCAACCGACACGGTTGACTAGCGAAAGGCGCCCCGCCTGGAGATGGCGAAAACCATCGAAGGAACTAGGGTAGTATGGACGGGTTGCTTCTTATGGGGGCATGGCGCAATTGGTAGCGCACCTGCTTTGCAAGCAGGGGGTTCGGGGTTCGAGTCCCCGTGCCTCCACCATAGGAAAGAGTCCCGGTCAGAAATGACCGGGACTCTTTGCGTTAACCGCCCCACTAAGGTTGAAATGTGAACTTCATTGTTGCTGCTTTGGGTGTGCTCGGCGTCGCGTCATCCGGACCCCTCATCGCGGGAACGCTTGGAGCTACTTCCGTCACGGCACTCGCTATCGCCTTTTGGCGCAACGCGATCGCCGCGGTCGTCATGGCCTCGCCGGTCCTGATCCGCGAGCCGCGCCAGTTCCGCAAGATCACCCGGAACGAGTTCACCTCGTCCGCTGTGGCAGCAGTGGCACTGGCCTTCCACTTCGCGTGCTTCATCACCGCGCTCCAACTCACCTCTGTCGCGGCCGCTACCGCCCTGGTGTGCCTGCAGTCCGCCTGGATCGCCGTTTTCCAGCTCCTCCGCGGCACAAAGCACCGCTGGCCGGTCCTCGTGGGCCTGGGTATCGCGCTGGGCGGCGTAGCCGCCATCACGGGCTTCGATATGGGATCCTCCCCGAAAGCCTTTCTTGGTGACATCCTGGCTCTCGCCGGAGGCGCCCTGGCCGGCCTATATACCTTGGCCGGAGGCAAAGCCCGCCAGAGCATGGGCATTGGAACATATACGACGCTTTGCTACGGGATCTGTGCGGCCATCGTCGCTGTGCTCGCCATCACGGGCGGCCAGCCGCTTGTAGGGTTCGACGCCGGCGGCTGGCTGGGGATCGTGGCCATCACCGTGTGTGCACAACTGGTGGGCCACACCGCATTCAACCATCTCCTGGCGACCATGAGCCCGCTCCTGGTGTCCATGATCATCCTGCTGGAGATTCCGGGCGCAGCCATTCTCGCTGCCGTCTTCTTGCACGAGACCCTGCCGGCCGGTACCTATGCGGGACTCGCCTTGATCCTGGTTGGACTCGCCGTCGTCGTCGCCGGTCAGCGGAGCGGCAAGGGCGACGCCGAGGGCAAGATCGCCGAACTCGGCACTGACTGAGTGGCTAGAGGCCGCCTCGGCGGACGCCTTGGCCGGCATTGGCCGTGTGGATGGCCCGCAGAAGCTTGGCCGGGAAGTAGACCGAGAAGAACACCACCATGGGAGCCTTCAGGGCCATCTTCTTGACGTTGTGTGCCTTGTAGGTGCGGTCGAAGCGGGTCACGTAATAGCGGTAGTCGCGCGGTGAATCTTCGAGCCGGCGGGCAGACATGCCAGAGACCATCTGCGGCCAATACTGCACCCTGAGATCGTGGTCGGCAAGGTGCAGGGAGAGATCGATGTCCTCGTGCATCTCGTCCCTTTCATCCAGGCAGGTTTCGTCCCGGATGGTTTCCCATGCGGAGCGGCGAAGCGCCATGTTGGATCCAAAAAGGAAGTGGTACTGATGCTTCGCAAGCCGAAGCATGAGCTGGCGCATTTTGTCGTCGGCCTTGAGTCCGAATCGACGCATCGGCATGTCGTAGTAGACCACCGGACCCGTGGCCGCCTGCACCGAGGGATCGGCGAAAGCCTTTTGGACCTGCTCAACCCAGTCGGGTTCAACGACGGAGTCGGCATCGATCCGGCCGAGGATGTCCGACGTGGCTCGATTGAGGCCAAAGTTGCGGGTGGGGATGAGTCCCTGCGCTTTGTCCTGGCTCAGCAGCATGATGGGGCTTTCCGGGTATTCCTGCTGCATCTGCGTGACGATCTGGGCGGTGCGGTCCGTGGACTTGTTGTCAACGACGATGATCTCGTCCGCAGGTACTGACTGGTAGATGGCCGCGATCAGGCATTGCCGTATGACGCTTTCCTCGTTGTACGCCGGGATGATGATTGAAACGCTCGGCTTCACGGGTGCGACGGCTGCATTGGTGGCTGCATCTACGAAAGATCTATCGGCTGGCATCCCCATAAATCTAACATCAGGGCGGTGTCACGTGAGGAAGCCTCCGGTGACAAGTGGCCAAACAATTGAAGGGACCCCGGCGAACCGGGATCCCTTCAACGTGGAGCGAATATGGCTATTTGCCTAGGCCTCGTGCTTGCCGGCTTCGTCTGTGGCCGGCTGGTCCTTGGCCGCTTCGTCCTTGTGGAGGCTGGCGGCGATGTTCTTTACCGCGGTCTTGGCGTCGGTTGCCACTTTTGCTGCAGTGTCCGTAGCGTCCTCGACTGCGTGCTTTGCCTTCTCGGCTACGGCTTCGGCTTTCTCAGCAACGTTGAGTTTTACGTCGTCAATCGTGTCAGCTACCTTGGTGGCGGCCTCGTTCGCCTTGTCAGCGACCTTCTCGGCTGCTGCCGCGGCGGGCACCGGCGACGGCGTTACCGGGGCCGGGGTCTTCCACGGGTCCTCCACCGGACGGCTGGCCTTCCATGCGGCGACGCCGGCCGCGGCAGCTGCTGCAATGACCGTGAAGATCAGGAGACCGCGCTTTTTGGGCTTCCGGGTCTTGGCCAGTTCTTTCGAGACTGTTTTGGACGCTTCCTCGGCCGCGGCTTTCAGCTGGGCCCCTGTGGCTTGTGCTTGCTCCTGCAGATTGTGAACCACTCCCGAGTCCACCAGCTTCTGGGCGACTGCGTCCACCTGCGCGGGTGCATTCTCGAGGGCCTGGTGGACAACCACGGAGGCTTGCCCGAGCTGCTCGGAAAGCTTGGGCAAGTACTCCTCAACAACTTTGTCCCGCGCGTGGCTGAGCGCCGGGGTGGCTTTGTTAAGGGCTTCCTGGATCTTGGGTGAGGCGTCCTCGACGACGTCGTGGATCTTCGGCGCGAGGTTCGCCAGGCCTTCCTGGAGCTTCGGCGTGACGGTTGCAACGCCGTCGGCGAGGTTGTAGGCAGCCGATTTCAGGCCTTCCTGGAGCTTCGGCGACGCGGTGTCGATTCCGTGCTGGATGCGGGGAACAGCCCAGTTCACAGCTGCTTCGACGCGCGGTGTCGCCCAGTCCTTGGCATTTTCGACACCATTCACAACGGTGTGTTCAAGTTCGCGGGCAATCCGGTCCGATTTCTTCACAACTACCTCCCGATCAACATGCTCGTTTGTTGTTAGCCTACGTCGCTTGTTCGGCACCGGCTATTCATCCAGCGGATTCATGGAAGATTTCACCGAGCGCGGAACCGCCCTCCTGGCCGCCCCGGCGTTGACCCTGCGTGAAACAATGGCGATATGACCATCGCAACCGCAAAAGCAACTTTCCACACGAGCCTCGGTGACATCGTGGTTGACCTCTTCGGCAACCACGCGCCCAAGACGGTAGCCAACTTCGTTGGCCTGGCCACCGGCGAAAAGTCCTGGACGCACCCGGAGACCGGTGAAGACAAGACTGGTACCCCGCTGTACAACGGCACGATTTTCCACCGCATCATCAAAGACTTCATGATCCAGGGCGGCGATCCCCTCGGTCGCGGTATCGGCGGTCCGGGCTACAAGTTCGACGACGAGATCCACCCGGAACTCAACTTCAACGCCCCTTACAAGCTGGCCATGGCCAACGCCGGCATCCAGATGGGCAAGGGCACCAACGGTTCCCAGTTCTTCATCACCACGGTCAACACCGACTGGCTTTTCGGCAAGCACTCCATCTTCGGTGAGGTTGCAGACGAAGAGTCCAAGAAAGTTGTAGACGCCATCGAGGCTGTCCGCACCGGCATGGGCGATCGCCCCGTCGAAGACGTCGTCATCAACAGCATCGACATTGTCCAGCTCTGATCCCCGGAGCCTGAACAGCATATGAGTTACGGAATCCCGGCGGCAGAGCCGTCAGCAGACATTCCGGTGTGCCCCAGGCACCCGGACAGGCCCTCCTATGTGCGGTGCCAGCGTTGCGGGCGTCCCGCATGCCCCGAGTGCCAGCGGGCGGCCGCCGTCGGGTTCCAATGCATTGACTGCGTCAATGAAATGAAGCGTTCGACGCCGGCAGTGCGTTCCGCCTATGGCGGCGCCATTGCGACAGGACGTCCTTTGGCGACGTACATACTTATCGGGCTGTGTGCCCTGGTGTACGTGCTGCAATGGTTGATTCCCGGCGGTGTCGTGGAGAATCAACTCGCTTTTGCGTCCGTCTACGCCGCTCCGCAATACGGGGCCTTCGAACCCTGGCGGATGCTGACCAGCGCTTTTGTCCATTCCCAGGGCTTTGTCCTGCACATCGTGCTCAACATGTACATGCTCTGGATTTTCGGCCAGGTGCTGGAGCCGGTCTTGGGGCGCATCCGCTTCCTGGCCGTCTACCTGTTGTCCGCCATTGGCGGCTCTGTCGGTTTCCTACTTCTGACACCTGTTTTGCCTCCCACTGGAGTGGAAGGTGCGTCCGGCGCCATCTTCGGCCTCTTTGGCGCACTGTTGGTAGTTCAAAGCCGGCGCGGCGGAGACACCCGGCAGCTGTGGATCCTCATTGCCATCAACGGCGTGATTGGCTTCGTTGTCCCCGGCATTGCCTGGCAGGCCCATTTGGGCGGCCTGATCACGGGTGGCCTGTGCGCCGCCGTGATTGCCTTTGCTCCGCGTGGACCCCGCCAGGCGCTGTTGCAGACCGCAGGCATGGCCCTGGTGGCCGGGATTCTGGTCCTCGCTACCGTCCTTCGGGCCACAGCGGGCTAACAGCTCCCTGGCTTTACCCCAGGAGTTCCTCCAAGCGGTCCATCGACTCTTTGATGCCCGCATCCATGCCGCTGGCTACTGCCATGTCCCGGGCTTCCACCGAGGGAAACACGGAGTGCTGCACTACGCGCGTGCGGCCTCCGAGGTCTTCAAACCTGGTGGTATCCAGCGTGACTTGCCCCGGGGCGCCGTCGAACTCAAAGGTCTGGATGATCCGCAATGGCTCCTGGACCTCGTGGAAGACCCCGCGGAAACCGAACTCGCTGCCTTGTTCGTCCACATGCGTGTAGCGGTAGCTGCCGCCCGTGCGCGCGTCGTATGACTCCAGGCGCATTTCCAGGCGACGCGGACCCAGCCATTTGACGACGAGTTCGGGGTCCGTGAAAGCCTGGAACACACGCGAGGGTGCGGCGTCGAAGTCGCGGCTCGTATCGATGAACGGCGTGCCCGCGGCGACGTCAATGGTTGTTGTGTTGGTGCTCATTGTTCTTCTCCTTTTCGGGACTGTCTTTGTCGGTTGTGCTGGCCAATAGTTCGTCCAGCCGGGCGAAACGTTCCTCGGCCTGAAGACGGTAGTTCTCGATCCACTCAGCCAAGGGACCCAGCGCTGTGGTGTTCAAATGGCAGGGACGGCGCTGCGCTTCCCTGCTCCTTGTGATGAGGCCCGCGCCCTCGAGCACTTGAAGGTGCTTGGAGATGGCTTGGAGGGTGACGGTGAAGGGCTGGGCGATCTCGTTGACGGTGGCATCGCCCAAGGCCAACCGCGCGAGTATCTTGCGGCGGACAGGATCGGCGAGGGCCATGAACGCCCTGTTGAGCTGGTCTTCCGGGTCCAGCACCGCTGCAGCAATCGTGCCCGGCATGCTTCTCCCCTGGTGGGTCGGGCCTGAGGATCGCGGATTTCGGGGTCCTCCGCCGTACTCAAGCAGATGGTTTATCAACTAGTTCATTGAATAACACCAGCTTAGAACTGCGCTTTCAGGTCCGTCAAGACTTTTGGATATGTTTTCCACAGGCCTTATCCACAGTGTGCGTAACTTACAAGCTTGTAGTTCGATGGTGAATGGACACTGTAGGGCGAGATGGCAGGGGCTGCGCTTTTCTCCGGCGATTAACGTCCACACCTGTGGATAACTTTTGCCCACACGCCTGTGGGTATGTGGATAAGAAGTGGGTTATCCGGGCGTGTGTGGACAACCTCAGTGTTCGCAGCCAAAAGAGCGCGGTATCAACAGAGTTATCAACATTGTTAATAACTCACATCGCTGTAGTTCGTTGTCTTTGCTGCCCCTTGAGGCCCGCCGTTCCGGGAGTTTTCCACTATGCAGGCACGGTTTTTCCCCAACTGTGGATAACTTGTGGGTAGCTGCCTGTTGTTAAGTGCGTAACTTCGACTTAAGGTGCCGGCGCGCGGCTAACCCAACTAGCTCGCAGTTGTTGTCGTTATGAGGCTCCAAAACGACAACAACTGCGGGGCCCACGCCGCCAGGGTTCCCTGGCCGAGCTTGCGAGGCGAGGGTGGCGGTGGGGACTAGCTGGGCCCACGCCGGGAGGGTTCCCTGGCCGCGGGGCCTTGCGAGGCGAGGGTGGCGGTGGGACTAGCTGGGCCGCTCGCCACGTGGTAGCTGACCGGTGTCCGTAAGGGTGTCAGACCGGAACGTGTTCGGTCTGGGACGCAACTGTTTGGGGCCTGCGCGCAGCGTCGCTGATCCGCAACAGCAGGGCGACGATGATCCAGTTGGCGAGGAGGGAGGACCCGCCAGCGGAGAGGAACGGCGTCGTGAGCCCCGTGAGGGGAATAAGGCGGGTGACGCCGCCGATAATGATGAAGCACTGAAGGGCCATGGAGAAGGCCAGCCCGCAGGCAAGGAGCTTCCCGAAAGCATCCCGGATGCCCAGGGCGGCCCGGAACCCTCTCGTGAAAAGGAGCAAATAGAGGAGAACGATCGCGAACAGCCCGATCAGGCCGAGTTCTTCACCAAGGGAAGCGATGATCATGTCGCTGTTCGCGAAAGGCACCAGGTCAGGGCTCCCGAGCCCGAGGCCCTTGCCGATCAGACCGCCGTCGGCCATCCCGAAGAGGCCCTGGACAATCTGGGCGCTGCCTCCGGGGAATCGGGTGAAGACCTGGGGGTCGAAAGCGTTGATCCACGCGTCAATGCGCAAGCCGACATGGGAAAAAATCTTTGCCGCGGCGTATCCGCCCAAAAGCATGAGCACGACGCCGAGGACCAGCCAGCTGGCCCGGCTTGTGGCAACGTAGATCATCACGATAAATAGGCCGAACAGCAGTATGGACATGCCGAGGTCGTGCTGGAAAACCAGTACGCCCACGCTCGCGGCCCACGCGGTGATCATGGGCCCGGTGTCCTTGATCCTGGGGAACTGCAGGCGCCCGAATTTCCTGCCGGCCAGCAGGATCAAGTCCCGGTTGGAGGACAAGTAGCCCGCGAAGAAGACGGCCAGCGTAATCTTCACGATCTCGCCGGGCTGGAACTGCAGTGAACCGAGGCGTATCCAGACATTCGCGCCGTTGATGTCGCCGGCCGAAATGCCGGGCACGAGGGGAAGGATAAGGAGGGCGGCGCTGACCGCAAGTGCAATGAAGGTGTAACGGCGCAAAAGCCGGTGGTCCTTCAATAGCCACAAAACGGCGGCCGCGACCAGGACCGAAACGATCGTCCAAGTGAGCTGATTAGCCCCGGCAGTCGTACCGTTTGAGGCATCCAAGCGTCGGATCATGGCGATGCCGAGGCCGTTCAAAGCCACCACAATCGGGAGGATCACGGGATCCGCATACCTTGCCTTGAACCGCAGGACGACGTGGAAGATCCCCGCCAGCGCCGTCAAGGTACCGGCCTGAAGCCAGAATCCAACGTCGAGGGCTTCCTTCTTGTCGACACTGGTCATTGCAAGGGCCCCAATGCCGACGCCAAGTGCCAACACCAGCAGCACCATCTCCACGTTTCGGCGAGGCTTCGCCAGAATCGCTTGCTGGCTCATGGGCATCTTCTTTCGTGGATCTCGGGCGGCCGGCGGGTCCGGTTCGTTGGCTCAAGATCGGGTCAGTGGCTCAACATAAGGTTCAGTGGGCCATCATAACCGCAGCGGCTGGGGAGCGGTTGGGAACTGGATCCGGTCGATCAGCGGCAAGCGTCCGTAACGGCCTGTATCACCATGTCGTCGAGCTTGGGGAGCGCGTGTTCAAGCCGGTGCCTGGCCTCGCCGACAGTTTCTTCAATCGCTGACAGCGGCGCGTCGGCGACGACGATTGTCGTGGCGCCCTGCAGGCGATGGCCGACCCAACGCAGTTGCAGTTTTGGCACCGAGAATACACCGGGTGTCATTTCCAACGCCGCCTGGGCGCTGTCCAGCACCTCGGGTTCTATGCCGTCCATCAGGCGTCGTCCGATGCTGCGAACCGTTCCCCAAAGCAGGACGATGATGGCGGCCGAAATCAGCAGGCCGACAATCGGGTCCGCCAGAGGGAAACCGAGCAGAACGCCGCCTGCTCCAAGCACCACTGCGAGGGAGGTGAATCCGTCAATGCGCGCATGCACGCCGTCGGCAACCAGCGCAGCTGACCCGATCTGCCGGCCGACCCTGATCCTGTAGACGGCCACAATTTCATTGCCCGCAAAGCCTATGATTCCGGCCGCAAGAACCCACCACAGATTGTGCAGGGGTTGGGGATGGAAAAGGCGATCGATGGATTGCCATGCGGCGACCACTGCTGAAAGCGCTACGACGCCGACAATGAACAGCCCGGCAAGATCCTCCGCCCGCCCGTATCCATAGGTGTAGCGACGGGTAGCTGCACGACGTCCCAGTATGAACGCGATCCACAATGGCACTGCGGTGAGCGCGTCCGAGAAGTTGTGGATTGTGTCGGCCAGCAATGCGACGGAGCCGCTGATGAGGACCACAAGAAACTGCAGGACCGTGGTGCCCAGGAGTATGAAAAGGCTGATCTTCAGTGCCCGGACGCCCTGCGTACTCGACTCGAGGGCATCATCGATTGAATCGGCGGAATCGTGGGTGTGCGGGACAAAGAGCTCATACAGCCACCCCTTGAGACCCTTGTGGTGCGTATGGGAGTGTCCGTCGTGGTCGTGGTCGTGGTCGTGGTCGTGGTCGTGGTCGTGCACGTGATGACCAATTTGCGGGTGACCGCTCATGCCGATTCCTGTTCTGCGCGGTGGTGTGCCGGGGTACCGCCCAAGGCGTGCTCCGCCTGGAATATTGCATCCGCGACTAGCTGGCGTGCATGCTCGTTCTCGAGGCGGTACATGACCCTGGTTCCGTCCTGTCGCGTGGAAACCATTCTCGCCAAGCGCATTTTGGCAAGGTGCTGCGACACTGCGGCCGGAGACTTCCCTAGGAGTTCCGCCAGAGCTCCGACGGCCATTTCGCCGTTCCGGAGCGCCAGGACGATCCGGACCCTCGTGGCGTCAGCCAGCATCGCGAATACTTCCACAGCCAATTCAACGTATTGGCTATCGACCCCCAGCGAGCAAGCACTCTTATCTGCATTCATACGCAGATTCTTTCACACATCCCGACTAAACCGATATCGCGGACCCGGGATAGCGAACCGGAAGCTGATGGGTCCGTGATGAGCGGGGCCAGAATGAAGTTCTCAATACCTCGGGAGTGAACTCTCCGTGAACCCGCGGACACTATCCACAGCCTTGTACACACTGGGTAAAACCACGGGACCAAGGCATGGGTGCTCGGCTATCGCCTGAATGTCGGGGATCCCGGCTTCATGTACATGGATGTCCACATGAATTGTCCACAGCTGTGGATAAAGTTACGCACTTCTGTGGAAAGAGGGTGGGTATCAGAGCCAAACTCCCGAGCTGCCCCGACGATGGCTGTCCAGAAGGTGGGTATCGATCATCCCGATCGCCTCCATCAGCGCGTACATGGTGGTGGGGCCCACGAACGCGAAGCCCTTCTTCCGCAGCGCCTTGGACAGGGCAATCGATTCCGGCGATTGGGTAGCGACGTCGGCAAAGGTTCGCGGTTCCGGCGTCGACTCCGGTTGGAACGACCACACGAAGTCCACCAACCCGCCCTCGCTCCGCAAGGCGATCGTCGCCTTGGCGTTGGTGATGGCCGCACGGATCTTGAGGCGGTTGCGGACGATTCCCGAATCCTGCATCAACCGCTCCACGTCCGCCTCCGTGAAAGCCGCGACGCTTTCAGGGTGGAAGTCCAGGAAAGCGGACCGGAATGCCTCCCGCTTGCGCAAAATGGTGGCCCAGGACAGGCCCGCCTGAAAGCCCTCGAGGCTGATGCGCTCATACAAGCCCCGTTCGTCCCTTACAGGCATGCCCCACTCGTGGTCGTAGTACTCCCGCATGAGCGGGTCAACGGATGCCCACGGCGGACGCGCAAGGCCGTCGTCGCCAATGATGGTGCCGTTCTCGGGCGGGTTCATAGCTGTTCCTCCACAGGAAGCCGGGCAGAAGCTGTTGTTGCCATTGTGCCCCGGTCCTACGACATTCCCGTGACGCGCATGGTGATGTTGATCCGCCCCCTCGGCAGCCCGCAACCTTCAGGAGCCGTTCCGGGGAGGACTTTGGTGACTCCGTGGTACGCAAAACGGGAAGCGCCTCCGAACACGAAGAGGTCCCCAGAGGAGAGCCCGACGTCGGTATACGGCTTGGTGCGCGTCTCCGTGTTTCCGAAGCGGAAGAGGCAACTGTCTCCCATGCTGAGGGACACCACGGGGGCCCGGGACTTTTCGTCCTTGTCCTGGTGCATCCCCATCTTGGCGGTCTCGTCGTAGAAATTCACCAGCGCGGTGTCCGGCGTATACCTGGCGGCTTCGGCGGCGTCGCCGTACGCCTCCAACATTGCTTTGCGGCCCAGGCGCACCATCCAGTCAGGAAAGTCGAGGACCCGCCGCCCGTTGACGTCAAAGGCCTCGCGTGTGTATCGATAGGGCTGCCAGTGCCAGCCGAGGCAGACTGTCCGTACGGACATCGGGTGGCCGCCGGGAAGGACGGCGGCACGCAAGGGGACGGGACCCCGCGTCCACTCTTCGAAGCGGGCCACTATCCACCGTTGCTGCTCAAGGCTCAGCCAGCCCGGAACGTGCACCGCGCCGGGCGCGATCACCCGGGGACCGGCGTCGGGCGCGTCCGGCAACTCAAGGGGAAACAGCGGTTCCGTCCACCCGGAACTCATGCTGCCTCAAGAGCCAACAAGGCGCGCTTGGCTTCCGTGCCGCCGAGGTAGTTGCCGAACGATCCATCGGATTTCACCACCCGGTGGCAAGGCACAATCACCGGCAGCGGGTTGGTGGCGCAAGCGGTGCCGACGGCGCGCACGGCCCGCGGACTTCCGGCGGCCAAGGCCACTTGCGCGTAGCTTTCCGTATGGCCGTAGGCGATCTGCGGCAAATGTTCCAGGACGCTGAGCCGGAACCCGCGCGAAAGGCTGAAATCCAAGGGGACGTCGAATTGGTGCCGGGTCCCGGCAAAATACTCGTCCAGTTCGCGGGCAGCCGGATCCAGGCGGCTCGCCGAGAAAAGGATCCGCGGACTGAGCTTTTCCGCGAGCAGCTGCAGTACGGCATCGTGGTCTTCCACTTCGAACGCCACGCGCACCATGCCGCGTTCCGTGGCGGCGAGGAGCAGTTTGCCGATCGGGGAATCCACTGTGCGGTAGGCAATATCGAGCGTGTGCTGCTCCGCCGCAGCCGCTGCGAGGCGGTCGTGGAGCCGCTGCATGATGGCCGGTTCTGCGGATTCGAGGGGAGCGAGCAGCTCGGAGACGTCCGGATCGTCGTGGTGGATGGTCATGGGGTTTCTTCTTTCACGTAGCTCAAGGAGCTGTCGAGGAGAATGGTGCGCAACGCCTTGACGCCGTCGGCTCCCGCGCGGCGCGCGGCGTCGGGAGTTCCGCCGAGGAGCCCGGCGACTTCTTTGTACGGGAGCCCGGCGAGGTAGTGGTACGCCACAGCTTGGCGCTGTTTCGGCGGAAGCTGCCCGACGGCGTCGAGCACCTCCCGGCGACCGTCGCCGGGGATGCCGAGTCCGGACGGTCGCACAGGCAGTTCGTCCACGGGAACCGGCCGGCGGTTCCTGGAGCGGACGATGTCGATGGACTTGCGGTGGGCGATGGTGACGAGCCAGGCCTGGACATTGGCACCCGCCGGTAGTTCGGGGTAGGCCTTCAAAGCGGAGAGGAAAGTCTCGGACCAGCCGTCTTCCGCGTCATGGTCGCCGAGGACCGCGCGGCACACGCGCAGGACCGTGGGTCCGTGCTCGCGGACCACCAGCTCGAACGGCTTCTTGGGCTCCATTAGAAGAGCTTGCTTTCCTTTGCCGCCGCTGGTTCTTCCAGTTCCAGGAGGAACCGTTTGTTGTCGAGGCCGCCGGCGTAACCGGTGAGCTTCCCGTCGCGCCCCACAACCCGATGGCACGGGATGATGATGCTCAGCGGATTGCGGCCGACTGCCGAGCCGACGGCCTGGGAAAGGTTGCGATCGCCCAGTTCAGTGGCCAATTCCCCGTAGCTGACGGTTTCCCCGTACGGAATTTCTTCGAGTCTTGCCCAGACCCGCTCCTGGAAAGGATTCCCTGAAGCCTTGAACGGGACATCGAACACGGTCCGCTCGCCAGCCAGGTACTCCCCCAGTTCAAGAGCGGTTTGCTGGAACAAGGGATCCTCAGCCGGTACGGCCTCACCGAAGAACTCCGATGGCGGCATATGCCAATGACCCTCGAAGAAAATGCCGGTCAGCAGATCGTCCTGGGCAGTCAGCGTGAGCCGGCCCAGCGGGGAATCAATGGTTGTGTGCCTGGTGGTCATGTCTGGTAGACGCTGCAGGCGGCCGAAATGTGAGGTCGCCGCTCAGGAGCGCCAGCGCGTGGTCATGAGGAAGCCGACGATCGCGATGCCGAAGCCCGCCACGATGTTCCAGGACGCCCATGCAGGTACGGGAAGCTGGCCGCTGGTGATGTAGAACGTGATGATCCACAGCAGGCCGATGATCATGAGACCGAACATGACTGGCTTGTACCAGATGGGGTTCGGTTTGTACTGCTGCGTGGTGGCCGCTTCGGTGGGGCGGGCGGCCCTCTTGCGGGGCTTGGACTCGGGCACGGTTCCTCCTTGGCCGGCTGAATGAAAGGCCGCGCGCCGGCTTGATATCCTGCAGGAAGGAAAATTCCAGCGGTCAACGCGCACGCGGCAATTCCGGGGTTCGTTCTAGCAGTCAAGTCTAGCCGGATTTCGGGGGCTGCTCGTCGTCGGGCATCCGCGCCTGCAAAGAGGAGATCCAGTGGCGCAGCAGCAGACGCAGCAAGCCGCTGCCGTGCCGGACGACGGCACAGGAACCGGCGCGGAGGGTTCCGGCCCCGCGGGACACAAGCCGCGCCCGGCGAGGCGCAAGGGACGGCCAAGCACGGGGGACGTCGTGCGCAAGATCGTCCAGGTCGTGGGCGAGTTGCTCGTCACCGCCGGACTTATCCTGCTGCTCTTTGTGGCGTGGGAACTGTGGTGGACCAACGTCGAAGCCGATGCCAAGCAAAGCCAGGCCGTCCAGGGTTTTGCCAAGAGTTTCGCGGGACCGGTGGCACCCGTTGTCCCTGCCAACCCTGCTGCACGGCCCGACTACGGGAAGCCCGTGGTTGCCGAGGCTCCCGAACACGGCGGCATGATCGGCATCATGTACATCCCTCGATTCGGCGCGGATTATTCGCGGCCCATCATCGAGGGCACCGGTTCCGACATCCTGGATACGCTGGGCCTCGGCCACTACGGAACCACGAGCATGCCCGGAGCCCCGGGCAACTTCGCCGTCGCCGGCCACCGCCAGACCCACGGCGCAGTGCTGGACAACATCCACCTTCTGGTTCCGGGCGACAAAATCTACGTGCAGACCAAAGACGGCTATTACACGTATGTCTTCCGCAACAACCAGATCGTGTTGCCCTCGCGGACGGACGTCCTTCTGCCGGTCCCCACACAACCAGGTGCGACGCCCACCGAAAGCTACCTGACCATGACGAGCTGCAATCCGCGCTTCGGTGCGCAAGAACGCATCATCGCCTACTCCTTGTTGGAAAGCTGGCAGCCGGCATCAGCCGGGCCGCCGCAGGACATCGCCAAGCAAGTCGCCCAGACGGCCGGAAAGGGCTAAGCCATGTACGGATGGATCTTCCGCCACCTCCCGGGACCCCTCTGGGTGCGTATCCTGACATCAGCGGCACTCGTGGCATGCGCGCTTGTCCTGATGGTCCAGTTCCTCTTCCCCTGGATGTCACAATTCACTACCTTCACCGACTCAACGATTGGTTCAGCACAGCAGCCATGAGCACAACAAAAATCCTCGTCGTGGACAACTACGACAGCTTCGTCTACACCCTGGTCGGCTACCTGCAGGAGCTCGGCGCGGAAACCACAGTGGTCCGGAACGACGACGTCACCCTCGCCGAAGCGATCGAGCTGGCGGACGCGCGCGACGGCGTGCTGATCTCCCCCGGCCCCGGGACTCCCGCCGAAGCCGGCGTCTGCATTGAATTGATCAAATGGTGCGGAGACAACAACAAGCCGATGTTCGGGGTGTGCCTTGGGCACCAGGCGCTGGCCGAGGCCTACGGCGGGACTGTCACGCATGCCCCGGAGCTGATGCACGGCAAGACCTCACCTGTGCAGCACGACGGCAAGAGCGTTTTCGCCGGTCTGCCCTCGCCGGTGACGGCCACCCGGTACCACTCCCTCGCGGCTGTCCGGGAAAGCATCCCCGACGTCCTGGAAATCACGGCCGAAACCGCCAGCGGGGTTGTCATGGGCCTGCAGCATCGTTCGGCGCCGTTGTGCGGGGTGCAGTTCCACCCGGAATCGGTGCTCACCGAAGGCGGCTACCTCATGCTGGGCAACTGGCTTGAATCACTCGGAATGTCCGGGGCGGCCGCCCGTGCTGCCACCCTGAGCCCGCTGATCCAGCGCTAGCCGCCTAGTCCGCCCAGGCCTCCGCCGCCCTTGGTGTCGCTAGGCGACGGCGTGGGGGTCGGGGTGGGACTCGGGGGCGGGGCGGGAGCCTTAGCGACAATCACGCTGATGGTCTTGCCCTGCTCTACCAGGGAATTGAAGGCATCGCCCTGGCCCGTCACCTTTCCAGGGGTTACTTGCGAGTTCTCCTGTTCGGTGACCGCGATGGCCAGGCCGTTCGCCTTGAGCAGCGCTTCTGCATCGGCCTCGCTCAATCCGACGAGTTGAGGCACGGCTACCTTGCCCGTGGACACCACCAGGTCGACGGTGCTGCCCACGCCCACTACAGCTCCCGAAGCGGGCTTGGTGCTGATGACGGAGCCCGCGGGAACGGTGGCACTATTGGCCAAAGTACTCGACCCACCCACGAGTCCGGCCTGGCGCAGGAGGTCGCGTGCAGCGGCCTCGGTGAGCCCGCTCAGGCCTGCAGGGACAGTCGCCGAGACCGGCCCGTCAGAAACGTTCAGCATGACGTGCGATTTCGGCGCCACTTGGGACCCCACGCCAGGGTCGGTGCTGATCACAGTCCCCTTGGGGACCTTGTCATCCGGGACATGGTGCGACTCCGGGCTGAGATTGGCGCCGTACAGCGTCTGCAACGCCGTGGCCTCGCTCATGCCGGCCACCGCCGGTACCGCGATCAACGGGGGCGGGGTCGGCTTCTGGTTCACCGTGCTGTACACCCAGAATCCGCCGCCGGCCAAGACCAGTAGCACCAAAATAACAACCACTGCGGTCCACGCACGACGGCGGGACTTCTGCCGGGCGGTCCGCTCGCGTTCAGGGGCGAACCCAAGCGGCATGGCGCCGTCGTGCTCTGCCTCAGTCTCCGCCGCCTCCCGGGCCAGCATGTCCTGGCCGCCGGCGGCCAGGCCGTTTTCCGGCCCTCCGCTCAGGGTGCTGTCCAGGAATTCGGCGCCCACCAGGCCGCGCGCCAAGCCGCCTTCCGGAATCGGCTGCGTCAACGGCACCGCCTCCGTGACGTCCGTTGGGGTGCCGGCGGCCAGGGCCGGGACCGCAACGCCGTTCTTGGCCGCACGCAAGGCCCGCCGGAAGGCAGCCGCATCCTGGAAACGATCGGCGCGATTCTTCTGCAGGCCCTTGGCCAGGACACTGTCGAGTGCCTCTGAAACGGCTGGATTGAAGGTGCTGGCGGGCTCCGGGATCTCGCGGACATGCTGGTAGGCCACCGAGACAGGGCTGTCTCCCGTGAACGGAGGACGGGACGTCAGCATTTCAAACAGGAGGCACGCCGCGGAATACAGATCACTGCGGGCGTCCACGGTCTCGCCGAGGGCCTGCTCGGGCGACAGGTACTGGGCAGTACCAACCACGGCCTGCGTCTGGGTCATGGTTGCCGCGGAATCGGCCATCGCCCGTGCGATTCCGAAGTCCATGACCTTCACGTCGTTTGACTCTCCGGTCACCATGACGTTGGCCGGCTTGATATCGCGATGGACGATCCCGGCCTTGTGGCTGTACTCCAGGGCGGCAAGGACCCCAAGGATGAACTCGATGGCCTGATCGATGTCCAGTTCCTTGGCACGGATCAGGTCGCGGACAGTCCGGCCGGACACGTATTCCATGACGATGTATGGGACCCGGACGTCCTCGCCCGGCCCGCCGGACACCGTGTACTCGCCCGTGTCGTAGATAGCGACGATCGAGGAATGGTTCAAGGCCGCCACCGCCTGCGCCTCGCGCTTGAAGCGGGCGTGGAACTGCGGATCACGGGCAAGATCTGCGCGGAGCAGTTTCACCGCCACGGTTCGTCCAAGGACAGTGTCGACGCCCTTGTAGACATCGGCCATGCCACCACGGCCGAGCAATTCACCGAGTTCGTACCGCCCGTTGAGGACGCGCTGGGATGTCATTGGGGTGCTGTCCTCTCTGTGGGCAGGTGTAGAGCGTCCGGTTGGCATGGTGTCCTACGGGGTGGTCTTAGTGGAAGGAGACGGGTTCGAGTTCGGCTTGGACAAGTGATAGGTCACGACGGACCCGGCGGGTACTTTCTGCCCGGCCGCGGGATCGGAACTGACGAAAGTTCCCGGCGCCTGGCCGGTTGCTCCATCAACAGTGGCTCCAGTAACCCAGCGCAGGCCCGCACCTTCGATAGCGGCCTGTACTTGTGATTCAGTGGCTCCCTTGCCGATGGTCGGCACGGTGACCATCTGCGGTCCCTTGGAGTAGCTG
The DNA here is from genome assembly GCF_056398685.1 of Arthrobacter sp. 01T428. Lineage (NCBI taxonomy): Bacteria > Bacillati > Actinomycetota > Actinomycetes > Micrococcales > Micrococcaceae > Arthrobacter > Arthrobacter sp. 01T428. The sequence continues at coordinate 70,803 of NZ_JBFTPW010000005.1, read as the reverse complement.
ACGGTGATGGTCGATCCCTTGGCCACCGGGCCGGAAGGATTGATGTCGATGACAGTGCCGGGCGTGGATGGATCGAAGACCTGGACTCCGTTGACCGCGAGGCCGAGTGCATTGAGGTCCGAGCGCACCTTGTCGTACGGCTGTCCCTTGTACTGCTCCGGGATCAGGTTGATGGTATCCGGGGTGGACGTAGTGGGCGTCGGGGTGGCCGAGGTTTCCGTGGGGCTCGGACTTGCCGAGGTTGGCGGTGCGCTCGAGACCTGGGACGGAGGAGTGGTGCTAGCCGGTGCTGGACTGCTCGGCGAGAACAACCCTGACTGGGTCAGGAGCGCCCCCACCAGGGCGAGCAACACGAGCACGATCAGCGCGATGAGCGGCCACGTCCACGGGCTGCGTTTCTTCCGCGGCGGCTCTTGCTCCTGGTACTCCTCTTCTTCATGGATGTACGCGTTGTGCTCGTCGGCCTGATCCAAGCTGCGTTCGGCGGCCAGGGCATTGGCACGGGCCAGCGGATTTCCACCTTCGGCGGCAGCCCCCACCGCAGCGGCTCCCGCAGCGGCGGCGCCAATCACCGGGAGCGCGGACGTCGACGTCGACCGTGCTTCCCTGCCGTAGGGCGAGGTGACGATGCCGGTGGGCGCGGTGGCAATGTCCGTAGGAGCAGTGATAGGGCCCGTGGCGGATTCGAACAGCAACATCCCCGGGACGGCCGCGTGTGCCGTTGCGATATCGCCAGCGCGGATCGCTTCCGCGGCTTCGGCCAGCTTGATGGCATCCGCGGGACGGTTCTTCGGATCCTTGGCGAGCATGGACATCAGCAGGGCGCGTATGGGGGTGGGCAGGCTCTCAGGCAGCGGCGGCGGGGCGTCGTTGACCTGGGCCAGCGCAATCGCGATCTGGGATTCGCCCGAGAAAGGACGGTGCCCTGTAAGGCACTCGTAGCCGATGATCCCCAGGGAGTAGATGTCCGAGGCGCCTGTGGCTGTTTGTCCCGTGGCCTGCTCCGGAGCCAGGTATTGCGCCGTACCCATGACCTGGCCGGTCTGCGTGAGCGGAACCTGGTCGGCAAGGCGGGCGATACCGAAGTCGGTGATCTTGACACGGAAATCCGGCGTGATCAGGAGGTTGCCCGGTTTGATGTCCCGGTGTACCAGCCCTTGGGCATGTGCAGGGGCCAGCGCCCGGGCGGTTTGGGAAATGATGGACAGGGTGCGGTCCGGTGAAAGGACCTGCTCGTGCTCCAGGATGCTGCTCAGCGGCTGACCCGGCACCAATTCCATGACCAGGTAGGCGGAGCCGTCTTCCTCTCCGTAATCGAAGACGTTGGCGATCCCCACGTGATTGAGCAACGCGGTGTGGCGGGCCTCGGCGCGGAACCGCTGGAGGAACCCGGGGTCGCCCGTGTATTCCTCTTTGAGTACCTTGATGGCGACGATCCGGCCAAGGATCTGGTCCTTGGCCCTCCAGACCTCTCCCATGCCGCCAATCGCTATGCGACTGGTCAGCTGGAACCTGCCGCCGAGGGTGATTCCTGACGTAGGCCTCACTTGTTCAACACCGCCTCAAAAATCTTCTTCGCGTTCGGACTGGTTAGCTTTGCGCCGGTAGACACATCAACGCCTTCCATGACAATGGTGACGGCTACCTGCGGGTCGTTGGCCGGGGCGAACCCGGTAAACCATGAGTTGTTCAAGCCTGAATCGCCGAGTTGCGCGGTACCGGTCTTGCCGGCCACCTGGACTCCCGGCACTGCGGCGCCGCTCGCAATGCCCTGGGACACGACGTCGGTCATCCACTGCGTGATCTGGTTGGCGATATCGGGCGTGGTGGAAGTACGCAGCGCCTCGGCCTTGGGCTCGCTGATGACACGCAGGTCAGGTGCCCGCACAGTCTTGATGAGGTTCGGCTTCATCTGGACGCCCTTATTGGCAATAGCGGCGGTCATCATGGCGATTTGCAGCGGAGTGGCCCTGACGTCACGCTGCCCGACGGCGGACTGGGCCAGCGCTGCTTGGTCCAGGTTCTTGGGGAAGACGCTGACCGCGGACTGCAGCTTGAGCTGGTCCCCGAAATCCTGTCCGAAGCCGAACTTGCTGGCCTGGTCCGCGATCGCGTTTTGGCCCAGGTCCAGGGCAATGCTGGCGAAGGGCGTGTTGCATGACTGTTCCAGGGCGAAAGCGAAATCGGCGGTGTTGCGGGTGGAGCAGTTGCCCCCGGCATAGTTGGGCAGCGAGGCGCTGGAACCGGGCAACGGCAGACTGTCCGGGTTCGGCAGGACACTGTCCTTGTTGTACTTCCCGGAGCTCAATGCTGCCGCCGTATCGACGAGCTTGAACACGGAACCGGGCGCCAACAGCTCGCCGGTGGGTCCGCTCACGGACTGGTTCAGGTTGATGCCGGGGACCTGGTTGATTTGGTCGTAACCGGCCTTCTCCTTGGCAGGATCGTGCGTGGCGATCAGGTTGGGGTTATAGGACGGCTTGGAGACCATCGCGATGATGGCGCCCGTCTTCGGATTGGTGACGACGATCGAGCCGCGCTGGCCGTCAGGAATGAGGTCGTAGGCGAGCTTCTGGATCACGGGATCAAGGGTCAATTCCACCGAGGCGCCCTTCGGCTGGCTCCCAAGGAAAATCTGGCTCACACGGTCCAGGAAGAGTTGGTCGGAGCTGCCAGCCAGTTCATCCCGGAGCTGTTGCTCAAGCCCGGTGGACCCATAGGTCCTGGAGAAGTATCCCGTGATCCCCGCATAAAGCTCCGGCTGGGCGTAACTGCGCTGGTACTTGCAGGTTTCGTCTCCGGCAACGGATTCGGCGATTGGCTTGCCGCCCACGATGATGGCACCGCGGTCGTTGCAGTAGTTCGCCAGGACAGCGCGCTGGTTCCACGGATTGTCGTTGAGGTCGCCGGCGCCGATGACCTGGACATAACTGATCGCGCCAAAGAGGAGGGCGAACATGGCAACTGCTGCCATCCACGCATTGCGTATGGAATGGTTCATGAGGTCTGCACCGCCTCTGTGGGGGCATGGGTAATGGGCGTAGTGTCCACCGGGCCGCGCGCGGTGTTCGAAATCATGAGCAGCAAGCCCACGATGATCCAGTTGGCAAGCAAGGAGGAACCGCCTGCCGCAAGGAATGGAGTGGTGAGTCCCGTCAGCGGGATCAGCCGGGTGACGCCGCCGATCACCACGAAGCACTGCAGCGCTATGGCAAAGGACAGGCCACAAGCCAAGAGTTTGCCGAACGCGTCCCGCGCGCCAAGAGCAGCGCGGAACCCCCGGGTGAAGAGCAGCATGTAGAGCATCACGACGGCAAAAAGACCGATCAGTCCCAGTTCCTCACCGATGAGGGCCACGATCATGTCGCTGTTGGCGAACGGCACCAGATCCGGCCGGCCTTGTCCGAGCCCTGTGCCTCCGAGGCCGCCGTCGGCCATGCCGAAGAGGCCCTGGACGATCTGTCCGCTGCCGCCCGGGGACCGGTCGAAGACTTCCGGGGTGAAGGCGTTCCACCAGCTGTCCAGGCGGAACGCGACGTGCGAGAAGAACCTGGACGCCAGGAATCCGCCACCCAGGATCAGTGCGACGCCGATGACTACCCAGCTGATCCGGCTTGTTGCCACATAGATGATGACGATGAACAAGCCGAAGAAAAGGATCGAGGTGCCGAGGTCCCGCTGGAACACGAGGATGCCGATGCTCACGAGCCAAGCCGTGATCATGGGGCCAAGATCCTTGAAGCGCGGCAATTGCATGGGGCCGATTTTGCGGCCGGCAAGCAGGATGAGGTCCCGGTTGGAGGAAAGATAGCCTGCGAAGAATATAGCCAGGGTAATCTTGGCGATTTCGCCTGGCTGGAAAGTCATGGGACCGATCCGGATCCAGACGCTCGCGCCCAGCACCTCGCCGGCGGAGATTCCGGGAACCAGCGGCAATACAAGGAGAACCGCGCTGGCCGCCAGCGAGATGAAGGTGAAGCGGCGAAGGATGCGGTGGTCCTTGAGGAACCAGATCACAACGATTGACACGGCCATGGCCAGGAGGGTCCAGCGCAACTGGTTGTTTCCCGTGTCCTCGCCAGGCTGGTCCATGCGATGGATCAGGGCCAGTCCCAAGCCGTTGAGTGCAACCACGATCGGAAGGATGATCGGATCGGCATATTTCGCGCGGAACCTGAGGATCATGTGGAAAGCGAATGCCGCCACGATCAAGAGACTCGACTGGAACCAGAAATCGGCGTCGAACGCGGCCGGACTGTTGAGCCCGACCATGGCGCTGGCGCCGATTCCCACAGCAAGGGCAAGGACCAGCAGGACGAGCTCGACGTTGCGGCGCGGCCTGGGTGTGGTGGTGGCCAGGATCATGGGGACACCGCGCACGTAGGGACCGCCGTGGACGTCGGCGACGATGTTGGCCGGTTCGAGGGACTCGGGCTCGCCGGCGTGGGGCCTGTTGTGGGCGAGGGACTCGCCGTCGGTTTGGCCGTGCCTGTGGGGCATGTGACTGGAAGCCCGGTGGTGCCCTTTTCCTGAAGGTTTTTCACAATCTGCTGGGCATCGGCCAGATCCCGCGCCGGAACGGTCTGGCGAACGACTTGTTGCGTGAATTCAGGCAAGGAATCCATGCGGATGTTCGTCGTGGCCTCGACTTTCGAGAGCTGGAACGGGCCCAGGCTCTGCGAAATGCCGTTGAATATTGCGACGTGCTGATTGAATTCACCGACGTAGTAGCGAGTCTGCGTCCACGCATAGCCGAGCCACAGCCCGGCGACCACGAAGATGGCCAAGACGGCGGCAATGGCCGGCGTCAACCAGCGCCGCTTCCGGGCGACAAGCGGTTGCGGATCCTGGCGGTCCTGTTCGGCCTTGTGGGTCAGCACCGTGGCAGCCCGGCGTGCAACGCTGCGTCCGGCTATGGTCGGGATCGAACCCGTATCGGCCGCGGTCGCGGCAGCCCCGACCAGCTCGTGCGGACGGCTTGCGAGCTCTTCGCGGAGGATCTCCGCCGACAGGTGCTCGCCTAGGTGCGGGTCTGTCGCCGTCGGAGGCTCGGTGGTCCCGGCAGGTTTTGCGGAACCCGCTACAGGACCCGGCGCTGCGGGCTCCGCGGCGGCGGATGGCCCGGCGTCGGACGTTGTTTCCGGCGGGGCTACGGCCGGCGTGACCCCGTCGGCCGCGGGGCTGTTGGCTCCGGACTTTTTGGCCGGGGCCGCCGCATCGCTGCCGTGCGCGCTGTCCTTGCTCGGTGCGGACTTCGCGGGATCGGCCGCTTTCGGCGGCGTCTGAGCTTCCGGGACGACGTCGACGGCGGCCGTGCTGAGGTTATCGCCGGTCTCTTCCACGATTTCCAACAGCACCACGGTGACATTGTCCGGAGCCCCGTTGGCGAGCGTGAGCTCAATAAGGAGCTCGGCGCATTCGGCGAGGTCCTTGGTTTCGCGGACTACTTGCTCCACGACTGCGCCTTGGACGTAGTTCAGGCCGTCGGAGCAGAGGAGCCAGCGTTCGCCCGGTTCGACGTCGAGCTCGTCGAGGTCCAGCTCGGGGCTGGCGTCCACGTCGCCCAGGACGCGCATGAGGACGTTCTTGTGCGGGTGGGTTTCGGCTTCCTCGGGGCGCAGCCGGCCTTCGTCGATCAGCCTCTGCACGAAAGTGTGGTCCACGCTGATTTGCTCGAATTTGCCATTGCGCAGGCGGTAGGCGCGGGAATCGCCGATGTGCGCGAAGTGCAGCCGCCTGCCTTCGAGCAGCAGGGCGGTGACCGTGGTGCCCATGCCCGCGAGCTTCGGGTCTACGTGGACGAGTTCGGAGAGGAGGGAATTGGCAGTCTGGATTTCGTCCGCGAGGACTGTTTCCGCGCCGTCCGGGTAGGAATCGTGATCGAGGTGGATCATGTCCAGCACGGTGGATGCCGAGGCGACGTCCCCGCCCGCGTGCCCGCCCATGCCGTCCGCGACGACGGCAAGATGCCGGCCGGCATATGCGGAGTCGTCATTCTTCGAGCGGACACGCCCGACGTCGGACCGCGCCGCGTAACGCATGATGAGGGGGAGCTCCGGAGGCAGCGCCTTGCCTTCGGAAGGCTGGGGGGAAGCCATGGGCTACGCCCTCAATTCGATGACCGTCTTGCCGATCCTCACGGGGACGCCAAGCTCCACCGGCAGGGCTCGGGTCAGTTGCTGATCGGCGAGGTAGGTGCCGTTGGTGGAGCCAAGATCTTCGATGAACCATCGGCTGCCCTGGGGGAACAAGCGCGCGTGCCTGCCCGAAGCATAATCATCCTCGAGGACCAAGGTGGCCTCTTGTGCGCGGCCCAGCAGAATGGGGCTCGCGGCCAAAGGAAGCGTGGTGCCCTTGAGCGGGCCCTCGACGACGACGAGCTGGTGCGCCTGCTGCTTCACGGGCTGGGGCGGCGCCGGGGCGAGCTCCGGATGCTTGCGTACTTCGCGCGCCGTCGGAGTTCCCATGGCTGCCTTGCGGCCGATCACGAGATCGCGACGCATGGTCGAGACGATGCTGAAGATCAGTATCCAGAGCAACAGCAGGAAGCCGAAGCGGAGTGCGGTGATGGTCAGTTCGCTGATGTCGCTCACGGGCGCCCACCAGAGGGCTGGGGGAGAAGTCTGAAGATGATCTTGGTCCGTCCCATGGTGATGGTGGATCCGTCAGTAAGTTCTACACTGCCGTCCACTTTATGGCCGTTGACGTAACTTCCGTTGGTGGAACCGAGGTCGACGGCGCGGATGACTCCGTCTGCCGTCTGGATTTCCAAGTGCTTGCGGGAGACGCCGGTATCGTCCACCAGGATGTCGGCTTCGGATGACCTGCCCAGCACGATGGAAGGCGCGTTGAGGGAATAGCGTTGTCCGCCGATGTCCAGGACAGGCTGGAGCCGTGTGGGCTCGCGGCTCGGAGCGGCGGGCACAACGGGCCGGGGAGCAACGGGCGCGGCAGCCCCGCCGGATTTCTCGGTGCGGGACGTGATCTCGAAATGGCCTTCGCGCTGGGCATCGTCGTGACGGAAGGAGATCCGTACGGGACCCTGCAGAATGTAACCTTGGCTGCGCACGTGCTGGATGACGACGTCGCACAATTCTTCGGCCAGGGGAGTTCCCCAGTCCTGGGCGCGCGCGAAGTCTTCATCGCTCAAGAGAACGTCGAAAACGTTGGGTGCCAATGTTCGGCCGGCTGAAATGGTGATGGACTTGTTGTCCAGTTCACGGCGAAGCTTGCTGGCGATTTCCACCGGCTCCACCCGCGCCCGCGACCCGGTGGAGAAGACGCCTCGGACGGCCTTTTCGATGCCACGCTCAACCCTGTCAAGCAAGCCCATGGTCCTTCTCCTTCCGCTTCGTTGACCCGGCAGTATCAGTAGCCAAGACGAATCCCCGCAGTGGCCGGAGCGCACGCAGGAAGCCTGTCTTCAACCCCGATACTACTGGGCAAGACTGTGAATGGCCTTATTCCACAACGGCCGGAACGCCGGAAAAGTTCGCCGGGCTGCATCATTCCGGGATGCTTCTCGCGTGATTTCCGCATCATGTGGGGGACCGGCAATCCGTGGCGTCCCAGGGTTTTACGGCCCCGTCCCGGGTCGATTGGCGTTTTCAACAGGTTGTCCGTTATGCTTGATCTCGCTGCTTTCGCAGGGGTGAGGCCGGGGAAACCTGGTACGGCCCGGGCGAAAGAAAGTTGCGCGCGAGTGGCGGAACGGCAGACGCGCTGGCTTCAGGTGCCAGTATCCGAAAGGGTGTGGGGGTTCAAATCCCCCCTCGCGCACGCAATTCAAAGGAACCCCGGTCTCTGACCGGGGTTCCTTTGTTTAACTCACCGAACTCCCAACTGACTCGCAGTTGTTGTCGTTTTGGGGGCCCATAACGACAACAACTGCGAGCTAGTTGGGCTACGCCCGGAGCGCCCCAAGCCCGGTGATCAGCGCATCCAGGCCCATGCTGAACGCGAGGTCGGACGGGTAGTTGTTCCGCTCGGGTCCCAGGCTGCGGACAGCTGAGGTGAAGTGCGGCGTGGAGTCGGCCAAGCGGCCGGAATCGAAAATGTCCGCCGGCGCGTTAGCGTCGAAAGCGGCGCCGAAGATATAGGCCTCGAGGGCCACGATGCTCGGGATGATCTGCTTCTCCGGGAAACCCGCGCGGAGGAATCCCTCCGTCACAGCTTCGTACATGGCGAGCGTCTGCGGGGCGTCCGTCACGGGCAGGACCGCGATCACCGAGATCAGCGGGGTGTGCCTCGCGAAGATACCGCGGTAGGAATATGCCCATTGCCGGACGGCTTCCTCCCAGGGAAGCGTGCTGAAACCGCCGAAGTCGACCTTGGACATCAGGTCCTCTTCCACGAGCTTGAGGACTTCGTCCTTGGAGGACACGTGGTTGTAAAGGGCCGACGGCGCGACACCCAGGGAGCGGGCGAGGGCCGCCATGGTGAGGCCGTCGTAGCCCTTCTTGCTGATCAGTTCCAGCGCCGCCGCAGTGATGCCGTCCTGGTCCAGGACCGCCGCCATCGGCCGGCCTGCCCTGCGGCGCGCTTTGGTCTCGCCGGGAGCGGGGGTGGGTTCAGGCATCGCTGACCTTTCTGGAGGCTGTGTCCTCAGCATTATTCCATTTGGGTCTTCACAGCCGGGGCCAAGGCAGCTACAGTTGAGATAAATGAACGTCATTCATTTATTGGTCAGCCAACGGGGACGGCCACAGAAAGGACATCATGTTGAATCTTGATCGCGACGTCGTAATTGTCGGTGCCGGTCCGTCGGGGTTGACGGCCGCCCGCGAATTGAAGAAGGCCGGACTCAGCGTTGCCGTGCTCGAAGCGCGCGACCGCGTCGGTGGCCGTACGTGGACCGACACCATTGACGGGGCCATGCTGGAAATCGGCGGACAATGGGTGTCCCCTGACCAGACCGCCCTGATGGGGCTCCTGGACGAACTGGGCTTGAAGATGTACGCGCGCTACCGCGACGGCGAGTCTGTCTACCTGGCGCCGGACGGCAGCCGCACCCGTTACACCGGGGCTTCCTTCCCGGTGAGCGAAACCACCGCAGCCGAGATGGACAAGCTCACCGCCATCCTGGATGGCCTCGCCGCCGAGATCGGCCCTGAGGAACCCTGGGCCCACCCCAAAGCCCGCGAACTGGACACCATTTCCTTCCACCACTGGCTGCGCCAGAACTCCACGGACGAGGAAGCCTGCAATAATATCGGCCTCTTCATCGCCGGAGGCATGCTCACCAAGCCGGCCCATGCCTTCTCCGCGCTGCAAGCGGTCCTGATGGCGGCTTCCGCAGGTTCGTTCTCCAACCTGACGGACGAAGACTTCATCCTGGACAAGCGGGTTATCGGCGGCATGCAGCAGGTCTCCCTGCTGATCGCCGCGGAACTGGGCGACGACGTCGTACTTAACAGCCCGGTCCGCACCATCAATTGGGAGCCGGCGGGTGAAGGCCACCGCGTCACTGTTGAGTCCGAGCGCGCAAGCGTCAATGCGCGATTCGTGATCATGGCAGTCCCGCCGAACCTGTACTCCCGCGTTTCCTACAACCCGCCGCTGCCGCGCCGCCAACACCAGATGCACCAGCACCAGTCCCTGGGCCTGGTCATCAAGGTCCACGCTGTCTACAGCACGCCGTTCTGGCGCGAAGACGGCCTGTCCGGCACGGGCTTCGGCGCCGACGCCCTGGTCCAGGAGGTCTACGACAACACCAACCACGGAGACACCCGCGGAACCCTGGTGGGCTTCATCTCGGACGAAAAAGCAGACGCCGTCTTCGAGCTCAGCGCCGAGGACCGCAAGAAGAAGGTCCTTGAGTCCATCGCGAGCTTCCTGGGCGACAAGGCCCTGGATGCCGAGGTCTACTACGAATCCGACTGGGGTTCCGAGGAATGGACCCGCGGAGCCTACGCGGCCAGCTACGACCTGGGTGGTTTACACCGCTACGGCAAGGACCAGCACGCCAACGTTGGACCCATCTTCTGGTCCTCCTCCGATCTGGCCGCTGAAGGCTACCAGCACGTGGACGGAGCGGTCCGGATGGGCCAGGCAACTGCTGCCAGGATCGTCGCCGCCAACAGCCGCGTCGCTGCGGTACCGGTGGCCTAGGAACAGGTACTAATCCAAAAGTGAGGTCTCGTCCCTTTCGCTCGCTGAAAGGGTCGAGACCTCACGTGTGGAACCCGGGCAGTTGGCCCCGCAACCAAGATTGTTGAACAATCTTGGCATTTCAGGCATGATGGTGAGGTATTCAACCTGAGACGGGGATCACAATGCCTTTTATTGACCTCAACAGCGACGTCGGAGAATCGTTCGGCAACTGGACCATGGGGGACGACGCCGCAGTCTTCCGCTACGTGTCGAGTGCCAACGTGGCCTGCGGATTCCACGCCGGAGATCCCAGCACCATCGCCCGCACCTGCCGGGACGCCGCAGCCGCCGGAGTGACCATTGGCGCCCACGTGGGCTATCGGGACCTCGCGGGTTTCGGCCGCCGGTTCCTCGACTGCTCCGCATCGGAACTCGCCGACGACGTTCTCTACCAACTCGGCGCACTCCAAGCCCTGGCCCGTGCTGCCGGTTCCGAGATCAAGTACGTCAAGCCGCACGGTGCCCTCTACAACACGATCGTCCACCACGAGGTCCACGCCCAGGCAGTGGCCGACGCCGTCCATGCCTTCAGTCCCGGACTCCCGCTCCTTCTCCTGCCGGGCTCCGTCGCTCTCGCCAAGGCGGAAGCGAGGGGGCTCCGGGGAGTAGCCGAGGCGTTCGCCGACCGCGCCTATAACGCGGACGGCACCCTCGTATCGCGCCGCGAAGAAGGTGCCGTGCTCCACGATCACGCCGCCATCACGGAAAACATGGTCCGCCTGGCAACGGAGGGCAAAATCGTGGCCCGCGACGGTTCCATCCTGGACGTCCATGCAGAAAGCATCTGCGTCCACGGAGACACTCCCGGCGCCGTGGCCATGGCAGCCGCCGTCCGCGCGGGGCTCGAAGCCGCCGGCGTGACCGTGCGGAGCTTCGCGTGAGCCTCACGGGACTACGCTGGTCCGGCTCGCGTGCCCTCCTGGTGGAGCTTTCCGATCTCCCTTCCGTGCTGGCGTTTCATTCCCGGCTGCTTGCCGAGCCCCTGCCCGGCCAGCTCGATGCGGTCGCCGCGGCAGCCACCGTACTGATTAAGTTCGGCACGCATGCCGAGGCACTCGCGGCGCGCGCCGCCGTCGGGCATGTTGATCGAGGCGCGGTGCCGCTCGACAGTTCCCGCGACGTCACTATCGAAGTGGTGTACGACGGCGAGGACCTCACCGAGGTGGGCGTGCTCACCGGTCTGGGCCGGGACGGCGTGGTGGCCGCGCACACGGGCCAGCTCTGGACCGCGGCTTTCGGCGGCTTCGCCCCGGGCTTCACGTACTTGCTCGGCGAGAACCGCAGCCTCGATGTTCCGCGTCGCAACTCGCCCCGGACCTCCGTTCCCGCCGGTTCCGTGGCGCTCGGCGGAACGTTCTCCGCCGTCTACCCGCGGCAATCCCCGGGCGGCTGGCAGCTGATCGGACGTACGACGGCGGTCCTCTGGGATCTCGAGCGGGAGTCGCCGGCGCTTGTCCGCCCAGGAGATAGGGTCCGGTATGTCGCTGTCCGCGAGGCCATCGCGTTGACTCCGGCACCACATGCCGCCCGCGAATTCACCGGACCCGCCCTCGTGGTGGACTCACCCGGACCGCAATCGCTGGTCCAGGACCTCGGCCGCCCTGGACTGGGGGACTTGGGAGTCTCAGCGGCGGGCGCCGTGGACCAGCAATCGATGCGTCAGGCCAATCGCCTGGTGGGCAACGAACCCGGTACCGCGGTTGTGGAAACGGTGCTTGGCGGACTCACGGTCCGGGCCGCCGGCGACCAGGTACTCGCGGTTGCCGGGGCGGTGGTCCCCATGGAAATCCGCGATGCCTCCGGGGCGCCGGCCCGCCGCGCCGCGATGTGCGCGCCCTTCGCTCTCCTGGACGGCGAATCCCTCAGCCTGGGCGATCCGACCCTCGGGGCCCGCAGCTACCTTGCCGTCCGCGGCGGGATTGATGTTGATCCGGTGCTCGGCAGCCGCTCAAGCGACTCGATGTCCGGAATCGGTCCCGCGCCACTGTCGGCCGGGACCAGCCTCCCCGTGGGAAGAGCGCCGCTTTTCCAGATGGTCGGCGCCTCCGAGGAATCCACGCTCCGGCTAGGAGCGGTCTCTTCGGAGCTGCGGATCACCTTGGGCCCGCGGGACGACTGGTTTGATTCCCGGGCCCTGGAGGCGCTCACGCAGGAGGACTGGCTCACCACCGAACAGTCCAACAGGATCGGTGTCCGGCTCAGGCCGGGAAGCAACCGTCCGCTCGAACGGAACCCCGACCGCGGCGCCGGCGAGCTCCCGAGTGAAGGTACGGTTGCCGGCGCCCTCCAAGTTCCCCCCAGCGGACACCCGGTCCTCTTCCTGGCCGACCACCCGGTGACCGGCGGGTATCCGGTGATTGCCGTCGTCGTACCCGAAGACCTGCCGACGGCGGCGCAATTGCCGCCCGGCCATACCGTGCGGTTCACGATCGTGGACCCCGCAACCCTTGAACCACTTGAACCTGCCGTTGCCGGCGCTGTCTCCGAAGGAACCCAGCCATGAAAAAGGTCCTGATCGCCAACCGCGGCGAGATCGCCGTGCGGATTGCCCGCGCCTGCTCAGACGAGGGCTTGCAGTCTGTTGCCGTGTACTCGGACCCCGACGCCGATGCCCTCCACGTGCGGTTCGCCGACGAGGCCTACGCGCTGCGCGGTTCCACCGGCGCCGAGACGTACTTGGACATCGCCAAGCTGATCGACGTCGCCCGCCGTGCCGGTGCCGACGCCGTGCATCCCGGATATGGATTCTTGTCCGAGAACGCCGACTTCGCGCAGGCCGTCATTGACGCCGGCCTCACGTGGATCGGCCCCGCGCCGCAGTCGATCCGGGAGTTGGGCAATAAAGTGACGGCCCGCGAGATCGCCGTCCGCGCAGGGGCTCCGCTTGTGCCGGGCAGCGACGGTCCTGTGGCCAACGCCGCTGAAGTACTTGCCTTCGCCTTGGAACACGGCATGCCCGTGGCCATCAAAGCTGCTTTTGGCGGGGGAGGCCGCGGGCTCAAGATTGCGCGGCGCCTGGAAGACATCGAGGACTCCTTCGAATCCGCCGTGCGTGAATCCAAGGCGGCCTTCGGACGTGACGAATGCTTCGTGGAACGCTTCCTGGACCAACCGCGGCACGTTGAGGCGCAGATCCTGGCCGATATGCACGGCAACGTGGTGGTCCTCGGAACCCGTGATTGCTCCCTGCAGCGTCGCAACCAGAAGCTCGTGGAAGAGGCGCCCGCACCCTTCCTGAGCCCTGAACAGCGCACGCTTATCCACGAATCGGCCAAAGCCATTTGCCGTGAGGCGGGATACTACGGCGCCGGAACCGTGGAATACCTCGTGGCCGTGGATGGCACCATCTCCTTCCTCGAGGTCAACACGCGCCTGCAGGTAGAGCATCCCGTCACCGAAGAAACCTCCGGGGTGGACCTGGTCCGCGAACAGTTTCGGATCGCCGCAGGCGGCATCCTCTCCCTGACCGAGGACCCTGAGCCCACAGGACACGCCTTCGAGTTCCGCCTCAACGCCGAAGATCCGGCACGCGGCTTCCTTCCCGGCCCCGGTACCGTGGAAGTCTTCGAAGCGCCCACCGGTCCGGGCATCCGCGTGGACTCGGGAGTTCGCTCCGGCTCGGTGGTTCCCGGGGAATATGACTCCCTCCTGGCCAAGCTGATTGTCCGGGGCGAGGACCGGCAGCAGGCCCTGCGCCGCGCCCGGGTTGCCCTGGATGAGATGCAGATCAAGGGTTTGCCCACCGTGCTTCCCTTCCATCGGGCCGTGGTCCGCCACGAGGCCTTCACCTCGGAGGACAAGCTCGGCGTGTACACCACGTGGATCGAGACCGAGTTCGCCGAGGAGCTGGCCGCCTCCCCGGAAATCGCCCGCGTGGTCCCCGGCTCCGAACGCAGCACGTTCACGGTGGAGCTGGACGGCAAGGCGATGCAGCTTGGGCTCCCCCTCCGCTTGTTCGAAGCGCTGATGAGCGGCGGTGGCGGTTCGGCGGCTGCTACCGCTGCGCCTGTTGCGGCCGACGACGCCGGGCTCGCCTCGCCGATGTCCGGCTCGCTGGTGAAGTGGCTGGTTGAGGACGGTGCGGCAGTGGAAGTCGGACAGCCCGTGGCAGTGTTGGAAGCCATGAAGATGGAAACCACCGTCCCGGCCCACCGTTCCGGCACCGTGGCGCGCGGTCCGCACGAGCCGGGCACCGCCGTCGGGCGCGGAGAAGTGCTCGCGAGCATCGGCTGAGGTTCGCACGGTCGCCGTTCGGTAGATTTGGGGCATGCCCATGAACGCTGCGCTTCAAGGAATCGCCGACGCCGGCCACGCCACCCACGCCCATACCGGGGCTTGGGTTGCCGCCCAGCTTCGCCAGCGCATCTCCGACGGCCTGTTGCCGCCCGGCACGAAGCTCTCCGAGCAAGCCCTGTCCGAGGCGCTCGGCGTTTCCCGGAACACCCTGCGGGAGGCCTTTACGGTGCTGGCCGGTGAATCCGTGGTCCAGCGCATCCCCAACCGCGGCGTGTTCGTAGCCGCCCCGGGAGCCGACGACGTCCGCGAAATCTACCGGGTGCGCCGCCTGATTGAGCCGGCGGCCGTGTTGTGGGGCGATGTCCCGGCCGGAGCCCTCGACGCTATGGACGTGATCGTGGACAAGGCCCGGGCCGCCCTTGCCGAGGGATCGGTGGCCGGCATGGCGGACGCCAACCAGGAGTTGCACAAGGCCTTGGTGTCGCTGTCCGGAAGCGCCTCCCTGGACGCATTGATGGAGAAAGTGCTGGCCGAGATGCGATTGGTCTTCCACGCAATGGCCACCACTCCCGACTTCCACGGGCATTATGTGGAACGGAACGCCGCCTTGGTTGCCCAGATCCGCAACGGACAGCGGGAAGAGGCCGCAGCCGAGTTGCGCCGCTACCTCGACGGTGCCGAGCACGAACTCCTGGTGCACATCGGGGCAATTCCGTAGGCAGCGGGCACTCGACGCCAGCCAGTTACGGTGCGGAAACGCCCGCCGCCGCTTCGGCTTCGGCCATCGCCACATCCAACCGCTCGACGGCGCGGGCATAGTCCGTCCCCGCGGTGAGGCGGCAGCGTTGGGCTTCCTGCAGCGCACGGACCAACGCGGCGGTTTGCGGAACGTTGACATCGCTCATGCCGGGGAAGTCGATGCCCTTGGCGGGATCCAGCTCATACCGTTGCCAGCGGGCCAAGAGGGCGTCGTGACGGGCTGCCGCTTCCGTGAAACCGCTCCGATTTTGACGCTTCTGCTCCAGTTTCCGGCCGACAGCAAAGGCGGTGGCAGCGGCACCCATGGCGAGGAAGAGCATCAAGAGCCCGACGGCGGGCGAGCCCAACGCGGGGATGACGACTGCGGGGACAATCACCACGAGTCCGGCGAAGATGTTCCAGAAGGTGGCGTCCGGCTCTTTGACGGGTTCCCGATCGCGTTGGCCGAGGGGCGCCTGCAAGGCGAGGCGGCCGCCGTCGGGGGCTGCGTGGATGACCGCTTTCCGGACGGTGTTGACGGTGAAGGCCACCGCGCACGTGAGCAAGACCGCCCACAGCCCGATCTCCCAGACCGTCAGCTGGATTCCAGTTGTGGCGGGCAATCGGACCACCTCCACGCGAATGCGCACCCCTTTGAAATCAGTATGCGCCGAGGAAGGCCCGGAGGCGAGAGCCCGAATCGGGCTTAAGGGCAGCAAGGCAGGGCACCCTGGCCCGGGTGCCCTGCCTTGCTGCTGAAGTGGGCTGGAGCTTAAGCGTGGTCCCGCTTGGATGCCTTGGGCGCGTCCCGCTTGGCAGCGGCGTTCGTCTTGGCGTCCTTCGTGGCTTCTTTTTTGGCAGCTTCTTCCTTGATGCGCTTTGCCTCGGAGCGCACGGCTGCGTGCGTGGCGCGCTCGACGACGAGCCACTGCGGGGGAGCTGCCAGCAGTTCGGTGATTTCCGCCGTCGTCAGGGGCTCGGTGATTCCGCCGCGGGCGAGGCCGCTGATGGAGACATTCAGCTTCTGTGCCACCACGGGACGCGGGTGCGGACCCGTCCGGCGGAGCTCGGCGAGCCACTCCGGGGCGTTGGCCTGGAGCTCGGCGAAATCGGCGCGGGTGATTTCCGAATCCTGGAACTCCTGGGGTGTTGCAGGCAGGTAGATGCCAAGTTTCTTGGCAACGGTGGCCGGCTTCATGGACTGGGAGTTTGCAGAGGTCATGGTTCAAGGGTATCCGCCCCCGCAGCGAAGTGGCACAGCCGCTGTTCTAGGATGAATCCATGCCGCACATACGAGTCGCCGGGGGCGCCCGGAAAGTCCTGGTGACGCAAGCCCCGGCGTACCGTAGGCGCAGATGAACTTCAGCGGGATTCCACGGTGGGTGTATGGCCTTGCGGTAGTGGGCGGCTTGTTCGTCCTGTTGCCGCTGGCCGCCATGGTCGCAAAGGTCAATTGGGCGCAATTCATCCCGCTAGTGACCTCCGAATCCTCGCTCACGGCGTTGGGCCTCAGCCTCCGCACTTCAGCAGCGAGCACCGCGCTCTGCGTCGTTTTCGGAATCCCCTTGGCACTTGTCCTTGCCCGCCGGCCCTTCCGCGGGCAGCGGCTCCTCCGTGCCTTCGTCCTCCTGCCCCTGGTGTTGCCGCCGGTAGTGGGCGGTATTGCGCTGCTCTACACGTTCGGGCGGCAGGGTCTCTTGGGCAAGAGCCTTGAGCTCGCGGGCATCCAGATCGCCTTTTCGACGACGGCGGTGGTCCTGGCCCAGACGTTCGTCGCCTTGCCGTTCCTGGTGGTGAGCCTCGAGGGTGCCTTGCGGACGGCCGGCAACCGATACGAAGCCGTTGCCGCGACGCTCGGCGCCCGCCCCACCACCATCCTGCGCCGGGTGACCGTACCCATGGTCCTTCCCGGTCTTGCGTCGGGGGCGGTATTGTCCTTTGCCCGCAGCCTGGGCGAGTTCGGGGCCACGCTGACTTTCGCGGGGAGCCTGCAAGGTGTCACTCGGACATTGCCTCTCGAAATCTACCTGCAGCGCGAGACCGACGCGGACGCCGCCGTCGCCCTTTCACTCGTGCTTGTCGCCGTGGCGGTGATCGTCGTCGGACTGTCTTACCGGCGTCCCCACCGCGCAGACATTCCCGCGGAGGCCGCCGCGTGAGTTTCCACATCGACGCCACCGTTCGGGCCCGAAACCTCGACGTGTCATTGAGCGTTGGGCAAGCGGAAACCGTGGCGATCCTCGGCCCCAACGGGGCCGGAAAGTCGACGCTTCTGTCCGTCGCGGCGGGACTCGTGCGGCCGGATGCCGGCTGTGCCCGCCTAGGCGACCAGGTTCTTTTCGACCTCGACGGCGGCAGCAGGGTATGGACCCCTCCACACCTTCGCGGTACGGCACTGTTGGCCCAGGAACCGTTGCTTTTCCCGCACCTGAGCGTCCTCGACAACGTGGCTTTCGGCCCGCGCATTGCAGGCGCTTCCCGGGCGGAATCACGCGAAACCGCGCGGTACTGGCTTGCCGAAGTCGACGTCATGGAGTTCGCCGGGAGGAAGCCCGGGCAGCTGTCCGGGGGACAAGCCCAGCGTGTTGCGGTGGCCCGCGCGTTGGCGGCCAGTCCCGAATTGCTGCTCCTTGACGAACCCATGTCCGCCCTGGACATCCACGCCGCTCCGCACTTGCGCCGGCTCCTGAAACGCGTCCTGTCCGGGCGTCGGGCCCTGATCATTACCCACGACGTCCTGGATGCGCTCATGCTCGCGGACCGCGTAATCGTCATGGACAAGGGCAGGATTGTGGAAGAAGGCGCCACCCGCGAGGTCTTCCGACGTCCACGAAGCCAGTTCGCCGCTGGTCTGGCCGGAGTGAACCTCATGTCCGGCACCGTCACGGAGGACGGACTCAGGACGCTCGCCACCGCGGAGCTTCCCGATCTTCATGTCGCGGGACACCTCGACGACGAAGCGGAACCGGGCGAGCCCGGCGTCGCCGCTTTCCCGCCGTCGGCCGTTTCCATCTTCCTGGACGCCGCCCACGGCAGCCCGCGCAACTCGTTCCCGGTTGCGATCACTGATCTTGAACCGCATGGGGACCATATCAGGGTCCGGGCCGGCGATCTGGCGGCGGACATCACGCCCTCTGCGTCCGCCGAGCTGGGACTGGAGCCTGGCTCGCGCGTCTTCTTCGTGGTGAAGGCCACGGCGGTCCAGGTGTACGCGGCGTAGCTTGCGCGGGCGCTGCGTTGGCTGCCGCCCGCGCGGTACTGTGAACTGGTGCCATCCGATCAAGAATCCCTGCCCGCCGTCGGCGTCCCCGACGCCTCCGACGCCGAAACAAGCGGCCCCCAGGGGCTGACTTTCGCCTACGTCGCCGGCGTGACGCCCGGGAAATGGATCCGGCGCTGGGAAGAGCGCATGCCCGACGTTCCGCTGCACTCGTTCATGTCCGACGACGGTGCGCAGCTAGAGGTCCTGCGCGACGGTTCCGCGGAGCTCAGCTTTGTCCGCCTGCCGGTGGATCGCGACGGACTCCACGTCATCCCGCTCTACGAAGAGCAGGCTGTGGTGGTGGCCCCGAAGGGCCACGAAATCTCGGTGTTCGAAGAGGTGGCGTTGGAGGACCTCGCGGAGGAGAACTTCCTGGATGTCGCCGCGATGGGCGGGCCGGAGATGGCCATGCAGGTGGTGGCCTCGGGCGCCGGTCTCGTGATCCTACCGATGTCGGTGGCCCGGCATTTCAACGTCAAGGACACGGTAGCGCGGCGCCTGACCGGGGCCGAAGGGACGCAGATCGCCCTGGCCTGGCCGAGCGACTCCTCAAGCGAGGTCATCGAGGAATTCATTGGCATCGTCCGGGGGCGAACCGCCCAGAGCTCGAGGCAGCCTTCGGCGCAGCAGGAGAAGCCCAAGAAGGCACCCAAGCCGGACCGCCGCGGCACCGGCGCGAAAAAGCCGGCAGTCGCTCAGCGCTATGCCCCGAACCCGGACAAGGGCCGGGGCAAGGGCTCCCGCAAGAAAGGAAAGCGCTAGGCCATGGGACTTGGAGCGAAGCCGACCATCCGGGACGTCGCCAAGAGCGCCGGCGTTTCCCTCACCACCGTGTCCTACGTCTTGTCCGGGCGCCTCGGTGGCACCACCCGCATCAGCGAAGCAACACAAGAGCGCGTCCAGGCCGCGGCCAAGGAACTGGGTTACGTACCAAACCAAGCGGCCCGCGGAATGCGCCGCGGCAAGACCGACCTCGTGGCGATCGCCATCGGAGACTTGGAATGGCCGTGGGACCGGGCCTTGGCAACGGCCGCCGCACGCATTTTGCCTCAGCACGGCTACTTGCCCGTGATCCTCATCGGCGAAGGGTGGCGGCGGTTCATGCTCTCCGGCGGTGCCGACGGCGCCATCATCGGGGCTCTCCCGCCCGGCACCCTTCTTGACCTCACGGTGGGGGAGTTGGCCAGGCGCGGAGTAGCCCAGGTCATCATTTCGGACACGATGCAGCCTGCCGGGTTCGATGTCCTGGCCCCCGGATCCGCGGGCGGGACTCCGGAACCGGAAGCGCTCGAAGGAGCCATCACACTGCTCCTTGACCGGCTCGCAGGACGCACCATCGGCGCGGGAACCACCAAGGCGGCGCCTTGGGAGTTCAAGACGCCGTAGCTGTCAGCCCTCCTTGAGCGGCTTCCGGGCCAGCCAGGCCGCGACGATGGCACCGGAAACGTTGTGCCACAGGGAGAATACGGCCGACGGCAACGCTGCCAGGGGCGTGAAGTGCGCGGTCGCAAGAGTGGCGGCAAGACCGGAATTCTGCATGCCCACCTCGAATGCGAGGGCCCGGCGTGCCTTGCCATCGAGGCGGCCCAGCTTGCCCGCCAGGTAGCCCAGGCCGAGGCCGAAGCCATTGTGGAGAACCACCGCGAGGAAGACGATGCCGCCCGCGGCAACGATCTTGCCGGCGCTACCCGCCACCACCACGGCGACGATCAGTGAGATCACGACGGCGGATGCCCAGGGAAGTGCCGGCAGCACCTTGCGCACGAGCTTCTTGAGGAAGAGTCGGGCCGCCAGCCCTCCGATGACCGGGAGGAGGACCGTCTTGACGATGTCCAGGACCATGGAGCCGGCATCGATGTTCAGGAAGGAACCCGCGAGGAAAAACACCAACAAAGGGGTCACGATCGGGGCAATGAGGGTGGAAACGGAGGCGACGGCCACCGACAGCGCAACGTCACCCTTCGCCAGGAAAGCCATCACGTTGGAGGCCGTGCCCGACGGCGCGCAGCCCACCAGGATCAAGCCCACTGCCAGCTGGGGTTCCAGGTTGAGCGCGACCGCGATCAGCCAACCAGCACCCGGCATGATGATGTAGTGGGCGACGATGCCCAGAACCACAGCCCAAGGGCGCTTCGCCACCGATGCGAAGTCCGGAGGGGTAAGGGTCAGGCCCATGCAGAACATGATGATGCCCAGCAAGAACGGAACGCTTGGTGCCAGTGGTTTGAAGGCGTCGGGAAGCAGGAAACCGGCCACTCCGGCGAGAACCACGAGGACGGGAAAGACCGTGACCGCGATCCTGGCGATTTTGGCTTCCGCGGCCAGTGCCGGATTCAGGACGGGGGCTTCTGCGGGGTTGGTTGTTGCCTCAAGCATCGTTCTATCGTGGCACTGTGGTTGAACGTGCGCCCAATCCGTGACCCGGATCGGGCCAATATGTCAGATGACCGTCGTTTCCCAGCCCAACTAGCTCGCATTTGTTGTCGTTTTGAGGGCTCGTAACGACAACAAATGCGTGGGCCCACGCCGCCAGGGTTCCCTGGCCGAGCTTGCGAGGCTAGGGTGGCGGTGGGGATCAGTTGGGGGCGCGATCGTTGGGTGTGCCGGTGGACGTTAGCCTGCGTTGAGCTTGCCTGCAAGCCGTTCGCGCATCCGGACGCTCGCCGCGTTGAGGCCAACCAGCTCCACCTCGCGGCCGTGCCTGCGGTATTTCTCGGTCACGGAATCCAATACGGCAACGGTGGAAGCGTCCCAGATGTGCGAGGCGTGAAGATCGATGACCACGTGGTCGATTCCCTCCGAGGAATCCTTCGCATAGTCGAACTGCGTGTAGAGATCGTTGGAGGAAGCGAAGAACAACTCGCCATCCACCGTGTAGCTCGCCACGGTCCGGCCGTTGAGCTCAAGTTCACTCCGCTCCAGCGTGGCGAAATGGGCCACTCGGCGGGCAAACAGCACCATGGCCGTGACGACACCGGCTCCCACCCCAATAGCCAGGTTGTGCGTCGCCACCACCACGGCCACCGTCACGAGCATGACGCCGGTCTCGGACTTCGGGAGTCGCTTGAGGGTCGCCGGCCGGATCGAATGCCAGTCAAAGGTGATGAGGGAAACGAAGATCATCACAGCCACCAAAGCGGCCATGGGAATCATGCCCACCACGTCCCCGAGCGCCACCACGAGGACCAGCAGGAACCCTCCGGCCAGGAAGGTCGAGAGCCGGCTGCGGGCGCCCGAACCCTTCACGTTGATCATGGTCTGCCCAATCACGGCGCAGCCGCCCAAGCCACCCAGGAATCCGGTGACGATGTTGGCGATGCCTTGGCCCCAGGACACCCGGGCCTTGTTGGAGCGGGTATCCGTGATGTCATCCACGAGCTTGGCCGTCAAGAGGGACTCCAGGAGGCCAACCAGCGCCATGGACAAAGCGAACGGGGCAATGGTCTGGAAGGTTTCCCAGGTCAAAGGCACGTTGGGCAGAAAGAAACCGGGAAGGCTATTGGGAAGTTCGCCCTTGTCGTGCACCGTGGGGACGCGGACGCCGGCCAGCGTCGTGACGATCGTGAGGGCGACGACGGCCACCAAAGGCGCGGGCACCGCTGTCGTTATTTTGGGCAGGCCGAACACTATCAGCAGCCCGACGGCCACAATCGGGTACACCATCCAGGGGACGCCGATGAGTTCAGGCAGCTGCGCCATGAACACCAGAATGGCCAAGGCATTCACGAATCCGATCATCACCGAGCGCGGAATGAAGCGCATGAGCCGCGTGACCCCCAGGACCGCCAGGACGATTTGGAAGACCCCGGCCAGGATGACCGTGGCAATCAGGTAGTTCAGCCCGTGATCCTTCATGACGGGGGCGATCACGAGGGCGACGGCGCCGGTGGCTGCCGAGATCATAGCCGGCCGGCCACCCACGATCGCCGTGGTGACCCCCATCGTGAAGGACGCGAAGAGGCCGATGCGCGGATCCACGCCGGCGATCACGGAGAACGCAATGGCCTCCGGAATGAGCGCAAGCGCCACCACCAACCCGGCCAATGCTTCCGTCTTGAGCCTGCGGGGAGAGCGCAGTGTGAAACGGAGGGACTGGAGCTGCTCGGGTGTCATGGGTCCTTAGCTGTTGGTCAGGCGGTACCGCTCAATCTGCTTGAGACGCCGCTGGAGGCTGTCCCGCCGGGGGTGGGGGACGACGTCGGGCGCCTCGGCGGTGAGGTCGATGTGTTCAGTGCCGTACTGCCAGAGCAGGAGGTCATCCAGGAGGCGGTCCGGTCCAGGGGAGTAACGGTGATCCAGGGCTTTGCGGACCTCGGTGATCCGGTTGGCGCTGAGGAGACCGGCGAGTTCCACGGTCTTGTTCAGTCCGTGGGCCGCGAGAAGCTCCGCAGCCCAACCCCAGTCGTCATCAACTTTACGGTCAACGTGGGGAAGCAGCGTCCGCCAGACGTCACGCACCCGGTTGGGCGTGAGGGGCATGGAGCCTTCGCCGTCGAGATCCCAGTAGCCGCGGACTTCCTCGTAGCGTTCGTGGAGGTCGGCGAAGGCGCTTTCCACGGTTTCCAGCATTGCGGCTGTAGCAGTGAACTGGCGGTCGAAATGCGGTGTCCAAGCGCGCGGATCCTCGGCCTTGAAGCGGATGTCGTGTTCGATCTCGCTCCAGGCATGCGCAAAAACCGTACGTATCTGGCATTCGAAGAAGTAGCTGCCATTGGGCGGAATGTCCGGATTGAAGACCTGTTGGTAGGCCTTCACGGACTCGTTTTGGATGGTGCGGAGGATGAGGTGGCGGCTGGAATATCCGTAGGTGCCGGACTCGATGGAGCCGATGTCCTTCTCAAGGTCTCCGCGGCAATCGAAAAGCTGGCGCTGGCGCTTGATCAAGTTGGCAACCGCGGCGTTCTCGGCCGGGAGCTTGGTGATGACGCGCAGCCCCACCATGTCGTTCAAGGTCCGGAAGGGATCCGGGAACTTCAGCACCCGCGGACCCCCCTCCAGGGGCACCTCGGTGCGGGAAATCTTCTCCCGGAAAGATTCGACCGTCTTGGTGCGTCCCGTGACGAAGAGGGGCACGGACTCGCTGTTCTTGAGCATGTCCCGCAAGGTCAACAGGACATCGCGGGTGACAAGTTTCAGGGCAGGCCGGACGCGTTCGTAAAGCTCCACGTTCGCCTGTACTGATTCGCGCAGCTGAGGATCCAAGCTGTCCCAATTGCTAGCCATGCCTCCAGCTTACGGGGGAGGTCCGACAGTGGAGCTGAGCCGGGCCCTCTGGCGCTACCGGTGCGCCACCTGGAAGCATGCAACATCGTATTGGGAGGTGGGGGAGTAGTTCTGTCCACCCACTCCGCCGTTGATGCTGTTGATGCCCGGCTCGTTGAATGGCGATCCTGGGCTGTTGGCGGCATTGCCGGGTGTGTTCGGTTCGAGGGATTGGCAGGACTGGTTAGGCTTTCCAGTTCCAGGCGGGTTTGCCGCCGAAGCCGGCGCAGCCACAGCCAGCACGCTCAAGGTCAAAGCCACAAGAACCGACGCGGAGATACGACGGATCATTGAAATCACGTCCGGGTAAAGAAGCATTTCCCGCAAAAACGCGGGAGTGAAGCGAGGGTAGCGCTTCACCCCTGAGGGTACGCTCGGGCAGTGGCTACAGGAAGGCTCCGCGTGGATCCTCAGGCCATCGTTCCCGCTCCGCGGCGCTCCTCCGCGATAGGCTCGGCACAAAGGAGGACACGATGAAGCGGCACAAGTACTACTACGGCCAGCACTCCAGCCAATGGGGCGAGCTGTTCGTACCCGATTCGCTACAACCACACCGCAACAAACCCGATGGAGTGGTGGTGGTGATCCACGGAGGCTATTGGCGCTCCCAATACGGCGCCGAACTCGGTGAGCCGATTGCCCGGGATCTCGCTGCACATGGAATTGCCGCCTGGAACCTTGAATACCGGAGGGCCGGAAACGGTGGCGGCTGGCCGCATACGTTCGAAGATGTCCTCGATGGGATCGACCACTTGGGCGAGATTGCCGGCAAACATGAACTTAATCTGAACAAAGTGGTGGCACTGGGACACTCCGCAGGCGGCCATCTCGCGGTTTGGGCGGCCGGGCGGGAAAAACTCTCCAAAATCGGCGCCCCGGACGCCGACCGCCAGCTCCATCGCCATGACAACGGTGCGGCAGTGCGGCTCACCGGCGTTGTGAGCCAGTCTGGCCTGCTGAACCTTGCCGACGCCGAGCGGCTCAACCTGAGCAACGGCGCCGTCGACAACCTCATGGGTGGCGACTCGGTAAGATACCCCAAACGGCATATCTATGCGGACCCCATGAGGTCGCTGCCCATCCCCGTACCGGTCTTCGCGGTCCATGCTGCATCGGACGAGGATGTCCCGTGCAGCCAGTCCGAGGCTTATGTTGCCGCAGCCACCGCTTCCGGGGGCGCGGCCCAGTTCCTCAAGGTGCCTGGCGACCATTTCGACCTGATCGATCCCAGGGCCGTTGCGTACAAGAAGTGCCGGGAGTTGGTGCAGCGGCTGCTCGCGTGACGGTTTGCCGGCAAAGTCACCGGCTGTCATCGAGAGACGCACACCACATCCGCGTGGCAGAGTTGTCCCATGCTGACAGTCATAGGTGAAGCGCTGGTTGATGTCGTCCAGCGTTCCTCGGGAATCGATGCCCACGTGGGCGGAAGTCCGCTCAACGTTGCCGTGGGCCTGGCCAGGCTGGACCACGCAGTCCAGTTCATCGGCCGCTTCGGCAAGGATGCTTACGGCGACTCGATCGCAGCCCACTTGCGCTCCAGTTCCGTCATGGTTCCGCTGCCGCCGGACGAGAGCCCTACCAGCGTGGCCACCGCCTTGATCGACGACGACGGCGCTGCAAGCTACACCTTCGACCTCGCCTGGGAGCTTCCCGGCCTCGCCGCGCGCTTGCCGTTCATGCTTCAGGGGACCTCGCTCCTGCATACCGGCTCGATTGCCACGATGTTGGAGCCGGGCGCAGCGGATGTCCTTGCCGCCGTCGAGCATGCCCATCCGAATGCGACTGTTAGCTTCGATCCGAACTGCCGGCCCAGCATCATCAAGGATCGAGAATTTGCGCGGGCCCAGGTGGAGCGTTTCGTGGCGCTTGCCGACGTGGTCAAGGCATCCGACGAGGACCTTGAGTGGCTCTATCCGGGCGTCGATGTCTTGGAATCGGCCCGGCGCTGGCTGGGCCTCGGCGGCAGCGGGGGGCCCGCCGTCGTGGTGGTCACGCGAGGCGCGGACGGACCCTGGGGTGTCACAGCCGCGGGCGAGGCCCAGGTGGACGCCCCAAAGGTAGAGGTGGCGGATACCGTGGGTGCGGGCGATTCCTTCATGGCCGCACTGCTCTCCGGGATCGTTGACCACGGGCTGGCAGGGGCCCAAAACCGCGACGAACTGCACGCCATGCCCGCCGAAGTGCTCGAAGGACTCCTCAGCCATGCCGCGCGCGCAGCGGCAATCACGGTCTCCCGGCCGGGCGCGAATCCGCCGACGCGTGCCGAACTCAACGCCTTGGGCCTCCCGGAAGCCGGCGCAAGCGTCGAGAGGCAGCCATGAGCTACGCCGACCTTCCACAAGTCCCATCGTTCGATGTCACCAGCGGCTCGCTGAAGGACGGCGACGCTCTCAGCCCGGCCCAGACCAGCAAGCGCTTCGGCGTGACGGGCGGCAAGGACGAATCCCCGCAGCTGGGCTGGAGCGGAGCCCCTGAGGGCACCAAGGGTTACGTCGTCACCGTCTTCGACCCCGATGCTCCGAGGGCGGGCGGCTACTGGCACTGGGCAGTGGTCAACATCCCCGCCACTACGAACTCGTTGCCTGCCGGTGCCGGCGGTCCGGGTGGTGCGCACTTGCCGGCCGGAGCGGTTCAACTCAAGAACGACGCCGGGTTCCCCGGTTACCTGGGTGCCGCGCCGCCGCCTGGGCACGGTCCGCACCGGTACATCGTGGCCGTGCACGCGGTCGACGCCGCTGAACTGGGGCTCGATGCCGGTGCCTCCACGGAAGCGCTCGTCCGCACACTGGCTTCTCACACGCTGGCTCGGGCCGTCATCACGGGCCATTTCGAGCGGAGCTAGCCCCAGGGTCTAAGTCGATGGCGACCGCCGCCCACGTAGACTGACATAATGCGGCTCGTAGCAAGTGACATTGACGGCACCATCCTTGGGCATGACGGCAAGATCAGCAGCCGCACCATCCGCGCATTCCATGCCTGCCGCGACGCGGGCATCGAGGTGGTGTTCGTGACGGGTCGGCCACCGCGCTGGCTCTACCCCCTCCGCGAACAGATCGGCCATAGCGGCATCGTTATTTGCTCCAACGGGGCAGTGGTGTGGGACCTTGAAGCTGACAAGCTGATTTCGGCCAATGCCTTGAGCATCGCCTCTGTACTGGAGGCCCGCCGGATCATCAAGCAGCTCCGGCCCGACGTCTTGTTCGCTGCCGAAACACTCACGGGATTCCACCTGGAGCCCGGGTTCATCGAGAACGAGACCAGCGAGCTCCTGGCCGAGTTCACGCCCGCGTGGCTGGACGAAACGCTGACCGCGGACGACGCCGTCGTGAAGTTCCTTGCCGTAACGCGCAGCGGCACTCCGGATGATTTCCTCGCAAGGGTGCAGCCCGCCGTCGCGCATCTCGTGGAGACCACCCACTCGGCGCCGCGGACCGCACTCCTGGAAATGTCGGCGCCCGGTATCAACAAAGCCGTCACACTCGCCGTATATGCGGCATCCCGAGGCATCGAGGCCGCCGAGGTGGTGGCATTCGGTGACATGCCCAACGACGTCGAGATGCTGCGCTGGGCGGGCGACGGGTACGCGATGGCCAGCGGCCATCCGGAGGCGATCAGCGCAGCCGGCCAGCAGGCGCCCCATTTCGACGACGACGGCGTGGCCCAGATCCTCGAGGCAAAGCTCGCTTCCCTGCGGGTTTAGTCGGCCCCGCACCGGACCGCCGTGCACGGCTAGTTCGGCGCCCGCAGTCCGTGGCTGTGCGCCAAGGCAATCGCCTCTGTTCGTGAACCCACGCCGAGTTTCCTGAAGATATTCCTGACATGGAATTTAACGGTGTTTTCGCTGATGTGCAGCTTGGCGGAGATGGCCCGGTTGCGCTGCCCGGCCGCCAACAGTTGAAGAACTTCCATTTCTCGCTCGGCCAGGCCCCATCCGCCGATATCGCCCGCCGGGGCTGATGGAGGGTCCAGCGGCAGGACCACCTGCACGTCGGCTCCCCAGCCGGCCATGACCTCGATGTTCATTTGGCCGTCCAGCGCTGCCACCCTGTTGTTGAGCCGGGCAATGTTGGGCGAATCCGACGTCAGTTCGCCTAGGCCGTCGTCGCGCACGTTGATGAGGAGGTTCACGCCGTCGCAGTCCCACTGCACCCGCACACGCCTGACCGCTGGCTGCTCCACGATGGCCAGCACCAGTCCCCGCACGATCGCCCTGGAGGCGTGGGCAACTTCGCCGGGCAAGGCACGGCCGTTGACCGGTGGCTCGATGAACTGGATGTCGAGCCCGCTGAAGTGCATGAGCGGCCGCAGGTCTTCCCGCAGCCGTTCGAACGCCTTGGCCACCGGCTCTTCGACGAGGTCTGTCGTGCGGTCGCTGAGCGTCCGGAGACTGACCAGCGAGGTAGCGGCCAGGTCGGTGACGGTTTTTCTGGCAGTGGCATCGTCCAGGGCGCTCGATCGCAACGCCGCCAAAAGTGTCTCCAGGGTGGTCGAATGCCTGTCCACGAGTTCGGCCGTGACGCGGAGCCGCTCGGCTGACGCCGCGCGGGATTCCAAAAGGTACGACGGCGGCGCGTCCGCCACCTTCTCCTGGATGCGCCGCGCTGTGAGCTGCCATAGGTAGTCAAGCATCCGCAGGGCCGACTCGCGCTCCAACGGTTCTTCGGGCAGGGCCGGCTCAGTGAGGGTCAGCAGCGCATTGCTCTCGGACGTCAATGCAAGAACAGGCCGTTGCTCGCCGGCGATGGCCGCTTCCCCGTGCCACACCTCGCCTTCCGTGACCCGGGTCCGCAGTTGATCCAACTCGGGAATGGAGACGCGGCTGATGATGCCCTCTGCCCCGGCTTTCTTCTGGGGCCGGCCGGTGCAATCTTCGGTGAAGATCACCAGCGCGCTGCTGCCTACGTACGGAAGCGTCGCTTCACGGAGCCTCTCGGCGATGTTCGTGAGCGGTGCGTTGGCCAGTTCAGCGACTGCCTCGAGAAGGGTCCATCGGCTTGAGGTCATCCCGCCACCTTAGCGCTTCGCGCCGTCCGCCTACTACCCAAACGGGTAGCTAATACCGCACTTGTTCAGCGTTACGCCTACCCGTTCAGTCCTGAAGGATTGATTCAAACGGAGCATTCACCTGAGCAGGAGGCAACGCATGACCACCACCGCAGAGGCCGTCCAGGCCGTATCGGACGTCGACCCAAGCCCGGATGTCGAGCTAAGCCTGGCCCTCGTGGGCAGCGAGATCGCGGAAACGGCAGCTGAAGTGGACCTTCGGCAATTGTCCAGCCTGGCCACGGAAGTCCAGACTGCCGGGACCTCGGCCACCGGCCGGATCTTCGTTGCAGGAGCCGGCCGCAGCGGCCTCGTCCTGCGGATGGCTGCGATGCGGCTGATGCACCTCGGCTTTGACGTGCACATCGCGGGGGACACCACCACACCGGCCATCCGCTCGGGCGACCTCCTCTTGCTCGCCTCGGGCTCCGGGACGACCTCCGGCGTCGTGCGCGCCGCCGAGACTGCCTCCAAAGCCGGCGCCAGGATCGCCGTGTACACCACCAATGCCGCGTCCCCGCTCGCGGAACTGGCCGACGTCGTCGTCATCATTCCGGCGGCGCAGAAGACAGACCACGGTTCCACGCTGTCGCGTCAATACTCCGGCAGCCTGTTCGAGCAGGTGCTCTTCCTCGCTGCCGAAGCCGTCTTCCAGGCCCTGTGGGACAACGATGCAACCCCGGCCGAGGAACTCTGGCTCCGCCACGCCAACCTCGAATAGCCCCTGATTTTCACCGCACCAACACCACAACAAACGACAGAAAGAGATCCCTCCATGAAGCTGCAAGTCGCTATCGACGTCCTCACCACCGAAGCCGCCCTCGAGATCGCCGGCAAGGTCGCCGAATACGTGGACATCATCGAGCTCGGCACCCCCCTCGTGAAAAGCGAAGGCCTGTCCGCGGTGACGGCCATCAAGGATGCCCACCCGGACAAGGTCGTGTTTGCCGACCTCAAGACCATGGATGCCGGTGAACTTGAAGCCGACATCGCCTTCAAGGCGGGCGCAGACTTGGTCTCCGTGCTTGGCGGCGCAGACGACTCCACCATCGCGGGTGCAGTCAAGGCCGCCAAGGCCCACAACAAGGGCATCGTGGTTGACCTAATCGGTGTTGCGGACAAAGTAACCCGTGCCAAGGAAGCCAGGGCCCTCGGTGCCAAGTTCATCGAGTTCCACGCCGGCCTCGACGAGCAGGCAAAGCCGGGCTACAACCTGGATGTGCTCCTGAGCGCCGGTGAGGAAGCCCGCGTGCCGTTCTCGGTGGCCGGTGGCGTGAACCTGTCCACGATCGGAGCCGTCCAGCGCGCCGGAGCGGATGTCGCCGTCGTCGGCGGTTCCATCTACGGTGCCGACGACCCCGCACTGGCCGCGAAGCAACTGCGCGCCGCCATCATCTAGGCCCACCTCCCAGCCGGCGGTCCCAACTGGTCCCCACCGCCACCCTCGCCTCGCAAGTCCCCACCGGCTCCCAGCCTTCGCAAGCTCAGGCAGGGTCCCTCGCCAGTGGGGCCCCACGGCCAGGGAACTCTGGCGGCGTGGGCCCACGCAATTTTCGTCGTTTTCAGGCCTCTAAACGACAACGATTGCTAGTTGGTTGGGACCGCTCACCCATTACACAGCTTCAGTCCAACTGCCGTTCAACTACTCCCCGTAGTCTCTTGTCGTATTCGATGCCGATCACAGGGGACATGATGGCCAAGAGAAAGACGACAGGGTGGCCCGAGGCCCCCGTTCGCCGCGCAGTGCCGGCTGAACATTGGAAGCAATTGCGCCGCGGAGACCGCGTGAGCGTCAAGCTTGCGCCGGGGTTTGAGAACCCCGGCCAGGTGGACGCCGTGTCGAGTGACCACAGCGTGGTCTGGGTAAACCTCGACGGCGGCCGCGGCCGCACGCTGGTGCACTGCGGCGACGGCGTGGAGATCGTCCGGCAGGAATCCTGACGGGCTCGCGGGAGGCGCAGCCGGGTTACGCTACCCGTGTGAGCCCGAATTTGCCTTTCTTCAGCCGCCCGGACGGACAATCCGCTCCGCTTGCGTTCGCGCACCGCGGATTTTCGCCGGATGGCCTTGAGAACTCGGCCGCGGCATTCAGGGCGGCGCTTGAGCTCGGCTTCACGCATCTTGAAACCGATGCCCGCGCCACTGCCGACGGCGTGGTGCTCCTTTTCCACGACGACACCCTTGACCGTGTCACGGATGCCCATGGCTCCATCTCCAGTCTCAGTGCCGCCGAGATCGCCAAGGCCCGGATCGGTGGCCGCGAAGCAATTCCCCACTTGGCCGATGTCCTGAAGGAATTTCCCGAGGCGCGGCTGAACATTGATGTCAAGGATTGGCATACCGTCAAACCCCTCGCTGGAGTCATTGAACAACTTGACGCCCACGACCGGGTGCTGATTGCGAGCTTCTCAGATCGCCGGCGTCGGGCCGTCCTGCGCCTGCTCCGCCGTCGCACGGCGTCCTCGGCTGGCGTTGCCTGCAACGCCGCCTTCACCCTCTTGGGACCGCTTCTTCCCGAGCGCTGGCTGCGGAAGATCCTGCACGACGTCGATGCCCTCCAAGTGCCGGTCCGCTACGGACCCCTGGCCGTTGTGACCCCCGGTTTCCTGCGGCGGGCGCATCGGCTTGGGCTGCAGGTTCACGTCTGGACGGTCAATGATCCGGCCGAGATGGCCAGGTTGCTTGATATGGGCGTGGACGGGATCGTCACCGACCGAGCGGATGGTCTGAAGTCGGTGCTGCAGGTCCGGGGCCAGTGGTGGTGAGCGCCCGGATGCGTGACGCCAGGAAGTCTCGCTCGGCGTCGTTGTCCGTGCGCTCCTGCGCTTCCCGGTAGGCGGAGACAGCTTCATTGTTGCGTCCCAGGCGCCGGAGCAGATCCGCCCGCACTGCGTGGAAAAGATAGTAGTTGCCCAGTTCAAGGACGTCGACGGCGGCAAGACCCGAGGCGGGTCCCTCCACCTCCGCGAGGGCAACGGCCCTGTTCAAGGCGACCACCGGCGTCGGCTCCATGGCCAGGAGCTGTCCGTACAATGCCAGGATCTGCCGCCAGTCCGTGCTTGCGGGCTGTGCGGCGTCGCTGTGGACCGCGTTGATGGCGGCTTGCAATTGGTACGGTCCGGGCTGGTTCCGCTTCAGGCATTGCCGCACCAATAATTGCCCTTCCGCAGTTTGGTCCTTGTCCCAGACGCTGCGGTCCTGGTCGGCGAGGAGCACCAGGCCGCCGTCGGGAGTCGTCCGGGCCTCACTGCGGGCATTGAGCAGAAGCATGAGGGCCAACAGGCCTTTGGCTTCGGGCTCATCAGGCATGAGTTCCATGATGAGCCGGCCAAGGCGAACAGCCTCGTGGCAGAGGTGTTCGCGCACCAGCCCAGCCCCTGAACTCGCAGCGTAGCCCTCATTGAAGACCAAGTAGACCACGGCCAGCACCGACTTCAAACGCTCAGGAAGCTCGGCGCCGCTCGGTACCCGGTAGGGGATGCGGGCGTCGCGGATCTTCCCTTTCGCCCGCACCAGGCGCTGGGCCATGGTTGCCTCGGGGACCAGGAAAGCGTGGGCGATCTCCGCCGTGGTGAGCCCGCCCAGGAGCTTGAGTGTCAGGGCCACCTGCGCGGCCCGGTTGATGGCGGGGTGGCAACAGGTGAAGATCAGCCGGAGCTGGTTGTCCTCCACGGTATCCACCTCTTCGGGTTCATCGCTGTGTTCATCACCGTGCAGGATCGCGGCCTGGACGAGTTTCTCCCTACCGGAGGCCTCGCGGCGGAACCGGTCGATGGCCCGGTTGCGGGCGGTGGTGATGATCCAGCCCGCTGGGCTCGGCGGCAGGCCGTCGTCGGGCCAGCGCGCCACGGCCTCGGTGAAGGCGTCCTGGACTGCGTCCTCGGCGGCGTCGATGCTGCCCAGAACGCGGACCAGGACCGCCACGGATCTTCCATACTCTTCACGGAATATTCGTGCGATCTCCGAAATATGGACCACGGGGAAACTATTCCCGGTAGCCCGCGAACGGCCGGACCTCGATAGGCAGCGTGGTGGCTTGGGCGGCTTTGCGTCCCCAGCCAAGTGCCACGTCCAGGTCCGGGGCTTCGATCACCCACAGGCCGCCCACGTGTTCCTTGGCCTCAGCGAAGGGGCCGTCCGTGGTGAGAACCTCGCCGTCGTTCACACGCACCACTGTGGAGGTACTGGCGGGGTGCAGGCCACCCGTGAAAACCCAGGCGCCGGCGTCGCGCATTTCTTGGTTCAGGACGTCAAGATCGGCCATGATTTTGTTGAGGACTTCGGGCTCCGGGGCTGGGCCGTCGGGCTGGTAGATGCTGAGCAGATAACGTGGCATGACTGTTCCTCCTTGGGATGTGGCGCCGGCACCGTGCCCGCGTCTCACCCTCTATACGAACGGCGCCGGCTGTTTTCGACATCTCCGCGCACGAATCTGCGAAAAGCTTAGCCCCGCTGGCAGGATGGGAACATGCGCATCCTGATTGCCCCGGACAAGTTCAAAGGCTCCCTCACCGCCGCCGAAGCAGCCTCAGCGATGGCCGAGGGGGCATTGCGCGTCTATCCGGACGCCGTGGTGACGCAGTTTCCGATCGCCGACGGTGGCGAAGGAACACTGGAAGCAGCCGTGGCGGCGGGCTACGAAGAGCGGATCAATGCGGTCGTCGGTCCCATCCTCAAGCCGGTAGGCGCTGCGTGGGCCATCCGGCAAAATGCCTTTGGCGGAGCCACTGCGGTGATCGAAACGGCGCAAGCCTCCGGACTGGCACACATGGAGCCGACTCCGGAAAACGCCCTGCGCGCCCACAGCTACGGTTGCGGCCAGCTCATCGCCGCCGCCCTTGACGCCGGAGCCACCGAGATCGTGCTCGGCGTGGGTGGTTCCGCGATGTCCGACGGCGGCAGCGGCGCCTTGCGTGCGCTCGGGCTGAAGCCCCTGGACGCGGCCGGGAACGTGGTTCCACTCGGCGGAGGCTCGCTCGCCGACGTCGTATCCCTCGACGTCTCCGGGCTGGATCCGCGGCTGACCGCGGTGAGGTTCCGGATCGCCGTCGACGTCCGGAACCCGCTCTATGGCAGCGACGGCGCCGCGCACGTTTTCGGCCCTCAGAAGGGGGCGGACGAGGACGCGGTGGAGCTGCTTGACGCCGGCCTGCGCAACTGGGCGTCGCTGCTTCGGGAAGCGGGCGGTCACGACGTCAATGTTCCCGGGGCCGGAGCGGCTGGAGGATTCCCGGCGTCGTTCCTGGCCTTCGCCCAAGCGACGCTGGAAGGCGGGTTCGCCCTGGTGGCGGGCCTGACTGGGCTTCCCGAACAGCTCGCCGGCTCTGACCTGGTGATCACCGGCGAAGGATCCATGGACTCGCAGTCGCTGACCGGCAAGGCACCCATCGCTCTCGCGGATTCCGCCCAAGGGCATGGAATTCCGGTGATTGTGGTGGCGGGCCGGATCCTGGTGACACCGGAAGAACTGGCCGGCCACGGCGTGGTGGCCGCGGCGCAGTTGCTCGACGTCGCACAGCGTCGGGACGGCGTGCCGGATATTGCCGACGCCGTGGCGAACGCAGCCAAGTACCTCGCGTGGGCCACGAGCCAGGTGCTGGAAGGGGTCTAGGCTCCCGTCCACCCAGGGACATGCCAGCGGGGTTACTCGGCGTCGTCCGGGCAGATAATTAACCTACAAAGCATGGCTCTGACTTCTGCCATGCATCCACGATGCGACGACCCCGCCCGGGACGCCGTCACCGCCTGCCGGGCTGGCAGCCGGCCAGCACGGCACCATCGAATCGAGGAGCACACCATGTCCACCTTGAAAGAGCGGCTGCACGCAGACGTCGTCAGCCATATGAAGGATGGCAACCGCGTAGCCCTGAACGCCACGCGCAACGTCCTGAGCGAGATCGATACCCGTGAGAAGGCCGGACAGGCGCCGATCCACTTGGACGACGCCCAGATCACCGCCATGTTGCAGAAAGAGGCCGCGCAATATCACGAGGTCGCCCGCCTCTACGAGGAGGCCGGAGAGTCCGAGCGGGCCGCCACGGAGATTGCGGATGCCGAGGTCATCGAGGCCTACCTGCCGGAACCACTGACCGCCGCCGAGGTCGAGTCCATCGTTGACGAGGTCATCGCCTCACTCAAGGCCGAAGGCGTGGAGCTGTCCCTGATGCACATGGGCTATGTCATGAAACCGGTCACCGAAAAGGTCGCCGGCCGCTTCGACGGCAAGGCGGTCAGCGATATTGTGCGTAGGCGCCTCTCATAGCTACCGGTGTTCGGCTAGAGAGCTGTGTTCGGCGGAGAGGGTTGCCCTCCCCGCCGAATGCATGAATTGCGCTGGGCGGCCCCTTACCGCTTCTTCCCATTCCTCTTTGCGGCGGCGTTCATCGCCGCTTTGGCCGCCGGCGGCAGTCCCGCCGTCTCCATCTCCGGCTCGGCAACCGTCCCGCGCCAACGGGCCAGGCCCTTCATGCCGTGATAGACCGCCAGGGCAGCGGCCGAACCCAGCGCGATGCCCGTGAACTTCAATTCGCCGATGGTCCACGTATAGTCCGCGATCCCGATAATCAGTGCGACGGCGGCTGTGGTCAGGTTGATCGGGTTGGAGAAGTTGACCTTGTTCTGCACCCAGATCTTCACGCCCAGGACGCCGATCATCCCGTAGAGCATGGTCGCGGCACCGCCCAGCACGCCGGGGGGGACGGTGGCAATGAGTTCGCCGAACTTGGGCGAGAAGCTCAAGAGGATGGCGAAGGCACCGGCAACCCAGTAGGCCGCCGTTGAATAGACCTTCGTCGCCGCCATGACGCCGATGTTCTCCGCGTAGGTGGTGGTGCCGGAGCCGCCGCCGAACCCGGCGAGGACCGTCGCGACGCCGTCGGCCATCAACGCTCGCCCGGAGACGTCGTCGAGGTTGCGTCCCGTCATCGCGGCCACGGACTTCACGTGCCCTACGTTCTCGGCCACCAGCACCAGGACGACCGGCACGAACAAGCCCACGACGCCGAGGTGGAACTCCGGAGTCTGGAAGTGCGGCAGGCCGATCCACGACGCCGCGTCCATCTTGGAATAGTCCACTTCGCTGCGCGTCATGGCGGTGAGGTAGCCCACCACCACGCCCACCAGGATGCTCAGGCGGCCCAGAATGCCGCGGAAGAGGACGCTCACGAGGATGATCGTCACCAGCGTCACGAGGGCGGTGACGGGGGCCTTATCGAAGTTGGCTTTTGCGGCTGGCGCCAAGTTGAGGCCGATCAGGGCGACGATCGCGCCCGTGACAATAGGTGGCATGGTCCGGTTGATCCACTCAGCGCCGAACTTCTGCACCACCGCGCCGACGAGCGCCAGTACGACGCCGGCAAGCACCACTCCGCCGAGCGCGCCGGGAACGCCGAACTGCTGCTGGGACGCCAGGATGGGGGCGATGAAGGCAAAGCTCGAACCGAGGTAGCTCGGTACGCGCCCCTTGGTAATGACCAGGAACAACAGGGTGCCGATGCCGGAAAAGAGCAGTGTGGTGGCCGGTGGCATGCCCGTGATGATGGGCACAAGGAAGGTGGCTCCGAACATCGCGACGACGTGCTGCATGCCGACGCCGATGGTCAGCGGCCATGCCAGCCGCTCCTCGGGTGCCACCACGTGTCCCGGCCGGATCGTCTTGCCGTTGCCGTGCAGCTTCCATTTGGTTCCGAGCATGCTCATCTGCGGGAGCCTTCCCTGAAAGTTGTGATTGTCCGGGTGCAACCTTACCGCCCGTACGGCCTGCCGATTCCGCTGTGTGGAACGTCACGTGGCTTCACGGGAAGAGGCGGAGGGAAGTTGAAGTTGCAACCATGGAAAGCATAAGCGCCCGGCCGTCGATGGCTGCGGGCACAGCGAAAGGTACGCGAATGACGATCGCCCACGAAGAAGCAGTGATTGACGCCGCAGCAGTCGACGCCATCTTTGCCGAAGCCCGCACTGCCAACTCCTTTGCCGGTGAGGTCTCGGAGGAGCAAGCACAGGCCATCTACGAACTGACCAAGTTCGGCCCGACAGCGTTCAACTCCCAGCCGCTGCGCGTCACCTACGTCCGTTCGGACGAGGCCCGCGCCAAGCTCGTCGAGACCCTCTCTCCGGGCAACAAGGCCAAGACCGCCTCTGCTCCGCTGGTCGCCGTGCTCTCCTACGACACCGCCTGGCACGAGCAGTGGGACAAGTTCCTCCCGGTCTACTCTGCCCCGAAGGCCATGTACGACGCCAACCCCGAGTTCACCGCAACTACGGGCAACAACAACGCCCACCTGCAGGCCGGCTACTTCATCCTCGCCGTCCGCTCCCTCGGCTTCGCCGCCGGCCCCATGACCGGTGCCGACTTCGCTGCGATCGACGCCGAATTCTTCCCCGTCGGTGACCAGAAGAGCTTCCTCGTGGTCAACATCGGCCAGCCGGGTCCGGACGCCTTCGGCGAAGCCAAGCCGAAGTTCGCGTACGAGGACGTCGTCCGTACCGTCTAACCCTCGCTCACCTTTAGGGCCTTTTCCGCCGACGCTCGCTCACTCTTGTGAGCGAGCGTTCGCGCTTAAGGCGGTATATCTGAGCGGGCGTTTGTCCTCGAGCGACGCTCGCTCACCTTTAGCGCCTTTTCGAGCAACCCTCGCTCACCTTTGGGATTGATCGTCGCTGTGGGAGGGCGTCGCGGTGGCAAAATTTCCTTATGCGGAACCTCATTCTCGTGGCGTTCGTCGAAGCCGTGGCTGACGGGCTCGTCTTCCCACGCAGTGACTGGCCGCTGCACATCACCCTGTTGGGGTTCGACGTCGAGCCCTCCGATGGTGTCGACGTCGCCGCGCGCCTCAGCGAGCTTGTGACGGCCCCCGCGATGGGCGCCCTCGGGGCTGAATTGACGGTGGGGCCCGACGCCGGATTCGGTCACCAAGGGTCCATCCCGGTCAGCCTGGTGGAACACCATCCCCTTTTGCAGGGCCTGCACGAGGAACTGTTCGAAGCCATGGAGAGTGTCGGTGGGCGCGCGGCAACCCCGCGATACGTCATGGAGAACTACCGTCCGCACATTTCGCATCACGACGGCAAGCGCCCCAAGCCGGGTGACGCCGTCGTGCTCGATCAGATCGCGCTGGTGGACATGGCGCCGGAAGGCAACCACACGATCCGGCGGATCCTGAAAGTGTGGCGCCTCCCGGCGGAGCCAAACTAGCGAGGTCTAGGAGATCACGCCGTCCACGAGTGCCTTGGCCTCTTCTTGGACCTGCTTGAGGTGCTCGGCTCCCTTGAAGGACTCGGCGTAGATCTTGTAGACGTCCTCGGTTCCCGACGGACGGGCCGCGAACCAGGCGTTCTCTGTGACAACCTTGAGGCCGCCGATCGAGGCGCCGTTGCCGGGAGCCTCGGTCAACTTGGCGGTGATGTCCTCGCCCGCCAGCGTGGTGGCTGTGACATCCGCGGCGGAGAGCTTGCCGAGCTTGGCCTTCTGCTCCCGCGTCGCAGCGGCGTCGATCCGGGCATAGACGGGCGCGCCGAACTGGTCCGTGAGGCCCTTGTAGAGCTGCGACGGCGACTTGCCGGTGACGGCCGTGATCTCCGATGCCAAGAGGGCCAACAGGATGCCGTCCTTGTCGGTGGTCCAGACGCTTCCGTCGCGCTTGTTGAAGGAGGCGCCCGCGGATTCTTCGCCGCCGAAGGCACCCTCGCCCGAGAGCAGGCCGGGGACGAACCACTTGAAGCCCACGGGAACTTCCACGAGCTTGCGGCCCAGCCCCGCGGCAACGCGATCGATGATGGAGGAGGAGACAAGGGTCTTGCCGACGACGGACTCCGGGTTCCAGCCTGTGCGGTTGCGGTATAGGTAGTCGATCGCGACGGCGAGGTAGTGGTTCGGGTTCATCAAGCCGCCGTCGGGCGTCACGATGCCGTGGCGGTCGGCGTCGGCGTCGTTTCCGGTGGCAACGTCGAAGGCGCCCGTTCCGGCCGAAGCACTATCCGACATGCGCTTGATGAGTGAGGCCATGGCCGACGGCGAGGAGCAGTCCATGCGGATCTTCTCATCCCAGTCGAGGGTCATGAAAGCCCACTGCGGGTCCACGGTGGGGTTGACCACGGTCAGGTCGAGCTGGTGGCGTTCGCCGATTTCACCCCAGTAGTCCACGGATGCGCCGCCCATGGGGTCCGCGCCGATGCGTACGCCGGCGGTGCGGATCGCATCGAGGTCCAGGACGGAAGGGAGATCATCCACGTAGCTGCTCAGGAAATCGAACTTGCCCGTGCCATCCGCTTTGAGGGCGTCGTTCAACGGAATCCGCTTGACGCCGCGCAGCCCGTTTTCCAGGAGCTCGTTGGCGCGGTTGGCGATCCAGCCGGTGGCGTCGGTGTCTGCAGGGCCGCCGTGCGGGGGGTTGTACTTGAAACCGCCGTCGGCCGGAGGGTTGTGGCTCGGGGTGACCACGATGCCGTCTGCCTGGGGCTGCCCGGGGCCGGCTTCGTTGTTGTATTTCAGGATCGCGTGGCTCAGGGCGGGGGTGGGCGTGTAGCCGTGGCGCGCGTCGATCAGTACGTTGACACCGTTGGCGGCGAGGACCTCAAGGGCGGAATTCTGCGCCGGTTCGCTGAGCCCGTGGGTGTCCTTGGCCAGGAAGAGTGGGCCGGTGATGCCTTGCCCGGCGCGGTATTCCACGATCGCCTGGGTGATGGCGAGGATATGCCCTTCATTGAATGAGGCCTTGAGGCTCGACCCCCGATGCCCGGAGGTGCCGAAGGCAACGCGTTGTGCGGGATCACTAAGATCCGGCGTCACGTCGTAGTACGCGTCAAGAAGAGCGGTGATGTCTACAAGGTCCTGGGGAAGGGCAACAGTGCCCGCACGGCTAGCCATTGACCCAGCATGCCAGACCGCCCGGTGCGCTAGAAGAGAAAACCGACTATTGCGGGGCCTGTGACTTCGTATTTCCGCATGATCGACGAAGATTCACTGCCCGTTTACCGGAGTGCGGCATGGCGTTGCGGAGCCGGGGCTCTGCGAGCTTATGTGCGCCTTCGCTCGGCGGTAGGCTGGGCACAAAGACTCGCAAGGGGGATATTCCATGACCGACCAGCCAGCTAAACCCGAGAACGCTCCCGAGGGTGACGAACCGCCCAAGGGCTACGAGCCACCGTCGTACATTCCGCCCGCACCCCAGGCCGGTGAGAACCCGTACGGCGAGCAGCCGTTTGCCTCGCCGGCGGCTCCCGGCCCCTACGGCCAGCCACAGCCGCAACAGCCCCAGGGTGGTCCGGCTCAGTACGGCCAGCCGCCCTATGGCCAGCAGCCCGCCAGCACCTATGGCCAGCCCGCTTCGCCGTACGGTCAACAACCTCCCCAAGGGCCGCCTGGGTACGGGCAGCCGGCCAGTCCCTATGGCCAGCCCGCCTACTACGGCATGCCGGTCGAGCCGAAGGGCCTGAGCATTGCGAGCATGTGCTGCGGGATCGCGGTGTTCGTGGGCCTTGGCTTCTTCGTCCTGCCCCAGATTGCCGCGGTGATCCTCGGCCACATGGCCCTCAGGAAGGAACCAGCCGGCAAGGGCATGGCCATCGCGGGCCTTGTACTGGGATACCTGGGGATTGTTGCCGTAACCATCTTCTGGGTCTTTGTCGCGATTTTTGCCGCCACGGCTTCGCGTTACAACTACAACTACTAGCGACAACGACGGCGGCCGGTGCGCCWGGCGGGAAACCCGCCGAACGCACCGGCCGCCGTCGCGCTCCAGCTCGGTCACGTGACTAGCGGACGCCGCCCATCAATTTCTTGATGGCGGGCGAGCCAGCCGCCAAGGCAGCAGCGATCACAACCGCCGTGCCGCCGACGCCCAGGAAGTACGGCAATTCGTTGTCAGGGTTGTACAGGCCGGCCAGGATGCCCGCCAACGCGGTGCCGAGAGACACCGAGAGGAAGAACAGGGCCACCATCTGGGTGTGGAAGGCCTTGGGGGCCAGCTTGGTGCTCACGGACAGGCCGATGGGGGACAGGAACAGTTCCGCCAAGGTGAAGAGGAACAGGATTCCCACGAGCGCAAGCAGCGGGGTCTTTCCAGCGCCGGACAAGGGGATGAAGGCCAGGAATGCCAGTCCCATGACGAAGAGTCCGGCAGCGAACTTGATGGGGGATCCCGGCTGCTTCGGACCAAGTTTTGTCCAGAGGGCAGCCATGACGCCTGCGAAGACGATGATGAATACAGGGTTGATGGACTGTACCCAGGCCGCCGGCATTTCCCATCCGAAGAGGTTGCGGTCCAGTTTTTCCTCCGAGTACACGGCAATGAACGTGAACTGCTGCTGGAAGAGTGCCCAGAACGCCGCAGACGCGATGTACAGCGGAATGAATGCGACAACACGCTTGCGCTCAAACGGCGTGACCTTCTTGCTTCTGAAGATCAGCGTGAAATAGATGACCGAGGCGACAATGGCGGCGTATGCCATGCTCTTGGCCAGGTTGCCGGGATTCACCACGCCGGTTATCAGCAGCACGGCGATCACGACGGCGATGCCGAGGAAGATGAGCCCATAACGGCTCCGCTGTGCTGACGGAAGGGCGTTTGGAACGCGGTGTGCTTCTTCCGGGAGCTTGTTGCGGCCCAGTGCGTATATGACCAGGCCGATCGCCATGCCGATTGCGGCTGCGCCGAAGCCCCAGTGGAAGCCGTTGCTTTCCTGCAGCCAGCCGGTCACGAGCGGTCCGATGAGGGCGCCGAGGTTGATGCCCATGTAGAAGATGGAGAAGCCGGCGTCACGGCGTTCGTCCTTCTCCCCATAGAGGGTGCCGACCAGCGCTGTTGCGTTCGCCTTGAGGCCGCCGGATCCGATACCCACCAGCACGAGGCCCGCCACCAGGCCCGGGATCCCGGGCAGGAGCGCAAGTGCGATGTGGCCGGTCATGATCATGATGGCGGAACCGAAAAGTACCCGTTCGGAGCCGAAAAGCCGGTCCGCCAACCAGGCGCCCAGGATCGTGGAGAGGTACACGCCTCCGCCGTACGCGCCAACCAGTCCGGCGGCGAGCGATTTGTCGATCGAGAGTCCGCCATGGTCCGCGGTGAAGTACATGTAGTAAAGCAGGATGCCCTGCATGCCGTAGAAGGAGAATCGTTCCCACATTTCTACGGAGAAGAGGCTGGCCAGCATCTTTGGGTGGCCGAAAAATGACGTATCGCCCGCGTTTTTGGCGGGCGTCCGCGTGTCTAGAGTTGTGCTCATCTGATCCATGGTGACATTGACTGAGCGCATTTGTCACATCATTTAGATGCCTAGAGCAACTATTTGCCGGGGTGGGGCGCCATTTTTTGCTGCCTCTCAAGCTGCCTCGCGAGCCGCAGGAGCAGCAGCTCGGATCCCGGTTTTCCGATGAGTTGGATGCCCATCGGAAGCCCCGTTCCAGGCGTCGGGCCGGTCCAATGAACGGGCACGGTGATCGCCGGCAGGCCGCACACGTTCACCATGGAGGACCAGGGCGCAAACTCGCATTGCTTGCGGTAGTCGTCGTCCGCGTCGCCTGGCCAGTCGGGGGCCGGCCATTGCTCGCCTCCGGGCATTGTGCCGGTGAACCAGCCCACGGGCCGTGCCGTCTGTGCCAGCGACGGCGTCAGGACGAGGTCCCACTGCGCGTACTGGGTGACGGTGTCGTGCGTGAACTGCCGCAGGAAACCGAGCGCTTCGTTGACCTTGGCTGCGCTCCGCTGTTGCGCCCGACGCCGGAAGGTCCGGGTCAGCGGGGTCAGCAGGGCTTCGCGCTGCGGCAGGATCCGGGCGCTCCCAACGCCGGCAGTCCAGGCGGTGGTGAACGCTTCCGGATAGCGATTGTCATAGCGGACCTCGGCATCCAGCACTGAATGGCCCGCGTCCGTCAGCAGTGCGATGCCTTTGGCGAAGGCATCAAGGGCTTCCCGCTCCGGGGTGAACGGGAAAGTGGTGGACCACGGGCTATCCAGGCTCGCGCCGATGCGCAATGCGGCGGGCGGTTCCTCAAGGCCCGCAAGGTAGCCACCTTCCGGACGGATTCCGGGTGGCACCAGGGCATCCATCATGAGAGCAGCATCCTCCGCGGAGCGAGTCAAGGGGCCGGCCACCACAAGGCGTGCCGCGTCCCCGACGCTCTCGCCGGCCGGCACCAGGCCGCGGCCCGGCTTCAACCCCAGCAGTCCACATGCCGCAGCGGGAATACGTATGGAGCCGCCGCCGTCGCTCCCGGGCGCGAAGGGAACCAAGCCCGCCGCAACCGCGGCAGCACTGCCTCCGGAAGAGCCGCCGGAGCTGCGGCTCAGTGCATATGGATTGCGCGACGGCGGTGCGATGCGGTTTTCGCTGTAGGCCGTAAGTCCGAATTCCGGAACCTGAGTCTTGCCCAGTGAGATGGCACCCGCACCTTTGAGCGTTGCGGCAAGGGCTCCGTCCTCCGGGGCGGGCTTCCGGTCCAGGGCACCGCTGCCATGGGTGGTCACTACTCCGGCAACATCCGTGAGGTCTTTGAAAGCCAGCGGCACGCCGTGCAGGAGGGGAAGCCCGGGGCCACCGCTGCGTCGGCGGACGTAAGCTGCGTCCGCGGCCCCGGCGTCGAGCATGGCCTGGTCCGCCGTCACCGTGACGAAGGCGCCCAGCGTATGGTTCAGCTGTCCGATCCTCGCGAGGAAGTGCTCCGCCACCTCGGTTGCCGAGAGCTCGCCGGCGGCCAAGGCTTGGCGCAACCCGGCCGCGCCGAGCTCGTGGATGTCAGCCAAGGAAGCGGGCCTCCAAGCGCTCTTCCACGGCAACGCTATCGGCCGGTTCGCTGGAAGTCGCGGTGACGCGATAGGCAGCCTTGCCCCTGACCTCGGCAACCACGTCCACAAGTTCCGTGCCCCTGTAAACCAGCCCGACGCCGTCGTCGGTGCAGTGCGTTTCGCCCAGCACGCCCTCCGCCACCAACTGGTGGACCAGGGGGCGGCGGCCCGGCTCGGAGTCATAATGGACGCCGTTGGCGTAGGGGAGGAAGTCCAGTCCGTTGGTCACAGCGCGCAATTCAGGGCCGTACGAATCCGTAGTGCCGCCCTGGAACCAACAAATCGAGCCCGCGGACACCCCTGCCAGCACCACACCGTGTTCCCAGACGCGCCTCAAGATGCTGTCCAGTCCGTGGGCGCGCCATACGGCCAGAAGATTGACCACGGAACCACCGTTGACCCACACCACGTCTTGTTCCAAAAGGTAGGCCTCGGGATCGCCGTAGTTGGGCATCGTGAAAAGGTTCAGGTGGCTGAAATCGAAGCCCGAAATCCGGGCGGCCTGGTCCAATTCCGCGGCGAACCAACGCTGGTCTCCGGAGGCCGTCCCAATATGCGCCACTCGCGGCGCACGTCCGCTGACCCCGGAGAGTTCGACGGCGTGGTGAACCAGGAGGTCGAACTCCATCCTGGTGCGATGCCCGGACTTATAGCCACCGGAGGTTGCCAGGATGGTGGGCCCGTCGGCAGCCATGGCGCCTCCTTTTGCCTTGAGCGGTCTCGGTCCCTGCAACGGTAGGCTGGATTGGAGATCTGAATCAACTGGAAGGGACCCACGTGAGCGATTTCGAGACCGTGCCTGTCGGCGATGTTCCGGCCGACGCGAAAATCCTGGATGTCCGGGAGGATTACGAATGGGTAGCGGGCCACGCCGAGGGTGCGCTGCATATTCCGCTTGACCAGATCCCGGCGCGCCTTGACGAGCTTGATCCTGACGATGACTTGTATGTCATCTGCCGTACGGGCGGACGGTCCTACCGGGCGGTCCAGTGGCTGGTGGGGCAGGGTTACACCGCCACCAATATAGCCGGAGGCATGGACATGTGGTTCGAGACCGGCCGCCCGATGGTATCTGAGAACGGCCTCAAGCCGGTCGTCCTGTAGCCCCAACGCATAACACCTAAGGAATATATACATGTCGGGATCCGTGCTCACCTACACGTTCCTCGGTCCTGAAGGCACCTTTACCGAGGCTGCCCTCTTGCAGGTCCCCGGAGCGGCCGATGCCAACAGGGTCCCTTGCACCAATGTGAACACGGCTTTGGAGAGGGTTCGCCAAGGCGAGGCGGATGC
The DNA here is from genome assembly GCF_056398685.1 of Arthrobacter sp. 01T428. Taxonomy (NCBI): domain Bacteria; kingdom Bacillati; phylum Actinomycetota; class Actinomycetes; order Micrococcales; family Micrococcaceae; genus Arthrobacter; species Arthrobacter sp. 01T428. Next base: position 26,037 of record NZ_JBFTPW010000005.1, on the reverse strand, counting down.
GGCCATGGTGCCGATCGAGAACTCGGTGGAAGGTGGAGTGACCGCCACCCTGGATGCTATTGCCACCGGAACCGAGCTGCGGATCATCCGCGAAGCCCTCGTTCCCATCACGTTCGTGCTGGTTGCCCGGCCCGGAGTGAAGATCTCGGACATCCGCCGGGTCTCCACCCATGGCCATGCCTGGGCCCAGTGCCGGCTGTGGGTCGACGAAAATATCCCAAATGCGGAATATGTGCCGGGATCCTCTACGGCAGCGGCCGCCGTCGGGCTTCTCGAGGGTGATGTGCACTATGACGCCGCCATCTGCGCACCCCTTGTCGCGGCCGAGCGGCCGGGACTGAATATCCTTGCGGAGAACATTGGAGACAACCCCGGCGCGGTTACGCGCTTCGTCCTGGTCAGCCGTCCCGGCGCACTGACTGAACGCACGGGTGCCGACAAGACCACCGTCGTCGTGCCCCTGCCCGAAGACCGCCCGGGCGCCCTGATGGAAATCCTGGACCAGTTTGCCACCCGCGGAGTCAACCTCAGCCGTATCGAGTCCCGGCCCACAGGCCAGTATTTGGGTCACTATTTCTTCAGTATCGACGCCGACGGCCACGCGTCGGACGCCCGGGTAGCCGACGCCTTGGCAGGCCTGCACCGGATCAGCCCGGCCACCCGCTTCCTGGGGTCTTATGCGCGGGCGGACGAGCAGAAAGCCTTCGTGGCTCCGCATACCTCCGACGCCGCGTTCGCATCCGCGCATGCCTGGGTTCGGGCCATTTTGGGTGGGGAACCGGGCGCTTGACCGGCCCGAATCCGCTTCGCAAAGCGTTGGATAATTGACTCTTCAACCCCTATCGCGTGGATAAAACTGTGCGTATGCTTGCTTGATCCACAATTGATGGACGCATGCCCCTAACGGAGGGAGCGGGCCATGTCAGGAAATAGCAATGACACCAGCGGCCAGGGAATGATCGTCAATCCCAAGCCCAAGGCGGACAACCAGGACTGGGACGGCGACGACGCCGACCGGGCCGATCGGCTGCGCTTTGAGGAAGAACAGGCGATGATTCGCGAGCAATCGGAAGCGCGCGCAGCCGCCAAAGCCTTGGCAGAACACAAAGCAACGGAAGCGGCGAAGAACGCCAAATAGCGCGTTGCGCCGTCGCGCGCGCACCGGTAGTTGCACGAGTACCGGTTATTGGACGCGCACGAGGAGAGAACGCGGCTCCACCTTGACGGTGACCTTCGTCGCCTCGCCCGAGGGATCACCGTCAAGTTGCGTGGCCATCGGTTCGCTGCTGCTGATGACCACTTTGCCCGAACGGTAGTAATTCATGACCGGCAGGTTCCGGTTGTGCTTGAACAGGATCTTGGCGTACACCGCGAGCCAGCCGATGGCACTACGGGGGCTCATGACCACAACGTCCAGCACGCCGTCGTCGATCATCGCACCGGGGATGAAGTCGATGCCGCCCGGAATCAGGCCGCAGTTGGCGAACAAGACGCTTCGGATTTTCCGGGATTGCTCGGGCTCGTCGTCCATGGCAATGGTGACCTTTTTGCGCCGGCCGGGCAGGTGGCGGACACCCGCCTCGGTGTAGGCCAGCCAGCCGACTGCCTTCTTGAGCCCGTCGTTGGTATCGCCCACAACCTCGGCATCGAGTCCCATGCCGGCGATCACCAGGAATGCATGCTCGGAAGAGGCGCCTGTCAGCTCGTTGTGGATCGCCATTCGGGCGGTGTCGATGTAGCGCTGGTGGCCGAAGAGCGCTGTGCGGACGCTGCCCCGCAGATCGTTGACATCCAGGTTCACGTTGCGTGCCAGCAGGTTTCCGGTTCCCAGGGGAATCAAGCCCATCGCGACGTTGGTGTGCGCGAGGGCCTCAGCCACGACGCGCACGGTGCCGTCGCCGCCGCCGACGAGTATGACGTCGGGCTTATACGCGAGTGCCGCCTTGGTTTGCGAATGGCCGGGATCGTCTGCGGTGGTTTCGAAGAAACGGGGTTCGTCCCAGCCCGCAAGATGGCAGGCTTCCCGGATGATCCTCCGCGCGTCCTCGGCTTTCGCCTTGACCGGGTTAAGGACCACGGCCACCCTTTGCAGGCCGGCTTCCGGCTTGTGTGCGTCTTCATGCACAGCGCTGCGGGTATGCCTGGCCCTGAGCCGGCGCACGCCCCACCAACTGGAGACGGCGAAGACCACGCCCCCAGCCAGAATCACGTACAGGATCCAGTTGCTCATGGTGCTTCAACCCTATCCCGCTGCAGGCGCGGCGGTGCACGGCGGAAGGGGGTGCCGGCCGCCGTCGGGCATTGGCCGCGGAGCTGCGCGCTCATTCGATACTCTTGTCTGGTGATCGACGTAAAAGACCTCAGCGAAAACCCGGACAAGTTCCGTGCCAGCCAGCGCGCCCGCGGCGCCGACGAGTCCGTGGTGGACGCGATCATTTCCGCCGATTCGGACCGCCGCGCGGCCCTGATCCGCTACGAAAACCTCCGTGCGGAGCAGAACGCCTTCGGCAAGAAGGTGGCACAGGCCAAGGGCGACGAAAAACAGGCGCTGCTGGCCGAGGTCAAGGAACTGGCCAATTCCGTCAAGGCTGCCTCCGCCGAAGCCGACGCAGCCCAGGCCAAGCAGGAAGAGCTGCTGCGGGTCATTCCCAACCTGATTGTGGACGGCGTGCCTGAGGGCGGCGAGGACGACTTCGTCGTGGTCAAGACGGTCGGCACCCCGCGCGAATTCCCGGAGTTCGAGCCGAAGGACCACCTGGAAATCGGCGAACTCATTGGCGCGATCGACATGGAACGCGGCGCCAAGGTCTCAGGCGCGCGCTTCTACTTCCTCCGCGGCGTCGGCGCCCGCTTGGAGATGGCCCTGCTGCAGATGGCCATGGACCAAGCCATCGAGGCCGGCTTCGTGCCGATGATCACCCCGACTTTGGTGCGTCCGGAGACCATGCAGGGCACCGGGTTCGATGTAAAGCACGACGCCGAGATCTACCGTCTCGCCGAAGACGACCTTTACCTCGTGGGAACCTCGGAAGTGGCCCTCGCGGGTTACCACGCGGACGAGATCCTGGACCTGTCGGCCGGGCCTATCCGCTACGCGGGGCAGAGTTCCTGCTACCGCCGCGAAGCGGGTTCGCACGGCAAGGACACCCGCGGCATCATCCGCGTCCACCAGTTCAACAAAGTGGAGATGTTCATCTACACCACGGTTGAAGAGGCCGCTGCCGAGCACGAGCGGCTCCTGGCTTGGGAAGAGGAAATGCTGGCCAAGGTTGAGCTCCCGTACCGCGTGATCGACACCGCGGCGGGCGATCTCGGCATGTCCGCGGCCCGGAAGTTCGACTGCGAAGCCTGGGTTCCCACGCAGAACGCGTACCGCGAACTCACGTCGACGTCCAACTGCACCACCTTCCAGGCCCGCCGCCTGAACATCCGTGAGCGCGCGGTCAACGAGGACGGCGTAGTGAAGGGCACGCGCGCCGTGGCCACCCTGAACGGCACGCTGGCCACCACCCGCTGGATCGTGGCCATCCTGGAGCACCACCAGAACCCGGATGGCTCGGTCAACGTCCCCAAGGCCCTCCAGAAGTACATCGGAGGCCTTGAGGTCCTGCCTGTTCTGTAGCTCAGTGGGCGGGGTGGAGCGGTCCTCCACAACCGGGGGCACTGGACGGGATCGTGGCTGATGCCACCAAACACAGAGCACTCCGCATCGCGAGCTTGGCCCACACGAAGGCCGAATCAGTGGGGGAGTCGTACAGCCGGGCCGTCTTCGGCAGAAGCTTCTGCGCGCCGGACTACGGCCTCGCGGCAAGGCCTCAAGTTAATATTCACACTGTGGACAACGTGGGAGTATTCACCGCGTGTTAATCCCTTGCTGTGGCCTGCGTCCTAGCTGGCGGCGGTGGGGTCTGCTTCACTGGAGGCATGACTATATTGACTGGTACCTCAGTCGCTGGCATCGATGACCAGCGGAATGTGAATCACAAACTCATGGTGGCGTTGGACGTCGACGGAACCCTCGTGGATCACGATGGCCACATGTCACCTGGTGTCCGCGACGCCGCAAGGGCGGTTGTAGCCCACGGCCACGACGTCCTGATCGCCACGGGCCGTTCGTTGAACGCCACGTTGCCCATCATTGAGCAGATAGGGCTGGAACGGGGATATGCCGTGTGCTGCAACGGCGGTGTCACATTGCGGCTCGACCCCCAGCTGGACGCAGGCTACGAGATCATTCACAAGGCCACGTTCGATCCCGCCCCGGCGTTGATGGCTCTTCGCGAGCAGCTTCCGTCCGCCAAATACGCGCTTGAGGACGAGGACGGGAACTTCCTCTCCACGGAGCGGTTCCAGGACGCCAGCTTCGGCGTTGAGGCCATCGGCGTCGATTTCCAGACCATGCTCGATGCCACTGCGGTGCGTGTCGTGGTGTTCAGCAGCGAAAACACGGCCGAAGAATTTTCCACAGCCATTCGCAAGATCGGGCTGTCCGGGGTCACCTATTCGGTGGGCTGGACGGCCTGGCTGGATATCGCCGCCGCCGGGGTCACCAAGGCCAGCGCTTTGGAGCAGTTGCGCCGGCGGCTTGGCACGCACCCGCGCCACACGGTGGCAGTGGGGGACGGCCGCAATGATATCGAAATGCTCAGCTGGGCCGGGCGCGGTGTCGCCATGGGCCAGGCGCCTGAGGAAGTCATCGCCGTCGCGGACGAGGTCACCGCTTCGGTGTACGACGACGGTGCGGCCCTCATCCTGCGTCGCCTGCTGTAATAGCCCTGCTCAACTGAACCTGCGCAACTGAAGTAGCCCCGCGCTGCGGGGCTACGCCAGTTCACCCCATCGCTAGCTCAGGCGTCGTCGGAGACCACAGTGATGATCCGGCGGAGGCTCATGGCGACCGATGCGGTGGCGTTCACGGACTCCTGGCCGGCGGCTGCTTCCGTAACGGTGTCACTTAGTGCTGCCACACTGTCCCGGGCTTCGTCCAGGGCATCCCGGAAGTCTCCGGAATCTCCGTGCCTCCATTGCCGGATCGCTGTTGCTACGTCGTCGAGCGCCTCAGCCAGGTTTGGCGGGACACCCTCCGGAATGACCGTTCCCGCGTCCTCTTCCCAGATGACGCTTGCCAGGACGTCCGTGATGTCCTGGACGTGAAAGGTCAGCCGTTCCAGCGTTCGCAAACCGGCCAGGTCGGCGGGCAGCCGGCGGGCTCGACGGCGGGACCGCGGGTTCGCTTTTGCGCTCAACTTCGCCGCTTGGACAGCTGCCCGCACGTCGGTCGCGGTACGTGCGAGCTCGCCGCTGCGGCTCGCCCATTCCTCATGGTCCGGTGGCCAGGATTCCGTCATGGCGCTGGCCATGTCCTTGAGTTGCTTGGACAATGCCCGTTGGTGTCCGTCGATGGCGGGATCGATGCCTTCAAGATGAAGGGGAGGGAAGACCAGCCAGTTCACCGCGAATCCGACGGCCACGCCCATAGCCATTTGCAGGACGTACGCGAAAGAGAATCCCTGCGCATTCGAATAACCCAGGACCAGCACGAACAGCGCCGCCATGGGAACCCATTCGGAGGCGCTTCCAAGCCTTGGCAGGCCGCCGATAACCACGCCCAGGCCGACGACGACGGCCACCGCCAGTGCGTTTGGGGTGGTGACCGTGGTCACGGCGAAGGCCATGGCAATGCCCAATCCGAGTCCCAGCAGGCTTTGCAGCCCATGCTTGGCGGAAGCCGCAACAGTGGGGTGCATGCTGACCAGGACGCCCAAGGGAGCGTAATAGGGATAGGCGGCGGCTGTCCCAGGCATGAGCGGCGCGAGGTACCAAGCCACCCCCGCCGCGACGGCCGTCTTTGCGGCAAACAGGAGTCGGTGGCCTGTGACGGCCTGCCTGAGAGCGGGAAGAAGCCGCCCAAGCTTTGGCTTGGAGATCATGGACTCAAGGTAGGCCGGGAAGAACGGACGTGTCGAGGACAATATGGATGAACGCGGGCTGACGCAATCAGTAAACGTCGAGGATCAACTGCAGCAAGCGCGCCGCGGCCGGCCGGGCGGCGTGCTCCTCCACCCATTGGGCGCGTGCCAGGGCCTTGCTCACGGCTTGGGTGCTGATCCCCAGTTCCTGGGCCACGGCCTTCTGCTGCCCACGCACGCCGGGCGTCAGCAGGTCCAGGACGCGCCACTCGGCAACGCTCCGATGCTGCACAATGTGCCCCAGGAGCCGCAGCACGGCCTCCGATTCGGCAGCGAGGGCAGCGATCGGCCCCTCGACTGCCACAGGGACCCGCTCTTTGCCGTTCCGCAAGCGGTCCACGGCGCGGCGTGCGTAGACCAGGCCGTGTCCGGAGGCGTCTTTGATTTGCTGCGGCAGGGGTTCGTTGACCGGTCCCACGCCGATTCCCACGTACCACTGTCCGCTCCTCAAGGCGATGAGCGCTGAATCCACGGCCTGATGGGGGAGTTCCACGATGCCCTGGACTTCGTCCTCCACCGAGCGGTCAAAGTCCAAGCACGCCGGGACGTGGCGCAGGTCTTTGAGCAGCTGCGGTACGAGGTCTCCGTCGCCGCGGCTGTCGCGTTGGTTGATGGTCAGGGTGAACATTGTGGATCAAACATTACCGGCAGGTAGCTGACTTTCAAGCGGTTAATCCAGAGCCAACTTCTCGTTACGACGGCGGGTGCCCGGCGATTGTGGGCCGATCCGTTCCGCGTCGGGTACCCACCCATTAACGACGGCGGCGGCGCGGTCGGCCCAGCCTTCAGCCTTGACCCACTTACCCGGCTCAAGGTCCTTGTAACGGGTGAAGAAGTGCTCGATTTCCTTGATCAGGAATTCGCTGACATCGGAGATTTCCTGGATGTGGTCGAAGCGCGGGTCGGCCGGAACGCAGAGGACCTTTGCGTCTCCGCCGCCATCGTCGGTCATGTTGAAAACGCCGATGGGGCGGGATTCAACGATGACGCCGGGGTAAAGGTCGAAGTCCTGCAGGAGGACCAGTGCGTCCAGCGGGTCGCCATCCTCGCCAAGGGTGTTCTCGAAGAACCCGTAGTGCGTGGGGTACTGCATGGAGGTGAACAGGACGCGGTCCAGGCGGACGCGGCCGGTCTCGTGGTCAACTTCGTACTTGACGCGCGACCCCTTGGGGATCTCGATCGTGACGTCGTGCTTCATGGAATGCTCCTTGACGGTATTGGCATGGGCGCGGCAACAGAGCAGCCGACGCCGCCGACTACTATTGAGGATATAGCGAGAGGCCCAAGTTTCTTGAAACGGTGGGGACATTCAAGACTTTGAGGACTAAAGCTGCATGAAGGGCGTTGACGAGGCGGGGGCTGACAACCAGTCTCCGGAACAGCAGGAAAATCCCGTTCTCAGGCCCCGGAAGCCCAGACCCGGGACGCCCGCGAGGCCGGAACCGAAGGGTGTCGTCGGCTTTCTGCCCCTTGTTTTGTTGGCCGCGGTCATCGCGGCCTTGGCCGTGCCGATGGGCCTCGGAGTCGCACCCGGCTTCTTCGGGGTAGCCGCTGCGCCCGCGCCCCAGGTGCTGGCCTGGCAACAGGTCCCCAAGCAACTGAGCCGCACCCAGATCGTTGCCCCTTTGGACGCTTCCGCCCCGGTCCCGCTGCCGGCCGATGTCACCAGCCAGCTCAACGCCCTCCTGACGCCCGACGGCGGGGGAGACTTCACCGGCGTCGTTGAGGATGCGTTGACCGGACTTCCGCTTTACGATCGCGACGGCGCCAAGAACCGGGTGCCGGCGTCCAACATGAAGCTGCTGACGGCAGTCGCTGCGCTGCGGGCGATCGGCCCGGAGACCCGCTTCAACACGCGGGTCCTGACGGGACCTTCGCCGTCGACGATCATCTTGAGCGCCGGGGGTGACGTCCTGCTCGGCGACGGCCCGTCCCAGCCAAGCGAAGTGCTTGGCCATGCCGGCCTGGAGACCCTCGCGGCGGATGCGGCGAAAGCGCTTCAGGACCGCGGCATGAAGGGGCCGGTCACAGTCCAGTTGGACGATGGACTGTTCACCGGTCCGGCTTTGAATCCGGCGTGGAGCCTCGACGACGTCGCTGCCGGTGAAACCGCGCCGATCTTTCCGCTCGCCCTGAACTCGGCCCGGACAAGCCCGGGAGCAACCACCGGTCCGCGTCCGCAGGACGCCGCGCTCACCGCCGCCGAGGCTTTCGCCGGGAAACTCCAAGCCGCGGGCGCCGCTGCCGGATTCACGGTGGTCCCCGGTGTGGAACGCGCCGCCGCTCCGGCAGGGAAGCAGGACGTCCTTGCCAGCGTGGCTTCTGCGACCGTCCGCGAGCAGGTGGACTTGATGCTGGAAACCTCGGACAACTACCTCGCCGAGGTATTCGGCCGGATGGCCGCGCTGTCCGCTGGAAAGCCGGGATCCAACGACGGCGCGACGGCGGCCGTGAGCGCCCAGGTGGCGGAACTGGGGATCGCCACGGACTCCATGCACTTGGCGGACGTGTCCGGCCTTGCCTTGGGCAACCAGGTGTCCGCGCGGCAGTTCGCGGATGTGGTGCGGGCGATTACCTCCGGACCGGACACTCGCCTCCGTGCCGCCCTCGCCGGGTTCCCCGTTGCCGGGCTGACCGGGACGCTCGGCGACCGCTACGCAGACGCCACCACCTCCCAAGGGGCTGGATTGGTGCGGGCCAAGACCGGCACCTTGAATTCGGTGATCGCTCTGAGCGGCTACGTGGTGGACGCGAACGGCCGCCTCCTGGTCTTTTCCTTTATCGGCAACGGGCTGACGCCGGGCGCGGCGGGGAACAAAGTGGCGCTGGACAGGTCCGCGACGGCCCTCGCGTCATGCGGTTGCCGCGCCGGCTGACCTTTGCCGCTGCCTGGCGTTCGCCGCTGAGCGAACTTAAGGGTGCAGATTCAGACTGTTGTGTTCTGATGGTTCGTATGGAGTCTCAGCAGCAAGCCCAGTCCCTCATCAACTGGGAGCTGGCCGCCTCCACGGCCGCCCGGCTCGCTCCCCCCGGTCCCGTACTGAGTCCGGCCCAGATCGGCAAAGCCGTGGACAGCCTGCGTTTCAGTGCGGACATCTCGGTACCGCATGTGCATGACATCACCGGTTTGGAAGCCGCACGCGATCTCCGCGATTCCCATGTGCTCGTGGTTGACCGGGCGTCGTGGGCGAAGGCCAATACCCAGAGTTTTGCCGTGATGCTCCAACCGGCCCTTAAACAAATGCTGGATTCCCGGCGGGGTCCGGCGATGACACCGGCAGCGGCGGCCGCGAGCGGCGCCATCACCGGCAGCCAGCTCGGGGCTGTGCTTGCCTTCTTGTCGAGCAAAGTCCTGGGCCAATACGATCCCTTCGCCGCGCTCGCCCCGGACTCGAAAGCACCACCTGCGGGCCGGCTCCTGCTGGTGGCTCCGAACATCATCTCCGTGGAGCGCGAGCTCAACGTCGATCCAGACGATTTCCGGCTCTGGGTCTGCCTTCACGAGCAGACCCACCGGGTGCAGTTCGCCGCGGCGCCCTGGCTCCGCACCCACATGCTCGAGGAAATCGAGCGCCTCAGCGCCAATCTCATCGGCAATGTGGACTCCATCATGGATCGCGCCACTGCCGCCGCGCGCTCCCTGCGCGACCGCTCCACCGGCGCCACACCCGGCCGCGGGGCCATCTTGGACCTGCTCCAGAACCCTGAGGAAAAGGCCTCGCTCTCGCATCTCACTGCTGTCATGAGCTTGCTTGAAGGCCACGCCAACGTGGTGATGGACGCCGTCGATTCCACCCTTGTCCCTTCAGTGAAGACCATCAGGCAGCGCTTCAACGCACGGGGCAAGGACCGGGGCGTGATCGAGAAGTTCATCCGCAACATCCTCGGCCTGGATGCCAAGATGCGCCAGTACAGCGACGGAGCCAAGTTTGTCCGCGAAGTGGTTGCGGTGGCGGGCATGGAGGGCCTCAACCGGGTCTGGGAATCGGCCGACAAACTGCCTACGGAGACCGAGATCCACGACTCCAAGCTGTGGCTTGAGCGGATGGGGCTGTGACCGCAGGCACCACATCGGGCCAGGGCGCAAGCAGTAGAAACCCACCAAGCACTGGAAGCGCTCCAAGCAGTGGACGACGGCGTCCCGGGCGTTTGGCGCCGGTCGTCGGCAAAGCACGGAATATGTTGCAGGACGCGCTGGCCTCCGCGGGCTATCCCGAGCGAATCCTGGTGGCTTGCAGCGGGGGGCCGGATTCCTTGGCGCTTGCCTCAGTGGCAGCCTATTTTGCCCGGCGTGGCCACGTTCACGGACGCCCCGTGAGCGTAGCCGCCGTCGTGGTTGACCATCAACTGCAGGAAGGCTCGGCTGACGTCGCGGCACGGACCGTGGCGATCCTTGAAGGGCTGGGACTCTCGCCCGTCCAGCTGCGGACCGTGGAAGTGACAGCTACCGGGTTCGGTCCCGAGGCGGCAGCCCGGGACGCCCGGCACGCGGCCCTCGAAGCAGCCGCCACCGAACTTGATTGCGGGACAATCCTGCTCGGGCACACGCTGGACGACCAAGCCGAACAGGTGCTGCTGGGCCTGGCCCGGGGCTCGGGAACGCGTTCCCTCGCCGGGATGCGGCCCGCCCGCGGCAAGCTCCTTCGTCCCTTCCTCGGGCTTCGCCGCGCCGAAACGCTCGAAATCTGCGAGGTAGAGGAACTCGAAACCTGGCACGATCCCAGTAACGCTGACCCCGCCTTCGCCCGCTCGCGGACCAGGGTTGAGGTGATGCCCTTGCTTGAGGACAAGCTGGGGCCCGGCGTGGCCGAATCACTCGCCCGCACCGCAGCGATCCTGCAACAGGATGCCGACTTCCTGGAGCACCTTGCCGCTGAGAGCTATGCGGGCCTCGTGAACCGGAGCGACGACGGGGTCTGGCTCCCGGAAGACCGCTTGAGGGAATTGTCCCCCGCGCTGAGGTTCCGCGTGATCGCCAAGGCGGCGGCCGACGTCGGGGGCCAACAGCCCGGCTACGGGCGGCTTCAGGCCGCCGAAGGCTTGCTGCGTCGCCAGGGATCCGCGGGCCCCGTGCAGCTTCCCGGTAGCGTCAGCGTGTACCGCGTATCCCTGAGCGAATTGGAGCGGGAGGCCGCAGCCGGAGGAACTGCCGTTCCCCGCGAAGGCGGCGGCTGTGGGAAGCTAGTATTCCGGCATCAAAGATCGCCCCAACAGTAGCCGCACCCACGCATCAACACAGGAGCCATTGGTGGATTCAAACGACGTCCAGGCAGACCTCAAACACGTTCTCTACACCAAGGAGCAGATCCAGCAACGGATCGCCGAACTTGCTGCACAGATTGACAAGGACTACGAGGGCCGCGAGCTGCTGATCGTCGGCGTGCTCAAGGGTGCCGTCATGGTCATGGCAGACCTCGCGCGTGCGCTGCACAGCCATGTCAGCATGGACTGGATGGCGGTGTCCTCGTACGGCTCCGGTACCCAGTCCTCCGGCGTCGTGCGCATCCTCAAGGACCTTGATACCGACCTCATGGGCAAGGATGTCCTGATTGTCGAAGACATTATCGATTCCGGCCTGACCCTCTCCTGGCTCAAGACCAACCTCGAATCGCGAGGCACCGCCTCGGTGGAAATCTGCACCGCTTTCCGCAAGCCCACGGCCGCCAAGGTCGAGATCGACGTCAAGTACGTCGGCTATGACATTCCCAACGAATTCGTCGTCGGATACGGTCTCGATTACGCCGAGAAATACCGCAACCTGGACTTTGTGGGAACCCTCGCCCCGCACGTTTACGAATAGCCTTTCATTTCGCGTCCTAGACGCAAATGAAAGCCAGAGAAGTCGGCCGCCCCATTGGGAGGCCGACTTCTCTTTTTAACTCATTAGGGGAGGGCTGCCGATAATGGGCGATTTGCGTGTTAGCGTTCAGCTCATTAGTCGTTTGACTTGACCTGTGGGGGGCATTTTGAGTACAAGTTCAGTTTCAATGTCAAAGCGCGGAAAGATGCGGGCGCTTTTGGCCGGCGGATTGGTCCTGGGGGTCGGCGCGGCGGTTGTGTTGGCCGCGTGGAACGATTCCGAGTTCGCCACCGGAACATTCACGGCGGGCACTTTCAATCTTCAAGGAAGCACAGACGGCGCGTCGTACACGGACCACGCTGCCTCCCCTGGCGCCACCTTGCCATTCACCCTCAACCCGACCAATCTGGCGCCGGGGGACACCGTCTACGCGCCCTTCGCGGTGCGGCTGGCGGCCAACACCACTACAGGCTCCACTGTCACGGTGAATACAGCCACCGCCACCGGGTCGGTCGCGAACCTGAGTTATGAACTTGTCCAGCCCACGTCCTTCGGATGCTCCAGCAGCACCACGGGAACCGAATTGGTGCAGGCGGGTACCGCTCTCAATGGAGCGCTGAGCGGAGTCACGTTCACCCTCAGCCCCGGCAGCCCCGCGAGCGATCCCGGTGACGCGGTCTTCCTCTGCTTCAAAGTGACTGCGGCCGCCGGCTTGGTCCAAGGGCAAAACGGCACGGCCACGTGGCAGTTCGCTGCGGCATCCACCTCCTGACCAGCCGCGATGACCGGACGCAGGGCGACTCGTCGGCCTGAGCGGGGCCGCCAGCGCTTCCTCCGTGTGCGCGCCATCTTGGCCGGGGGCCTTGTCCTCGGTGCCGGATGCACGCTGACCCTCGCTGCCTGGAACGATTCCGAGTTCGCGGCAGGAACATTCACCGCCAGCTCGTTCCAGATCGAATCCTCCGTCAACTCAGGAGGTGCATGGCTGGCACATCCCACGTCGGGATCCGCTGCCACCATGGCATTCAGTGCTGCAGGAATGTCACCAAGCACCGTCAACTACGCTCCCATCTGGATCCGGACTACTGCGGGGTCGCTTTCCGGAACCTTGACGCTCCAAGGAGCCAGCAACAACAACGCCGCCCTGGCCGCTGCCCTGGCCTATCGCGTGGTCAGGTACTCGTCCGGATCGTGCGACTCGAGCCAGTTCACGGCCGGGGCGAGCTACCTTGTCGGGACCTCGGCGTCGACGGTGCCACTCACCACGGCCGGTGCCGCCACAGCGGTGGCTGCGAACTCGCTGAGCCCCACCCAGATGTGCTTCGAGGTCACGATGCTTGCCTCCGCGGACAACTCCCTGCAGGGGGCCAGCGTGACGGCAACCTGGGAAATCAAGGGAACGTCCGACTCATGAGGACGGTGCTTGAGCCGGTGGGGTCCCGACGACGGACGGCCGACAACCGCAGGCGCCTCGCCGACGTCGTGCGCGAGACGTTGCTTAACCTCGCGGCGATCGGCGGCGCCATCTGCATCCTCCTGACGTTGGCCGCCGTCTTTTTCCACATCACGCTCATCATGTTCAAGACCGGCTCGATGTCTCCCGGGATCCCTGCTGGATCCTTGGCCATAGTCCGCGAGGTCCCGGCGTCGGAAGTGCGGACAGGCGACGTTGTCACCGTGGACCGGCCGGGACAATTGCCCGTCACCCACCGGGTCGCATCCTCCCGGATGGTCGACGGCGCCACGGCCGTCCTCACGCTCAAAGGCGACGCCAATCCCGTGGAGGATCCCGCACCGTACACCGTCTCCAAAGTCCGCACGGTGCTCTATTCGGTGCCGGGTATTGCCTACGTTGTTGCGGGAGCATCGAGCCCCTGGGTGCTTGGCGGCACTACGGTTGCCGTGTCCGCGTTGGTGACCTGGGCGCTGTGGCCCCGCCCCGAGAGGGCCCCGCGGGCCCGAATCAAGGCGAGGCGATGATCGGACACGGGAGCCTCAGGCGTTACGCGGCGACGGTCGCCTTGGTATCGCTGGGTCTGCTCTGCTCCGCTCCGGCGTCGGCGGCGACAGACGGGCCGGACCTGATCCTGACACACGGGGGGAGCAATCCGCCGGCCGTCCTTGCGCCCGGATCTACGAGCCGATGGAGTATCGGGGTGACTGCCAGGGCCGTGACCCTGCACGATTTGAGGATGCGGCTGCTTGCGGACGGCCCACTTATGGAGCTTGCCGCATCGGATGAGTCGGCACGAGTCGTCACGGTAGGTGTCCGCAGCTGCACCACCGCCTGGGCGGCGGAGGTCTGCCGGTCCGGTGAAAACACCGTCATCCCGACAACGACGCTTTCCTCCTTGGGTGGTGCGACCAGTCTTGCAAATCCCGACGGCGGAATTCCGGCCGGCGTCGAACTGCTGCTTGAGGTGACGCTTTCGCCGTCGGCGGGTAACAGCGTGCAGGGGCTTTCAACCAGAATTACGGCCAGGGTGGACGCCGCCGGCGAGCCAGCCGGGCCACACGACTTTCCCGGCACCGCTCTCGCGGATACCGGCTTCCGCCTGGGCATCTTTGCCCTTCTGGGCCTTGGGACTGTCCTGGCCGGGGCTCTCGCGTCCAAGCTCGCCGGCGCCCGTGCGGCTGCCGACGGAATCGCGCCCGCCCGTGATCCGGGTGGGGACTGATGGCAACACCTTCGAAGCCGCATCGCCTGCGATCGCTGCTCACGGTGGCCGGGGTCGCGGCCGCACTGTTTGTGGTCCCGGGCGGAACGGGGACCACGGACGCGAGCTGGTCCGCCTCCGAAGTTGGCTCCGGTACATTGAACGCGCTCACGATTCCCCCGCCGGTCATGATCGGCCCGTGTACGCTCAGCCCCGGGGTCGCCGGGACCAGCCCCGTGATCACCGTCAACTGGCGATTCCCGGCGGGAACCGCGTATGCGGCGCCCGCCAACGTGAACTACTACGTAGCCAACGGGGGACTTCTCCCGAATCTGACAGGCGTGGTGCTGGGAACCAACCTCTCCACGACGGGCCCTGTCGGAGGCGTGTACACGACGCAATTCAAGTCGGGCGTGCTCGGCGGTTTGCTGGGGGGCTCCTACGGTGTCTATCTGCAGACGAAGGACGGCTCGGGGTGGGTCTCCTCCTTGGCCACGGCAAACGCATCCATGGGACTGGCGGGCGCCAACCCGGTCTGTACCGTGCAGTAGTTGCAACCGTTCGACGATTGCGTTCGACCCGTTGCGCGGGGATCCTGAAAGAACGGTGGATTTCCCCCGGGAACTTCCGGAATTCCGTGTTCATGTACGCCTAGAGGGAACTTTTGCCTCTCACTGTGCGTGAATCACTCCGAACGGTGTAAAGCTAGAAACTGACGCAGCACCACACGCGCGCAGAAGCTGCGCCGTGCAGCACTACCAGGAGGGACGGGGCGGAGCCCCCGAACAGATGAAAGCTAAGAGTTTCTTCAAGGGCCCGGGCATCTGGATTGTTGTCGTAGTCGGCTTGCTCCTGGTGGCATTTGCAACCCTTGCCCCCGGCGGATCCACCCGTATCGACACCGACAAGGGCCTCGCGATCCTCTCGCAGAGCGGCAAGGTGGACCAGGCCAAAATCTACGATGCCGAGAACCGCGTTGACCTGACGCTGAAAGACAACCTCGTCATCGATGGCCAGGACAAAGGCAAGAACGTCCAGTTCTTCTACGTCACCGCGCGAGCCGGGGATGTCGTCAAGGCCGTCACCAACGCCCAGCCGTCCAGTGGCTTCACGGACCAGCCCGTCGAGAACAACTGGTTCTCCGGACTGTTCTCCCTCCTCATCCCCGTCCTCCTGCTGGGTGTGCTTTTCTGGTTCCTGCTCTCCCGCATGCAAGGCGGCGGTTCCAAGGTGATGCAGTTCGGGAAGTCGAAGGCCAAGCTGGTCAACAAGGACATGCCGCAGGTTACCTTCTCTGACGTTGCCGGTGCGGACGAAGCCGTCGAAGAGCTCCAGGAGATCAAGGAATTCCTCGCAGAACCGGCGAAGTTCCAGGCCGTCGGCGCGAAGATCCCCAAGGGCGTGCTGTTGTACGGCCCTCCGGGCACCGGCAAGACCCTCCTGGCCCGCGCCGTCGCAGGCGAGGCCGGCGTCCCGTTCTTCTCCATCTCGGGCTCGGACTTCGTCGAAATGTTCGTAGGCGTCGGTGCTTCGCGCGTCCGGGACCTTTTCGAGCAAGCCAAGTCCAATGCGCCCGCCATCATTTTCGTTGACGAGATCGACGCCGTCGGACGTCACCGTGGCGCCGGTATCGGCGGCGGCAACGACGAGCGCGAGCAGACCCTTAACCAGCTCCTCGTCGAAATGGACGGCTTCGACGTCAAGACCAACGTCATCCTGATCGCGGCAACCAACCGTCCGGACGTCCTGGACCCTGCCCTGCTCCGTCCGGGCCGCTTCGATCGCCAGATCACTGTTGAGGCACCGGACCTGATTGGTCGTGAACAGATCCTGAACGTCCACGCCAAGGGCAAGCCGATGGCCCACGGCGTCGACCTCAAAGGCGTCGCGAAGAAGACCCCGGGCTACACGGGTGCCGACCTTGCCAACGTGCTCAACGAGGCCGCACTCCTGACGGCCAGGTCCAATGCCAACCTGATTGACGACCGCGCCCTGGACGAGGCAATCGACCGCGTCATGGCCGGCCCGCAGAAGCGCAGCCGCGTCATGAAGGAAATGGAGCGGAAGATCACCGCCTACCACGAAGGCGGCCACGCCCTGGTGGCAGCGGCATTGCGCAATTCAGCCCCTGTCACGAAGATCACTATCCTGCCCCGAGGCCGCGCACTCGGCTACACGATGGTCGTTCCCGAGGACGACAAATATTCGATCACGCGCAACGAACTCCTCGACCAGATGGCCTATGCCATGGGTGGCCGCGTTGCAGAGGAAATCGTCTTCCACGACCCCTCCACGGGCGCCTCGAACGATATCGAAAAGGCCACTGGAACTGCGCGCAAGATGGTCACCCAGTTCGGCATGAGCGAGCGCATCGGCGCCGTGAAGCTTGGCGCCGGCGGCGGCGAGCCGTTCCTCGGCCGGGACATGGCACAGGAACGCAACTACTCGGACTCGGTGGCGTACATCGTTGACGAGGAAGTGCGCCGCCTGATCGATCAGGCCCACGACGAGGCCTATGCCATCCTGACCGAGAACCGCGACGTCCTGGACCAGTTGGCCCTTGAGCTGCTTGAGCGCGAAACGCTGAACCAGGCCGAGATCGCCCACATCTTCCGCGACATCCGCAAGCGTGATTTCCGCGAGGTATGGCTCTCCAAGGAGTCCCGTCCGGTCCAGACCATCCCTCCGGTGGAATCCCGTGCGGAGAAGGCCGAGCGCGAAGCCCAGGAACAAGCCAAGGCAGCTCGTCTCGAAGAGCCTTTGGACGCCCAGCCCCCGCACCCGCAGGGAGTCGGCAGCCAGGAGTCATTCACTGGTCAAGGACCTGACGCGGGCACCGACGTTTCGCATCAAGGCTAAGCTTTCTGCTGTGACTCACATCGACGACGACGACTTCAGCGGTGCCGCCAGTGACGACTTTGGCGACGCCTCCGGGGGAAAATCAGGTGGCCACGGCCACGGCCACCACTCATATAAGGTCGACCGCCCCCGCATCGAGGCGGCCGTCCGCGAGATCCTCATTGCGGTGGGCGAGGACCCGGACCGTGGCGGACTGGTGGATACGCCGAAGCGCGTAGCCAAGGCTTACGCCGAGGTGTTCGCGGGCCTGCACCAGGATCCCGAACATGTCCTGTCCACCACGTTCGACCTCGACCATGAGGAACTTGTGCTGGTCAAGGACATCCCGTTCTATTCCACGTGCGAGCACCATTTGGTGCCGTTCCATGGCGTCGCGCACGTTGGATACATCCCTTCCCACGACGGCAAAGTGACGGGGCTGAGCAAGCTGGCCCGCCTCGTCGACATTTATGCCCGCCGCCCCCAAGTGCAGGAACGCCTGACCACCCAGATCGTCGAAGCGCTCGTGACCCACCTCAAGCCCAGGGGCGCGATCGTCGTCGTCGAATGCGAACACATGTGCATGTCCATGCGTGGCATCCGCAAGCCCGGCGCCAAGACCGTCACCAGCGCAGTGCGCGGGCAACTTCATGACCCGGCCACCCGCGCCGAAGCCATGAGCCTCATACTCGGAAGGTAACAAAGACCATGGATTCCCTCGCAGCAGCACCAGGAACGGGCCCGGCTACCAGCCCCCTGCCCATTCTCCGCAAACCCCGTCCAGCTGCCCGCTTCGCGGACCTGCCGGCCGACCGCACGCTCGTCATGGGAATTTTGAACGTCACGCCGGATTCATTCAGCGACGGCGGAAAGCACCCCACGGCGGACACCGCCATCGCCCACGCATTGCGCATGTTGTACGCGGGAGCGGACATCATCGACGTCGGCGGCGAATCGACCCGCCCGGGCGCCGAGCCCGTCTCCCCGGAAGAAGAACAGCGCCGGGTCTTGCCGGTGATTCAGGCACTCGTGAAGGCGGGAGCGCTCGTCAGCATCGACACGACACATGCGTCGACGGCCGCCGCGGCCGTGGAGGCAGGAGCCGCGATCATCAACGATGTCTCAGGGCTGAGCCTCGAACCTGAGATGGCCGAACTCGTTGCACGCACCAAAGTGCCCTATGTCCTGACCCATCGCCGGGGCGACGCCGAGACCATGAACAGCCTTGCCGACTACGGCAATGTGGTTGACGAAGTCATCGAAGAGCTCAAGGGCGTCCGCGACAAGCTCTACGCGGCAGGCGTCACACCGGAGCAAATCATTGTGGATCCAGGCCTGGGCTTCTCCAAGGACGAGGACCAGAACTGGCAACTCCTCAAGTACATCGGCAAGCTGGATGAACTTGGCCACAAGGTCCTGATTGGAGCTTCCCGCAAGCGTTTCCTCGGGACGCTCCTGACGGTGGCCGGCAAGGCGGCGGCACCGGCGGAGCGCGATCATGCAACCGCTGCCATCACGGCTATCAGTGCCGCGAACGGCGCCTGGGCCGTGCGCGTCCACGACGTCGGCCCCAGCCTTGACGCCGTCAAGGTTGCCGCACGCATCAGACACTAAGCTTCGTGGACAAAGGGGGAGGAACCGGTTTGGACAGGATCACACTGACCGGCGTGACCGCCGTCGGGCATCACGGCGTCTTCGACTTCGAGCGCCGGGACGGACAGCCGTTCGTCGTCGACGCGGTGCTGTACACCGATTTCAGCAAGGCAGCGGAAACCGATGACCTGCAGTTCACGGCGCACTACGGCGAAGTGGCCGAGTACATCACATCCCTCATTACGGGCGAACCCCTCAACCTGATCGAGGCTCTCGCCGTACGGATCGCCGAGGGGATCCTGGCTGGCTTCAACGTTGCCGCCGTCGATGTCACGGTCCACAAACCCAAGGCCCCCATCGAGGTACCCTTCGGTGACGTCACCGTCAGTGTCCACAGGGAGCGTGCATGACCTCCCGTTTCACGAAAGCCATCCTGGCCTTGGGCAGCAACCTGGGTGAGCGGAACGACACCCTCTCCACCGCGGTCGCCGACCTCGTTGACCGCCCGGAAATCCGCCTGCTCGGAGTCTCCCCGGTGGTACAGACGAAAGCCGTGGGCGGGCCTGTGGGGCAACCGGATTTCCTCAACATGGTGATCGCCATTGAGACCACGCTTACGCCGCTGGAACTGTTGCAACACTGCCACGACGTCGAACAAATGCACCACCGGGTCCGCGAGGTCCGCTGGGGCCCCCGCACATTGGACGTGGACATCATCGTCTATGGCGAGTTCAGAAGCGACGACGAAACACTGACCCTGCCGCATCCGCGGGCTGCGGAGCGGGCCTTCGTGCTCTATCCGTGGGCCCTCCTGGACCCTGCTGCGCGGCTCAACGGTGAGAGCGTCGCCGAGCTGGCCGCCAAAGCCGAGGACTTTCCCGGGCTTCGGCCTTTCGACGGTTTCGATGGATCCGGCAGCGTCGCTGCCGCGGGAGCGGTGGAATAGTCCATGAAGGCCATGCGACCGCTCTTGTTGGCGATCATCGCCGTCGTTCTTGCCGCCATCGGCTGGCTGACCACCGTGCTCACTACGCGCTACAGCATGGCGACGCCGGTTCTTCCTCCTTCCGCGTTGATAACCATGGGCTTCATCGCCGTGCTGACCTTGATCATGGGCATCCGCGTCCTGCGGTGGCGCAACGGCAAGAAAAAGACCATGCTCAACCCCATCTTGGCGGCGCGAACCCTGATCCTGGCCCAGGCCTGCGCCTATGCCGGCGCGGTGCTGCTGGGCTGGCATGTGGGAATCGTGATTGAGCAACTCCGGCTCTGGAGCTTCCGGAGCGACCAAGGCATCTTGTGGCTCGCGCTCATCATGGGCGGCGGCGGGCTCATCATGGCCATCGTGGGCCTCGTGGTGGAGCGGTTCTGCCGAATCCCTCCGGAAGACCTGGAAGGCGGCCCCGGCGTCAGGGATCCACGTCGTGGCGAGGCCAAGGGCGAAGGCGAATATGCATACCGCGGCGATTGATCCTCCTGGCATCCAGTGGCTGCGCGTTTCGCGGAAATACGTGACCGTGCGGATTTTCGGGTGGGCCATTGGCCACGTGATCACGATCGGCCTGTTCAGCTTGCCCTTGCTTTTCGTTGAACTGGGATGGTGGAAGTGGCCACCGCTGTGGCTCGCCGTCGCCGTTCCCGCGGCCTTTCTGCTGGTTGGCCTGTGGCGGCTTGTGTTGATTCCGAGGCAAGTGAGGGCCATCGGCTATGCGGAACGTGACGACGACCTGCTGATCCGCCGCGGCATCTTCTTCCAGCGGACCATGGTGGTTCCCTACGGCCGGATGCAATACGTCGACGTTGCGGTTGGACCTGTCGAGCGGGTCCTCGGGCTGTGCACCCTCAAACTCCACACCGCTTCAGCCGGAACCAACGCCCACCTTCCCGGACTTCCCGCCGCTGAAGGCGCACGGCTGCGCGAGCAGCTTTCGGCCCGCGGCGAAGCGAGGCTGGCCGGGCTGTGACCCATGAACACACCGTCGTCGACGGCGACTGGCACCGCGTCCACCCGGCGTCGCCCTTCGTGCGGGGATGGGTGGCACTGGCGGCGATCGTCTATTTCTTCGGCCGCGATACCTTCGAACGGGCCCTCCAAGGCCGCGGGACCATAGGCGACAACTTCAACGAACGGACGCTCTGGCTCCTGGCCGGGGGCGGCGTCGTGCTGTTACTGGCTTTGGGTTCTTTCGTCCTCAGCTGGTACTTCACCAGGTACCAGCTTGCCGAAGGCTACGTAAGGGTCAACACCGGCTTCCTGTTCAAGCAGCAGCGCCAGGCGCGGCTTGACCGGGTCCAGGCCATCGACATCGTGCAGCCCCTGCTTGCCCGTATTTTCGGGCTCGCGGAGCTGAAGTTCGAGGTGGCCGACGCCGGCCATTCGGCCGTGCGGCTCTCTTACCTCAGGCTCTCCCAGGCCAAACAGCTCCGTGCCACGATCCTGGGCCGGGCCGCCGGCATTGCTGACGGGAGCGAAACGGTCGAGGTGCCCGAGGCCCCCGAGCAGGTGGTGCTCTACGTGCCGCCTGGACGGCTTGTCGGTTCGCTGATCCTGAGCGAGCAGAGCCTCTTCATTGTGCTCAGCGCCATCGCGTCCGTGTTGGTGTCAGTGCTGACCGAGTCCCGGGCCTTCATCCTCTACTTGATTCCGGCAATCCTCGGCTTGGGAACCGCCTACTGGCGATCGTTCAACACGGGCTACAACTTTACGGCGGCAATTTCCCCGGACGGGATCCGTGTGCGCTACGGGCTCCTGGACACCCGGGCCCAAACCGTGCCTCCCGGCCGCATTCAGGCCCTCAAGGTCACGCAGCCGCCGCTGTGGCGGATTCTCGGCTGGTACAGGATCCACGTGAACGTTGCCGGCTACGGTGAACACCACCGCAGCGAAGGCGAGCACCGGACCCTGTTGCTTCCGGTCGGCCGGAAGCCTGAAGTGATGATGATGCTCTCGCTCGTCTTGCCCGATCCTGGTACCGCCGATCCTGAACGGGTGTTCACCGCCGGGTTGACCGGACTGGATTCAGGCGCCGGCTTTGTCACTACCCCCAAGCGTGCCTGGATTCTTTCCCCGTTGGGCTGGCGACGCAACGGCTTCCTTTCAACGGACACGGCCCTGCTGCTGCGCTCCGGTCGCTTGTGGCGGAAGTTGGTGATGGTCCCGCATCAACGAACGCAGTCGATCGCCCTCCACCAAGGTCCGTTGGCCCGGCTCTTCGGCGTCGCCGACCTCGTGTTGCATACGACTCCGGGACCGGTAGCGCCCCGCCTCATCCAGGCAGCCACCGAGGAAGCAGTCGGCTTGTTCGACCAGCAGGCGGCCCGGGCGCGGAAAGCCCGCAAACTGCAGAGTTCCGAGCAATGGTTGGCGCAACTTCCGTCCGCCGCCATGCCGGCCCCGCCCGCCACGCCTGCCATGCGGCGTGCATCAACCCAGGAGGAACCCGACCATGGCTAGGCCAGGACGACTCGGCGTAGGAATCATTGGCGCCGGCAAGGTGGGTGCCGTACTGGGTGCGGCCCTGCGCGGGGCCGAGCACGCCGTCGTCGGGGTTTCCGCAGTGTCGGAGGCGAGCCGGGAGCGGGCCGAGTCGCTGCTGCCGGGGGTCCCGATCCTCGAAATCCAGGAGATCGTGGAGCGGTCCGAGTTGGTGCTCCTTGCCGTTCCGGACGATGCGCTCGGCGAACTCGTGTCAGGACTGGCCAAGCTCGGCGCATGGCAGCCAGGACAGCTCGTGGCGCACACGTCCGGCCGCTTCGGCGTCGGAATACTGAAACCGGTCCGCGCCGCAGGCGCCATTCCGCTCGCCCTCCACCCGGCCATGACGTTCACGGGCATGAGCCTGGACCTCACCCGGCTCATGGACTGCACGTTCGGGGTCACTGCCGACGCCGCGATGCTGCCCATCGCCCAAGCCCTCGTGGTGGAGATGGGCGCTGAACCGGTGGCCATTGCCGAGGCCGATCGCACGCTTTACCACGCGGCCCTCGCGCACAGCTCGAACCATATGGTCACCCTTGTGGCCCAGTCCTCCCAATTGCTCCGGGATATCGGCGTCGACGCGCCGGAACGCATGCTCGGCCCCTTGCTCCGCGCCACCTTGGAGAACGCCCTGGCCTCAGGCGAATCGGCACTGACCGGGCCCGTGGCCCGCGGGGATGTGGGGACCGTCGCCGCCCACGCGGAGGCCCTCAAGGAGTACGACGGCGGTGCCGGCGGCGATGTCCTCGTCGCCTACCGGGCCATGGCCCGCGCCACGGCCCGCCGGGCTGTCAATCGCGGACTGCTCAAAGAGGGCCAGCTTGGCGACATCAACAACGCCTTGGACGCCTCGGGTACGCCGGACAACGGTGAAGACCGTCCAGGCAACGACGCTGCCGGGACGCAGGAAGGAAACTGAGAATGGCCATCAAACTTGTGACCACTGCAGCGGAATTGCGGGCAGAAAGCGCGCGGTTGCTCGCGGAAAAGCGCGGGAGCTCGCAGGGCCTCGTCCCGACGATGGGAGGGCTGCACACGGGTCACGCGGCTCTGGCCCGCACCGCCGTCGAACAGAACGACGTAGTGGTGGCCTCCATCTTCGTGAACCCTCTGCAATTCGGCGAGGCCGCGGACCTCGAACGCTACCCGCGCACGCTTGATGCCGACATGGCTCTCCTTGACGCCGAGGGCGTGGATCTCGTCTTCGCCCCTTCCGTAGAAGAGGTTTACCCCGGTGGGGAGCCGCTGGTCCGGGTGACTTCGGGACCGCTGGGCGAGAAATGGGAGGGCGCCTCGCGCCCCGGCCACTTCGACGGCGCCCTAACGGTGGTCGCCAAACTGTTGCACTACGGACTGCCGGGCGGTCCAGCCGCCGACGGCGGTGCTGCCGCGTACCGCGCGTACTTCGGCCAGAAAGATGCCCAGCAGTTGGCGCTCGTGAAGCGGATGGTGGCAGATCTCAGCTTTCCGGTGGACATCGTGGCCGTACCTACGGTGCGCAACGCGGACGGGCTGGCCCTTTCCAGCAGGAATCGTTTCCTTTCCGAACAAGAGCGTGAAGCGGCCTTGGTGCTGTCCCGCGCCCTCCGCCTGCTCGAGTCCCGTGCCCTGGCGAACGAGCCGCTCGAGCTGGACTCCGCCGTCGCGCTCGTTGAATCGCAGCCCCTCGTGAAGCTGGACTATTTCGACGTCGTCGATCCCCGCACGCTGGAACCGCTCGCCGAAAACTGCAAGGAAACTCCCTTCCGGGGCGAAGGGCTTGCGATCATTGCGGCGAAGGTCGGGCCCGTGCGGTTGATCGACAACCTGCCGCTGGGTTCCTGAACTCTCTTAACTTCCGGATGCCAGTACGCAAACGTTTGGATTAAGCTGCTGACGGGAATGCCGTTGAGGCTTAGACTGTTGCAATCTTCACCGGTGACGAGCGCCGGAAACCATCGCACCCAAAGCTGAGGGATCCTCATGTCTACCGACGTCACATCCGACGCGCACGGCAACCCCATGCCGGAAACAGGGACACAGCAAGCCAGCGACAGGATGTCGCGCGAGTCTGTCACCGTCATCGTCACGCTCCTTGTGGCCACCTTCGTAGTGATCCTCAACGAGACCATCATGAACGTCGCCTTGCAGCGGCTCATGACGGACCTCAATGTCGACGCGCCTACTGTCCAGTGGCTCTCCACTGGATTCATGCTGACCATGGCCGTGGTCATCCCCACCACCGGCTTCATCCTCCAGAGGCTCACCACTCGAGCTGCGTTCCTCCTGGCCATCGGACTGTTCAGCGGCGGTACCCTGCTCGCGGCACTGGCCCCGGGTTTTGGAGTGCTCTTGTTGGCGCGCATCGTCCAAGCGGGCGGCACGGCAATTATGCTGCCGCTGCTGATGACGACCATCTTGACCTTGGTGCCTCTGTCCCGCCGGGGTGCCGTGATGGGCAACGTGACCATTGCCATCTCGGTTGCGCCGGCCTTGGGTCCCACGGTTTCCGGGATCATCCTCGACCACTTCTCGTGGCGATTCATGTTCGTCTTCGTACTGCCGGTGGCCTTGTTGGCGATGGGCATTGGCGCCAAGTTCCTGACCAACGTCGGTGAACGCGGCAACGTCAGGTTGGACTTCGTCTCGGTAGTCCTGACCGTTCCTGCCTTCGGTGGGCTGGTCTATGGACTGAGCCAGATCGGCGGCCACTCCGGAGCAACCGCCGTTCCGATCGCTGCACTCGTGATCGGCGTCCTGTGCATGGTGGCGTTCGTCTTCCGCCAGCTCAAATTGCAGAAGTCCGACGCGCCCCTGCTGGACCTCAGGGCATTCAACTTCCGCATGTTCACGGTCTCGGTCCTGCTCATGGTGGTTGCCATGATGGCCCTGTTCGGCGGAGTGATCCTGCTACCGCTCTACCTGCAAAACGTTCTCCACCTGCAGCCAATGGAGACCGGCCTGGCGCTCCTTCCGGGCGGCTTGGCGATGGGCCTGCTCGGTCCGGTGGTCGGCAGGTTGTTCGACAGGATAGGCCCGCTTCCACTGACTGTCACGGGTTCCATCCTGCTGGTGCTCACGCTGTGGCAGTTCTCAATGCTCAACGCGAGCAGCCCCCTGTGGTGGGTCGTGGTCCTTTACGCAGTGCTTAGCCTGGGGTTGGCTTTGCTGTTCACGCCGGCGTTCACCACTGGCCTCAACCCGCTTCCGCCGCACCTCTATTCGCACGGCTCGGCCATCATGAGCACACTGCAGCAGGTGGCGGGTGCCGCGGGGACTGCGCTCCTGGTTTCGATCTTCGCGGTGGTCTCGGCTGCGTCCGGCTTTGTTGCCGGGATGCAGGCCGCATTCCTGACGGCCACTTTGATTGCGGTGGTTGCCGTAGTGCTGTCCACCATGATGCGCAAAACCGAGGGCGCAGCCGCGCACTAGTCCGCTTTGTTTGCTGGTGCGGCGCGTTGTCTGTGACGCACGGCATGTTTTTGGCTGGCGGCCCTAAAGGCTTTCACTCAGGTGGCACTGGGCGCGGAATTGCCGTGTTGTAGCGGGTTTTGAAGCGCAGGATGGTGCTGTGGGGGTGATTTGCGTGGGGTCTTGGGGGTGTGTAAAGTAGATCGAGTCGCCGCCGCTGATGCGGAAAGATTGCGACCGACCCCCTTTCAAATGGAAACCAAATTCTTGGTTCGCTTTCTTGCGTTCCGGTGTGGTTTCCGGGTGTCACGG
>NZ_JBFTPW010000004.1:0-210599 GCF_056398685.1 Arthrobacter sp. 01T428 | reverse complement strand
CCTGGGGCTCGTGGCTCCGGCGAACACCATGGCTGAGATCGTGGCCGACCGGCTGCACGGCGGCCAAGCGACGTTCCCCGGCTTCGACACCGCCACCAAGCTCAAGCTCTCCGGCGTGGACGTGGCCAGCTTCGGCGATGCGTTCGCCAAGACCGAGCACTCCCTGGAGATCGTGTACGCCGACCCCGCCCGCGGCGTCTACCAGAAGATCGTCACCACTGACGATGCCAAGACCCTCCTCGGCGGGATCTTCGTCGGCGACGCCACCCCGTACATGAGCCTGCGCCCCCTGCTCGGCCGGGAACTGCCCGCCGAACCCGGCGCCTACCTCACCGCGGCCGGCGGCGGGGACGCCCCCGAGACCGAACTCCCGGACGACGCGATCCTCTGCTCCTGCAACAACGTGGCCGCAGGATCTATCCGGGACGCCGTCAACGCGTGCGGGACATGCGAAGGCAAGGAGCCGGTCCACGACGTGCCAGGCCTCAAGGCCTGCACCCGGGCCGGCACCCAGTGCGGTTCGTGCGTGCCGATGCTCAAGAAGCTCCTCGAAGGGGAACTAAAGAAGTCCGGCATCGAAGTCTCCAAGGCCCTGTGCGAGCACTTCGAGCTCTCCCGGCAGGAGCTTTTCGACGCGATCCGCGTGCTGGAGCTGACCTCCTTCGAGGACATCCTGGCCAAATACGGCACCGGCGCGGGCTGCGACATCTGCAAGCCCACCATCGCGTCCATCCTGGCCTCCCAGCATTCCGCGTACGTGCTCGACGCCGGCCGCGGCACCTTGCAGGACACCAACGACCGCGCACTGGCCAACATGCAAAAGGACGGCACCTACTCGGTGGTCCCCCGCATCCCGGGCGGGGAGATTACACCGGACAAGCTCGTGGTCATCGGGACGATCGCCAAGAAGTACGGCCTCTACACGAAGATCACCGGTGGGCAGCGGATCGACATGTTCGGGGCCCGCCTCGAACAGCTCCCGGAGATCTGGGGCGAGCTCATTGACGCAGGCATGGAATCCGGCCAGGCGTACGGCAAGAGCCTGCGCACCGTGAAGTCCTGCGTGGGCTCCACGTGGTGCCGCTTCGGTGTGCTCGACTCTGTTTCCATGGCCATCAACCTCGAGCTGCGCTATCGGGGACTGCGCAGCCCGCACAAACTCAAAATGGGCGTCTCCGGTTGCGCCCGCGAATGCGCCGAAGCCCGCGGCAAGGACGTCGGCGTGATCGCGACTTCGGAGGGCTGGAACCTATACGTCGGCGGCAACGGCGGCGCGAACCCCGCCCACGCCCAGCTCCTTGCCGGCGGCTTGGACGACGAGACCCTGGTGAAGTACATCGACCGCTACTTCATGTACTACATCCGCACCGCCGACCGGCTTCAACGCACCGCCCGCTGGCAGGAAGAGCTCGACGGCGGCTTGGAGCACGTGCGCCAGGTGGTCGTCGAGGACTCGCTCGGCATCGCCGACGAGCTCGAGGCCGCCATGGCCAAGCACGTCGGGTCCTACGAGGACGAGTGGGCCGCGACCCTGAAGGACCCGGAACGGCTGCGCCGCTTCCGTTCCTTCGTCAACGCCCCCGAGCAGGAAGATGAGGCCATCGTCTTCGTCCCGGAACGCGGCCAGATCCGTCCGGCCACCAACGAAGAGAAGAGCGCCGTCTTGATTTCTTCCGCGAGCATCCCGGTCCGCGGAAGGGA
Organism: Arthrobacter sp. 01T428; assembly: GCF_056398685.1. Taxonomy (NCBI): domain Bacteria; kingdom Bacillati; phylum Actinomycetota; class Actinomycetes; order Micrococcales; family Micrococcaceae; genus Arthrobacter; species Arthrobacter sp. 01T428. The sequence continues at coordinate 208,898 of NZ_JBFTPW010000004.1, read as the reverse complement.
CTAATAGCCGGTCGCTGAGCCTCCCAACATCGGGCGACGCTTGGTTCCGGACGTCTTAGCTCCAAAGGCTCAACCAGCCGAACAGGAAGCCGTCCACCCCGACCCACGCAATTCGCCCTAGGCTGATTACCACCTAGCTTGAACTACCGATTACCCGTAAGGCAATTGCCCCGCGATCCCGGGGCGGTCCCTTCCGACTGGGTCGGCTAGCGATGCCGGAATGCGGCCCTGGATCGAACGGGGACGCAGTTAAGGAACGCTCTGGACCACAGGCTTGCCCTGGGTAGCCGCTGTGGGAACCGAGAAAGGGTCGGAGCTACGGGAGATATGTGCATTTTCAAAAAGATGAATTGTATTAATTGATGAAATAAATGTTCACCCGCAAATTTGCACCGCTTCTACATTCTACAATTTTTACAACATCACTTCCTGTGAATGGCAGCAAATGACAATTCCTCAGCTCCACATCGGCGCCGGCACTCAGCTCGGCTCCCTAACCGTCTTCTCCGTTTGGACCAACGCGAGTGGTCAGCTCGGCATCAGCACCGGAACCGGCAGCCATCTGGAAGTGACGGAACTCGCGTCGGGCCCTCAAGTCGGCAAGCTCAGAATTAGGAATCACGGTGCCAAGCCAGCGCTTTTGCTGGAGGGCGAGTAGTTTGAAGGGGGCCACCAGCACAGGATCTGCGCACGGGATGTCGTCCTGGGCGCTGGAGAAGGTGGAGAAATCGATACCTATAACGTCGAAAGGGGCCGGTGAGCCGGTGGCACATCCCACAGTCGCAGGGCCTGCCGTGCGCCACTTACAGTGAGAGCAGAGCTCCACGGTTCACAGTCTGGCGGCCGTCAGGGGCGGATATGGGAGCGCGGTTCTCGATATCAGTGCATTAGCGGATCATCCCGACAGGCTCCTTGGTGGAACTCCTGAATACCAGCCGAAATAGGACGATCTCGCAGCAATTCCTGCTACCCCTCCCCTCGAATGCCAGCTGGAGTCATCCTCGGGCCTGGCGGAGCAGTTTTGATGATCGAAGTATTCGGGACGCACTCATTTTTCTTGCGACACTGCGTTCAGTTGGCCGATGCGGTTGCCGTGGATCTCCAGCTCTTCGCCACAATGCCGGAGGCTACCCCGCCAGCCCTAGATGTCCGGCAGTTGGCAACGAGCCTGAGCGATCTTGGAATCGCGCCGTTTGGCGACGACGTTTTTACGGTCCGTGACCACGAGACTCTCAAAAGGGAGTCTTTCTCGGTCCAGAACGGCTGCCACGCGGTAACCGGAATCAGAGTCGCGCTCCCGAATCGAACGCCGCAGTTCGCTCACTTGTCCGCCCGGAACAGGGAGCATCCCAGTAGCTTCTGCCTGAAGTTAGTCCCGAATCTTGGCACCGTGATGCCTCAGAACCGCGCATTCAAGGCTTTCGAAGAGGCCAAATGATAACGGCATTCCACCGAAATATTTCTCCCTTCCGACACGAACTCTCTGACCCGAAGTATTTGCCGCCTGCCAGGACGGGCACTATTGTCAAGTCTTAGCTGGGGGATCGTGTCAAACGAAATGAACTTGGGGTGCAGCCCAGGAGTCCTTTTCTCAGGGACAAGACCTCCGCTCGCACTCAAGAAGCAATCTAGACAGGATCTGCCATGACAGAAAACTACGCTCAAATTGATAAGAAGAATGTCAAGAGTAACGCCAAGGCCCAGGCCGCAGCGGACAAAGCTTACCGCAAGGCGTCCCGTCCGTGGTTCAAAAAGAAGCGCTTCCTTTTCCCGTTGATCCTTGTGGTCATCATCGTTATCGCGATCGCTGCCAACTCCGGTAAGAAGGACACCGCAGCAACGAGCGCTGCGGCCACTTCGACCGCGAGCACACAAGCCGCCGGTCCCGCTGCGCCAAGCGGGACCGCAGCTCAGCTTCAGGCACTGGCCGCAGCAAAGGGCTACCTGGATTCTGGCATCGGCTTCTCGCAGGCTTCACTTACCAAGCAGCTCACCTCAAGCGCCGGCAACGGATTCGCGCAGGCCGACGCCCAGTGGGCCGTCGATCACTCCGGTGCAGATTGGAACGGACAGGCCCTCAAGGCGGCAAAAGGCTATCTGACCTCCGGCATGGGTTTCTCGCAGGCTTCACTTACCAAGCAGCTCACCTCAAGTGCCGGTAACGAATTCACGGCGCCGCAGGCTGAGTCCGCTGTCGCCAATTCGGGTGCGGACTGGAACGCGGAGGCCGTCAAGGCAGCGAAGGGCTACATGTCCTCAGGCATGGGTTTCTCACGCCAGAGCCTGATCACCCAGCTAACCAGCGCTGCCGGCAACCAGTTCACCGATGCGCAGGCCGGGTACGCCGCCGACCAGGTAGGGCTGAAGTAACCGCCCGTCGTCCCGCCGGTCCGCAAATAGTGGGGAATTGCCGGCAAAGGCGCCGTCTGCTTTGCCAACAAGCAGCTCAACACGCTTTAAAACAAATTGATCGAACGAGAAAGCCCGCAGCTGAGACTGCGGGCTTTCTCGTGTTCAGCTACGGTTTTGGACTAGAGACCCGTCTGACTCACTCCGTATTCTGCCTGCTCCGGGGTGTAGCCCTCGTAGAGCAGTTGGTCGACCAGCCCGCTGCGAGAGAAGGAGGAGTGTTTCAGGTAATCCTTGGCCTTTTGGGCTGCCTGCACGTTCCAGTCGACTGCCACGCGGTCCACGGCCCAGGTCGCATCCTCGGTCGAATACTTCTCGTACTCCAGTTGTTTGATCAGGCCGGTCCGCGAGAAGGCGGAGTAATTGAGGTATTGAGCAGCTTTCCGCAGAGCGTTCTGCTGACTGACCGTCCCAGCCGCGGCCTTGGCAGCGGCAGCCTTATCTGCGGCAGCCTTGTCAACCGCAGCCTGTTCTGCTGCCGCTTTGTCAGCCGCGGCCTTTCGGGCGTCGGCAAACTCGGCTTCGGTTATGTTCACCGTCACCTCCACGTCACCCGAGTCTGACAGCTGGCCCGCCGAAGGCTTGAGGGAAACGACCGTGACAGTATGGTTCGGAATGCCCGTGGCCCATTTCTTTCCGTCTTTGCCGATAATAACGACGTTGAATCCGCCGGCCACCAAGGCGGTGAATGCAACATCCCAAGGTTTTCCGGAAACGTCGGGAACAGGATTTGCAGTTTTGCTTGGCGAGGGCGTGGATTTTTCCGTCGAAGATGCCGCTTGTTGGACTCCTCCCCCGCAAGCCGCGAGACCGCACATAAGAGTCATTGCCAAGACGGCAGAGAGGTAGCGCTTCATGTTCCCCGATTTCATTGTTCTGCAGTGCGGTGATGATTCCCCGCGATGGCGGGAGGATTCCCTAACTATAAGGGTCTAAGCCTTGGTCTACCGATCTGTCTGGGCCGGTGATCTGTACCCTATCGACCGCGTTCACCTGCTGGCACCCGGCTGCCTCCCAGCAAACGTTCATCTCGCAGTAACCGGTACTGGCTAGGATCGAGCCCATGATTAATATGATCCAGGCCATCGTCATGGGCCTGCTGCAGGGAATCACCGAGCTCTTCCCGATTTCCAGCCTCGGCCACAGCGTCATCCTGCCCAAGCTCTTCGGTTGGGGCCTGGACCAGAAGGCGCCGGAATTCCTGAACTTCCTCATTGCCACCCACCTGGCTACAGCAATTGTGCTGTTCTTCTTCTTCCTCCGGGACTGGATTGAGATTGCCAAGGGCCTTGGCCGTTCAATCCGGGACAGGAAGATTGCTCCGTCAGACACGTATGCAAAGCTCGGCTGGCTCCTCGTGGTTGGAACCGTGCCTGCGGGAATCATCGGTTTGGTCCTGGAGAAGCCTATCCGGAACCTCTTCGGTTCCCCGCTGATCGCCGCGGCCTTCCTGGTGGTCAACGGTCTGGTCCTTTTCGGGGCCGAACGCCTGCGGACAAGAGACAGCCGCCGTGCCGCGGAGCAGCCCGCCACCGCAACGGCTTCCGACGCCGAAATCGCCACCCTGCCGTGGAAGCGCGCCTTGTCAATCGGAACGGCCCAGGCAGCCGCCCTGATCCCGGGCATCTCCCGCTCCGGCTCGTCCATGGCCGGCGGTTTGCTGTCCGGGCTGAACAACGAGAACGCCGCGCGCTTCAGCTTCCTGCTCGCCACGCCGATCATCGGCGCGGCCGCCGTGCTCAAGCTGCCTGACCTTTTCACTCCGGCCATGGCCGACGAGCGTGGCGTGTTCCTGGTGGGGGCGCTGTGCGCGGGTGTCGCCGCATGGTTCGCCACCAAGTTCCTGCTTCGCTTCTTCGAGACCCGGACCCTGACACCGTTTGCCATCTACTCGGTGGTCGGCGGAGCGATCTACTTCATTTTGATGCTCGTCATGGGCTAGGGTCCGCTAATGGCATCGAGCCAAGGCATTGAAACTGTCAGAGGCCCCGCATAGGGTTTTGTCTGTCTCCACCACCCACACATGAAACCGTGGAACAACCGCGGTAACGACACAGGAGAAAACATGCCCACGCCTGACATCACCCCCGGCTCACCTTGCTGGATCGACCTGATGACCTCGGACCCGGAGAAGGCAAAGTCCTTCTACAACACGCTCTTCGGCTGGACCTACGAGACCGGGGATCAGGAAAAGTACGGTGGCTACATCACCGCCTCGAAGGACGGCAAGATGGTGGCCGGGATCATGCAGAAGCAGGAAAACATGGGCCAGATGCCCGATGTCTGGTCCACTTACCTGCGGACTGACGACATCAAGGCCACCACCGAAGCAGCCCTCGCCAACGGCGGCCAGGTCTACATGGAACCCATGGAAGTTCCGGACCAGGGAACCATGGCCATGTACGCGGATTCCTCCGGAGCGGCCATCGGTGCCTGGCAGTTCGGCGAGATGAAGGGCTATCAGCTGGCTGCCGAAACAGGCGCACCGGCTTGGCACGAACTCTTCGCCAAGGAGTACGACTCGGCCGTTTCCTTCTACCAAAACGTCTTTGGTTGGGAAACCACCGTCGTGGGCGACACCCCGGAGTTCCGTTATACGACGCTCGGTGAGGGCGACAACTCCAAGGCAGGCATCATGGATGCCTCCGGTTTCCTCCCTGCCGAGGTGCCGTCCTACTGGGGCGTCTACTTCGCGGTGGACAAGGTCGATGACACCATCGAGCAGGCCGTCTCCCTGGGCGCCACCGTGGTCCAGGCGGCTGAGGACACCCCCTACGGCCGGATGGCCACCCTGACCGACCCGACGGGTGCGATCTTCAAACTCATCCAAAACCAGGCTGCATAAGCCCAACCGCCAGGCGCAGCCCGCTACCGCCAGAGAGCATGCTCTCCCCCGGGACCGACGAGTGGACATATCAGGCTTATGTCCACTCGTCGGAACCGGCAGGGAGCATGCTCAGTCTTATTGGTGGAACATGCTCATTTTTGGAGCGGAAGGCCGAGCATGTCCCTGGCGATTTCGTCGGCGTCGCGGAGCGTCCGTTGGCCACTCCGATAGCCGCGACCATCGGAAGGCCGGGCCTCGGCGGCGATGGCCGTACCCCATTGCGTGGAAGAAAGCTGCAGGCCGAGGGCGTACATTCCCGGAGTCACGGAACCGTTGGCACCCACCACGCGGTACGGATGCGGCTCGACATCCAAGCCGGACGTCTGCACCGGCGTTCCCTCGGCAGTCATCATCACCTTGGGCCGCACCAATCCGTCGGCGAGCAACTGCCGCAGGAACGGAGAAACACTCACGCCTACCCGGTTCGCCGGGGACATGGCCTCAATCAGGATCCTGGCTTCCGCGGCGTCGTCGTGCACCCAAGCAGATACCGCCCGGAAGACGCGCTGGGAACGGTCGACGCTGAACCGCGGATCCGGGCCCACAAAACTCACGACGCCGGCACGCGCCAAAGCGGCCAATTGTTCGGCGCGCAGCGCTGGAGGACCGCTCGCGAGCCCCTCAACGAAGGATTCGAACCAGCCGCGCAGCTCGCCCACCCACGATTCGTCCGTGATACCGCCGTCGGCCACGGCGCTCTTCAGGATGGCCCGTCCGGTGTGCAACGCACCGATGGCCATCTTCACGGGATCCGACTCTCCCAGGGCGGAGCGGCGGGCGTCATCGTCCAGATAGTCCACGACGGCGGCGTCGAGTTCCTTCCTGGACGCGAAGGAGTGCCCGGCCAAGGGCGCCGCGAGGCCCAGCAGGTCAAGGCGGCGCGACGATGCAACATGGGTGGAGACCAACTCGGCGACATGGTTTTCCCAGCGCCCGGTGGCATGCGCGTGGGGCTGCAACAAGTCTTCGAGAGCGGCCAGGAATTCCGTCGCATCAGACACGGCCACGGGCTCGGCCACAACCAGCGTTGAGTAGTAGGCCCACAAGGCGTCGCGATGCAGGAGGGGCCAAAGGTCATGGTCGAAGCCAGGCTGGATACCGGCCGCGGCGAAGCGTTCCACCGCGCTCTCGGTCAGATACCGCAAGCGCACGGACTTGGGATAGTAACCGTCCAGCCCGGCCTTGGCCCGGTACGGAGTGCCGCGCCTGGATGCCGCAATGATCTTCGGTTCCTGGCCCGAAGGCAGGTACTTGAGCTTCCCATGGAGACCGCCTTCGGCCGGCACGAACTGTCCGCCGCGGCCTTCGGTCAGCTGGCCCATGACGTCGAAGAAATTCAGCCCCATGCCCCGGACCAAGACCGTCTCCCCCGCAGGGACCAACGCCCAGTCCACATCGGCCGGAGCGGCCGGCGGCACATACAGCAGCCCGAGCTCCGCTGCCACCTCCCTGAACGAACGCTGCTCCGGGTTGAGCCGGGACTCAAGGTGGCCCAGCGCGAGGACGAGGGAATCCACGGTGAGCCGAGCGCCGTCGTCGAGTTCGACGTCGAACCCTCCGCCCGCTGGCTTGCCCGGCGAACCGTCCGCCGGGCCTCCCGGCAGTGGATGCGCCGCCACGGCGTTGCTTCGGTGGAAGGCGATCTCCACTCCGGCCGGAACGCGGTCCAGCAGTTCCTCAAGAGTCGAACGGAGATACCGTCCGTAAAGGGCACGGCTGGGAAAGTCGTGGGAGGCGAGCGAGGCAAGTTCGGCCCGTTCCTCGGAGCTCAGGCCTTGACCGCCGACGGACTGCTTCTCCGTCCGCCACTGCTCAAAAGAGCCCCCGGCGAGGGGCGGCGCGAGTCGCTCGTCCTCGGGAATCAGTGTGGGGTAGAACGACTGCGTGTTCATGAGGTAGAGCCGGGACTGATCGGGCTGCCAGACGTGCCCGGGACCGGCGGGATAGGGGTCCACGACGTCGATGTGCAGGGAGCGTGTGTGCGTTTCCGTCGCGACCCAATTGGCGAGCAATCGCTCCAGCACACTGGTGCCGCGGGGACCTGCCCCGATCAGCCCAACCCGGATGTTCTGCGATTTACCCACGCCCAAGCCTAACTTCTTGTGACTTGCTTCCTGCTCAGACAGTCACTCTAGGATGAGGCATGACCACCACAGCAGCTGATCAAGCGCCCGCACCCGACAACGAAACTGCCCAGGGTACCGCAATCGCCCCCGAACCTGTCGACGAGAATATCTGGCTCGAAGACATTCATGGCGAGGAACAGCTGGCCTGGGTGCGGGAGCAAAATGCCCGCACCGAAGACTTGCTCGACGACGCCGAATACACCGCGCTGGAAGCCGGAATCCTGGAGGTTCTGGACTCCACGGACAGGATCGCCATGGTCAACAAGCGCGGCGAGCACTACTACAACTTCTGGAAAGACCAGCAGAACCCCAAGGGCCTCTGGCGCCGGACCACGTGGGAAAGCTACCTCAGCGACGCCCCGGAATGGGACGTGCTGCTCGACATCGATGCGCTGGCCGCCGCCGAAGGCGAAGAATGGGTTTTCCACGGCGCCAACTTCCTGCGCCCGGCCGAAGGCGAACCGCACCGCCTCGCCATCATCGCCCTCTCCCCCGACGGCGGCGACGCCAACCGCCACCGCGAGTTCGACGTCGAAACCCGCACCTTCGTGGACCCCGCTGCAGGCGGTTTCGACCTTTCGACCGCGAAGGGCAACGTGAGCTGGCTCGACGCCGACACCCTGCTGGTTGCCACGACCGCCGACGGCCTGCCTAAAACCAGCTCGTCGTACGCGCGCACCTGTGTGAAGCTCCGTCGTGGCCAATCCCTGGCCGAAGCCGAGCGGATCTTCGAGATCCCCGAAGACCACATGATGGCGCTCGTCGCCCGCGACTCCACCCCGGGCTTCGAACGCACTTTCGCGGTGGACTGGATCGACTTCTTCAACCGGACCACGTCCGTGCTGCGCGATGACGCGTGGCTGGCCATCGATGTGCCCACCGACGTGAACCTCAGTTCCCACCGCGAATGGCTCATGTTCCGTCCTCGGCAGGACTGGAACGTGGACGGAACCACCTATCCTGCCGGATCCCTGTTGGCCGCCGACTTTGAGGGCTACCTGTCCGGGACACGTGACTTCACGGTGCTTTTCACCCCGGATGAGCACACCTCCCTCCAGTCATGGAGTTGGACCCGGAACTACCTCCTCCTGAACCTGCTGCACGACGTCTCGTCCGAGATCAGGGTGCTCGACCCGGCCCGCAAGGACTCCACCGGCGGGTGGGCCTCCACTTTATTGGATGCGTGCCCGCCGCTCCATGATGTGAACGCCTACGTCGTCGACGACGAGGACGAAGCAGAAGGCGACGACGCCGGAAACGACTACTGGCTCGTCGCTACCGGCTTCACCACCCCCACGACGCTCATGCGCGGCACCCTGTCCCCGGGTATCGCCAGTTACACGCTCGACGCAGGCCACGACGGCGGGGTGGCGAGCACGCACGCGGTAGTGAAGTCCTCGCCGTCGTTCTTCAACGAGGCGGACTACGAGGTCCAGCAGCACTTCGCCACCTCAGCGGACGGCACGCGCGTGCCCTATTTCCAGGTGGCGTCCAAAGACCTGGACCTCGACGGCGAGAACCCAACGCAGCTATCTGGCTACGGCGGGTTCGAGGTCTCAAGGACCCCCGCCTACAGCGGAGCCATCGGGCGCGCCTGGCTGGAACGCCGGAGCGAAGGCATTGCGCCCGACGACGGTTCCGCACCGCATTCACGCGGCGGCGTCTACGTCGTAGCCAACATCCGCGGCGGCGGCGAGTACGGTCCCGCGTGGCACAGCGCTGCCTTGCAGGCGAATCGACACCGCGCGTTCGAGGACTTCGCCGCTGTGGCACGGCACCTCATTTCGCGGGGCGTCACCAGTCCGCGGAGGCTCGGCTGCGTGGGCGGCTCCAACGGCGGACTGCTGGTGGGCAACATGCTCACCCAGTACCCTGAGTTGTTCGGAGCCGTCTCCTGCGGTGTCCCCTTGCTGGACATGCGCCGTTACACCAAGCTTTCGGCCGGCTACTCCTGGATTGCCGAGTACGGCGACCCCGACGTCCCGGAGCAGTGGGAGTACATCCGCACCTTCTCCCCGTACCACCTGCTGCGCGACGGAGTGGACTACCCGGAGACGTTCATCTGGACAGCCACCTCCGATGACCGGGTAGGCCCGGTCCAGGCACGGAAGATGGCCGCCCGGATGCAGGCAATGGGCATCCCGAACGTGTGGTTCCACGAAGCCCTCGAAGGCGGTCACGCGGGAGCCTCGGACAACCGCCAGGCGGCCTCGCTCCAAGCCCGCAGCCAGCACTTCCTGTGGCGTGCGCTTGCGGGCAAGGAGGGTTCACGGCACTAACGCCCTCAACGATGGAGCGCCCGACGGCGGCCCGCGTCGGGTCCGGCAGGCGGTGGCGCGGCGCCCGACGGCGGCCCGCGTCCCCGTTTTGCACTGGGTGCCCAGTTCTGCGTATCCTTGGTTGGCTAGCAATAGCAACTGGAGACGTGCCAGAGCGGCCGAATGGGCTTCACTGCTAATGAAGTGTGGGGCACAACTCCACCGGGGGTTCAAATCCCCCCGTCTCCGCGTTTTGGCCCCGGTCCTTGGACCGGGGCCTTTTTGCGTTCCGGGGCCTTCAGCGTCCGGTTCTGGCGGGGAAGATTCATGTCTCCGACTCCTTGAATTCAGCTTGCGCCAATAGCCTCGTCCGGGTAACGGAGACCACCGACGAGGAGAGATTCATGCGTTCAATGACGAGATTCGCGATCGCGACGGTTGGGGCCGTCCTGCTGTCAACCACGTTGCTCACTCCGCCGGCACTGGCGGCCAATGACGGCAACACTTCAGGACAGAATGGCTCCAACGGCAACGGACACCAAGGCAATACCGAAGGCTTCAGCTTCGGCGTGATCGGCGATGTACCCTACGGTGCCGCTGAGATCCAAGCCTTCCCGTCCTACATCCAGGACCTCAACGCACACAAGGAACTGAGCTTTGTAGCACACGTGGGCGACATCAAGAACGGGTCATCCCAGTGCACGGACCAGTACTTCGAAGCCATCAAGAAGAACTTCGACAGCTTCACGGCTCCGCTCGTCTACACCCCGGGCGACAACGAGTGGACTGACTGCCACCGAACGAACAACGGCGCCTACAACCCCCTCGAAAGACTGGCCAAGGTTCGGGAAGTGTTCTTCCCGAAGCCAGGTGTCACGCTTGGTTCCCCGATGCAGGTGAAGTCACAGGCAAAGGAAGGCTTCCCGGAGAACGTCAGCTTCCGCAAGCATGAGGTCGCCTTCACTGCCGTCAACATTCCGGGCAGCGATAATTCGATGCTGCCTTGGACAGGACTTGGCCAGAGCCAGCCGACCGCCGCCCAAGTGGACGAGGTACAGCAGAGGACCGAAGCTGACATCCAGGAGTTGCGGGACACCTTCCGCAAGGCGCGGAACAACGGTGACCGGGCCGTCGTCGTGATGACGCAGGCGGACATGTTCGACCCGACAGTCGCAGCGCCTTCGCAGGCGGACTTTGGTGCTTTCAAGCCCCTGGTGCAGACCTTGATCGAGGAATCGAACTCGTTCGGCGGGCCGGTCTACCTGATCAACGGCGATAGCCACGTTTACAACCAAGACCACCCCCTTGCTGCCGGTTCCGCGTGGCTCTCCTTCTACGGGCAGGCCAGAGCAGCGAAGAACCTGACGCGAATCACCGTGGATGGATCCAACAATGCCAAGGACTGGCTCAAGGTCACGGTCAACCCCGAGGAAGCCACGAGCGTCATGTCGTTCGAGCGGGTCCCGTTCACGCACCCGGCTTCGTAGCTTTGCCCACAACACTGCGGCTGACTTCAGCTCCGGCGTGCCGGTGCAGCGTGAGGCTGTCCACTGTGCTCAAAAGCATCACAGCGGCCATGGCCAGGAAGGCGCCACGGTATGCCGAGGAAGGGCCATCGCCGAAGAACGACGCATGATCGAAGAGACGCAAGAAGAGCGCACCCACCGCAATACCCGCACCAGCGGCCAGTTGCACCAGGGTGGCTGACACCGCGTTGGCCGAAGGTAGCTCCCTTGGAACGATATCCGCATATTGCACGGAGGCGTACGCGGAAAATCCGATCGAACGGAAGGCCCCGCTGGCAAGCAGCAAGGCAAAAATCAGCGGCTCCGGCGTCCCTGCGTTGAGGGCCGCACAAGCGGCAAAGGTGACGGCCGACGCGAAAGAGGCGAAGACCAACACAGGCTTGAAACCGAACCGCCGAATGATGGGCGTCGTGGCCGGCTTGATGCCTATGTTGCCAATGAACACCGCTGCCACCATGGCACCGGATTTAAGTGGATCCCAGCCAAAGCCGTCCTGGAACAACAGCGGTAGCAGAAACGGCACCGAGCTGATGGTCAGGCGATAGACGAACCCTCCGGTGGAAGTGGCCCGGAACGTGCGAGTGGCGAAAACCCGGAGATCGAAGAGCGGGGCTTTGGCCTTGAGCATCCACCAGGCCGCTCCAGCCAAAGCCAATGCTCCGGCCAGCAGCACTGCTGCCGGAACCGCGCCCGCGCCGTGACCGCCGACCCCTTCAAGACCCACCACAAGCGATCCGACGCCGAACGTGGTGAGCGTGAGGCCGAGCCAATCGAGCCGCCGGCCCGCATCGCCTCCCTTGTGCGGAACCAGCCTCAGGGCTGCGATGAACGCAGCAAGCCCCAGCGGCACGTTGATGAGGAAGATCCAGTGCCAGGAAAGATACGTTGTGAAAGCTCCGCCAACGAGCGGCGCCAAAACGGGCGCCAGCAACCCTGGCCAGACAAGGAATGCTGTGGCGCGGAGAAGCTCCGACTTGGGCGTGCCCCGCAGCACCACGAGAGTGCCTACCGGCACCATCATGGCCCCGCCGGCCCCCTGTGCCACCCGGCTCAAGGTCAGCAGGGTGAGGTCCTGGCTGGCCGCGCACAGCACCGACGCCACCGTGAAGACGGCGATCGCCAGACAGAAGATCCGGCGTGCGCCAAATCGTTCTGCGAGCCAGCTACTGAGCGGAATTCCCATGGCCACAGTCACCAGGTAGGCAGTCATCGTGATGTTGACATCGGCCGAGACTACTTTGAAGTCGGCGGCGATGCTCGGCATGGCGGTTGTAAGGACTGTTCCGTCCAGGAACTCCATGAAGAAGGTGGCGGCAACCAGCAAGGCGAGCCGTGGCTGCCACTTGGATTCGGACAGGACGTCCGGGGCTGCGCCCGTCACGCCGCTTGGCCGAGGACAAGAGGCAACACCGATCCTGCTCCGGCTTGCCTGAGAGCGCGGCCGGCAACAGTCATGGTCCAGCGGCTGTCCGCAAGGTCATCGACCAGAAGGATGCCTTGGCCGCCGAGCGACACAAGGTTCTGTCCAAGTTCCGAACCCACCACGAGGCGCTCCCAGACACCGGCCAGCCGGTAGGCGCTGTTGCCGCCGCGCCCGCCAGTTGGTCCGCCGTGCTGGAGTTCGAGGGCTCCCAAATAGGGCATCCGGCCGATTCCGGCTATGCCGCGGGCCAAGGACTCGACCAACGCCGGCTTATTCCTGGACGGGATGCTCACGACGGCTGCCGGACGCCCTTGGCCGCTCCACCCGGTGAATCGGCCGTCTCCGGCAGACCATTCGCGCAAAACCTGCACGCAAGCCTGCAACATGGCAGGTTCAACCTCGCGGTCAGCCGCACCGGCGGCAAAGAGCTCACGGAGGGCACCGCCCCAGCCGAGGTCGGTCAGGCGCGCCAACACGCGCCCTTCGGCCAGCAATTCATCCGGTTTGATCTTGCCTTTCACCGCCACGCCCAGCCGGTCCATCCCGCTGGGCCATTGAAGCCGTGGCTCGAGCGCAAGGCCCGCCCGGCGAAGCGTCTGCCCGGCGGCGTCGGCGGCGGCTGCTGCCACGTCCGCCGGGAACCACCTGCCGGCGCAATTGTCGCAGCGGCCGCACGCACGCGCGGACTCGTCGTCCAGGACCGCGGTGATGTATTCCATGCGGCATCCGGCGGTGTCCTGGTAGATCACCATGGAATCCTGCTCGTCCACCCGGGCCTCGGCGATGCGGGCGTAGCGTTCGGCGTCATAGATCCACGGACGTCCCGTGGACTTCCAGCCACCGCCCACGCGCTCCACCGCTCCATCCACGGCCAGGACCTTCAGCAGGAGTTCCAAGGGAGTCCGGCGCAGGTCCACCCGCGCTTCGAGTGCCACGGTGGACAAGGCAGAGCCGGCTTCGGCCAAGACGGTAAGTACGGCGGCGGCCTTCTCCTCGGAGGGCATCGAAGCAGTGGCAAAGTACTGCCAGATCTCGCGGTCCTCGGATCCGGGAAGAAGGAGCACATCGGCGTTTGCGGCGCCACGACCGGCACGGCCGACCTGCTGGTAGTAGGCCACCGGCGATGAGGGGGCGCCAAGGTGGATGACGAATCCGAGATCCGGTTTGTCGAAGCCCATGCCGAGCGCCGAGGTGGCAACGAGCGCCTTCACCTGGTTGTCCTTGAGCAGTTGCTCGGCCCGTTCACGATCCGCGGGGTCCGTGCGCCCGGTGTAGGACAAAACGTTATGGCCTGCCTCGGAGAGCAGCCGGGCGGTGTCTTCAGCGGCCGAAACAGTCAGGGTGTAGATGATTCCGCTGCCTGGCATGTCTGCCAGATGGGTCAGCAACCAGCCAAGGCGATCACGCGAATCGGCGAGCTTCAAGACACCTAGCCGCAAGGACTCCCGGCCAAGCTGCCCGCGGATGGTCAGCACTCCGGCGCCGAGCTGCTCTTCGATGTCATGGACCACCCTGGAGTTTGCTGTGGCCGTGGTAGCCAGCACGGGAACACTCCCAGGCAGTTGCTCGATAAGATCGGAGATGCGCCGATAGTCGGGACGGAAATCGTGCCCCCAGTCCGAAATGCAGTGTGCCTCGTCAATCACCAGGAGGCCGGTGCGGCGGATGAGCTCGGGAAGCTGGTTCTCCCGGAACGAAGGATTGGTGAGCCGCTCCGGCGAAACCAGGAGAACGTCCACCTGGTCCGCGGCCAGTTGCTCCCGGACGTTGTCCCACTCAAGCTGATTGGCGGAATTGATCGCCACGGCCCGCACTCCGGCACGTGCGGCCGCTGCCACTTGGTCCCGCATCAGCGCGAGCAGGGGCGACACTATGAGGGTTGGCCCTGCGCCCCGGCGCCTCAACAACAACGACGAGACGAAGTACACGGCCGACTTGCCCCAGCCCGTCCGCTGCACCACCAAAGCCCGCCGTCCGGCGTCGACGAGGGCCTCAATCGCCTCATACTGGCCGTCGTGGAATCGGGCGTCCGCATTTCCCACAAGCTCCTTCAGTACTTCAAGGGCCTGCAGCCGGGTGGTGGACTGTTCTGCTGCGAGTAGGGCAGCATCCGGGTTGTTGGGCATGGCTTCAGTATTCCAGCACCCGCAGACAGCCAGAACCCGGAACGTCATCTATGTGGACAAGCGTTTTCCACATAGATGAGGTCCCGGCGCGGCGACGACCTCGCTCCACAGTAAGATTGAGCGCGTGACTAGCGAGCAGAACAAGACATTTGACCTCTCGGCTTCCTTCAAGGCCTATGACGTCCGGGGAATCGTCGGCGAATCCATCACCTCCCACATCGTGGAATCCGTCGGCGCGGCCTTCGTCGACACCCTCGGCCTCGCCGGGGAAACTGTGCTGGTTGGAGGCGACATGCGCCCGTCGTCCCCTGAATTCATCAAGGCTTTTGCCGACGGCGCTGCCCGCCGCGGCGCCAATGTCCAACTCCTGGACCTCATCTCCACCGACGAGCTCTACTACGCTTGCGGTGCCCTCAATGCGGCCGGCGCGACGTTCACCGCGAGCCACAACCCCGCCGAGTACAACGGCATCAAGATGTCCAAGGCCGGCGCCCAGCCGATCTCTTCCGAAACAGGCCTCAAGGAAATCCAGGCGCTGGCGGAGAAGTACCTCAATAGCGGGAGCATCCCTGCTGCGGATGTACAGGGCAAGATCAGCACCCGCGATGTCCTGAAGGACTACTCGGAGTACTTGCGCAGCCTGGTTGACCTCAAGGGCTCCCGTCCGCTGAAGATCGTCGTCGACGCCGGAAACGGCATGGCCGGGCTGACCACTCCCGCGGTCCTTGGTGACCAGCTGCTTCCGGCCCTGCCTTTCGAGATTGTTCCCCTGTACTTTGAGCTGGACGGTTCCTTCCCGAATCACCCGGCCAATCCGCTTGAGCCCGAAAACCTGCGCGATCTCCAGGCCGCAGTCATCGAGCACGGTGCGGATATTGGCCTGGCGTTCGACGGCGACGCCGACCGTTGCTTCGTGATCGACGAAAGAGGCGAACCCGTGTCGCCGTCTGCCATCACGGGGATGGTTGCGCGCCGGGAAATCGCCCGTGCACAGGCTGCAGGCGAAGAGACCCCCGTGATCATCCATAACCTGCTGACCTCACGGGCAGTCCCGGAACTCGTGGCCACGGACGGTGGCAGGGCCGTGCGCACACGTGTGGGGCACTCTTTCATCAAGGCTGTCATGGCCGAAGAAGGAGCCGTCTTCGGCGGCGAACACTCGGCGCACTTCTACTTCCGCGATTTTTGGAACGCTGACACCGGCATGCTTGCGGCCATGCATGTGTTGGCCGCATTGGGCGAGCAGGATGGCCCGCTGTCCGAACTTGGCCGCCAGTACGAGCCCTATGTCTCTTCCGGTGAAATCAATTCCGAAATCGAGGATAAGGCAGGAGCCATTGAGCGGGTCCGCGCCGATTTTGATGGCGAAGACGTGGACGTGGACACCATGGACGGCAGCACCTTCACCGCGAAGGACGGTAGCTGGTGGTTCAATCTTCGTCCCTCCAACACGGAGCCTTTCCTACGCCTGAACGCCGAGGCGAAGGATGTTGCCACCATGGAAAAGGTCCGGGACCGTGTCCTTGCACTGGTCAGGGCCTAGCCGGCAGCCGCGAAGGCGAGCAGCAGCATGAACTCCATCGACGGCCTCGAAAGCACCAAGGAACTCGAACTCCGCGAAGTGCGTGAAACCCTTGGGGCCGCCCTGGCGACGGCGCAGGAACACCTTGAACAAAACGGTGGCTTCCTGCCCTTCGCCGTCACGCTCGCCCAGGACAACGAACTTCGGATCGTCTTCGTAACGCCCGGAGAGCCGGACGACGAGGGAAACGTCGACACGGAGTCTATGCTGGCAGACATCCTCGAATTGCTTCGCCAGGGCCGTGACGAATACCGCGCGGTGGCGATTACGAGCGATGTCATCCTGCCGGAGCACGGCTCGGACGGGATTCACGCCGCGGCCGAGCATCGCAGCGGCGGTCTCCTCGCGGCCGTTGTCCCCTATGCCCGGACCGCTGAAGGCTTCACCTTTGACAACGCCGAAGCTGACACCAATGAACCCCTTGTATGGGTGGACTAGACCTTACTCCGTAAGCTTGAGGGCATGAAGATCAATGCCTTCGCGGATGTGAGCCTGCGTGCGCTCCTGGTTCTGTCGTCCGCGCCCGCAGGTGAACTCCTGACGACCCAGAATATTGCAGACGCCGTGGGGACTCCGTACCACCACGTCAGCAAGGCCATTGTTCGGCTACGGGAGCTGGGCCTCATCGACGTCGAGCGCGGCCGCAAGGGTGGATCCCGGCTCAGCGCCGCCGGACGCCAAGCCACCGTTGGCCACATCCTGCGGGAGTTGAATAACAGGCCCGACCCCGCCGAGTGCCAATCCGTGCATGGCGACTGCCCGCTGATTACCGAGTGCGGCCTGCGCCACGCCCTGGCCCGGGCGAGGGAAGCCTTCTACCGGGAGTTGGACGACGTCGTCGTATCTTCCCTGCCGCGCCCCCGGCAAATGGCGCCGGCATTCCAGGCGATCGGGTTACGCCCCGGACTGTAAGCCTGGTTCCAGCGCGTCCTGTCATCTCCGGGCTGTCGATTCGCGAAATCCTTCTACAGCGTGTAGAACTTTAGCTATAGATACTTGCATTCCAAATACAAGTATTGATTCCGGTCCGCACTCACCCCACGGGCCACTACGACAGGAGTACCTATGCTCTCGGACAAGTCCTTCCCCGTCATCGAGGCCACCTTGCCGCTCGTCGGCTCACGGATTGGCCACATCACCCCCAAGTTCTACTCCCGCCTGTTCGCTGCGCACCCCGAACTGCTTGATGGGCTATTCAGCCGTTCGAACCAGCGCTCCGGCACCCAGCAGCAGGCCCTCGCTGGAAGCATCGCCGCGTTCGCAAGCCATCTGGTGAGCAATCCCGGCACCCTGCCGGAGACGGTCCTGTCCCGCATCGCACACCGCCACGCTTCCCTGGGGATCACCGAGCCGCAGTACCAAGTGGTCTACGAGCACCTCTTCGCCGCCATCGCGGAGGATCTCGCCGAAGTCATCACTCCTGAAATCGCCGAAGCCTGGACCGAGGTCTATTGGCTCATGGCGGACGCCCTGATCAAGCTCGAAAAGGGACTCTACGCGGCGCAGGCCAACGGAAAGATGTGGAGCCCCTGGAAGGTCGCGTCCAAGACCCCCGCGGGCACCGGGTCCATGACTTTCATCCTGGAGCCGGCCGACGATACCCCCATCACCGCAGCCCTGCCCGGCCAATACATCAGCGTCAAAGTCACACTCCCGGATGGCCTGCGCCAGGTCCGCCAGTACTCGCTTTCGGGCGACGCCGGCACCAGCCGCAGCTTCACGACCAAGATCGACGACGGCGGCGAGGTCTCGCCCGTGCTGCACGGAACCGTTGGGGTCGGCGATGTCCTGGAGATCTCCAACCCCTACGGAGAGATCACGCTCAAGGATGGAGACGGCCCTGTGGTCCTCGCCTCGGCCGGTATCGGCTGCACGCCTACGGCTTCCATCCTGCGCTCGCTCGCCGATTCCGGCTCCAGCCGCCAAGTCCTGGTATTGCACGCGGAGAGCAATCTGGACAGTTGGGCCCTGCGCGGGCAGATGACGGACGACGTCGAGCGCCTGGACGCAGCCGAACTCCAGCTCTGGCTGGAGGAACCGCAGGCCGGGGCCAACGCGGGCTTCATGTCACTGCGCGAGGTGGACCTTCCGACCGACGCCTCGCTGTACCTCTGCGGACCGCTGCCGTTCATGAAGCACATCCGCAACGAAGCCATCAACGCCGGAATTCCCGCCACAAAGATTCACTACGAGGTCTTCGGTCCGGACATCTGGCTCGCTAACTAGCAAGCAGCAGACGACCCCGGCCCAACCAGAAGTGGCAGCATCACCTCGTCCACCACGTGCACCAGATAATCGTCGTCAATCGGTGCTCCGGAGAAAATGAACCGCTGCCGCAGCAGGGCGGGGCCGGCCTCGATCCTCGTCTCCGTGGCCACGCTGGGATGGCATTCGCCGCGGGCCGCGGCTTGCTCAATGATGGCGCCCATGATCCTTGCTACGTTGCCGCGAGCGTACTCGTGGACCTCAGCCGCCACCGTAGGATTCTGCAGCGCCTCCCCCAAGAGCCCGCGCATGGCTTGCCCCACTGCTCCTTCCAGTTGTTGGGCCACGAGCCGCAGTATCGCCAGGGCGTCTTCGCGCAGGCTGCCGGTATCCGGCGCGGAGGCGGGGCCAGGCATGGCATCGTATGCCGCCTCGAGGACGAGGGCCGCGCGTCCGGGCCACCGCCGGTAGAGCGAAGCTTTACTCGCCCTGGCGCGCACGGCCACGCTTTCCATGGTCAGTGCCGCGTAGCCGGATTCGGCGATCTCGGCCCGGACCGCCTCGAAGATCGCGCTGTTCAGGACCGCCCCGCGGCGGCGCGGCAGCTTCCGGTGGTCAGGCTGCTGCGGCATCTCAAGATCCCTCCAGAGAAGCGGCCGGCAGGACCACTCCCAGGGTTCCGTCCACGAGCACACGCTGGCCGTCAACCAAGGTGCTGGTGCCCGAACCGGTGCCCATAACGGCCGGAATCCCGTACTCCCTCGCAATAATCGCCGCATGCGAGCCGAGCCCACCGGCGTCCACCACAACCGCGGCTGCCCGCTGGAACAGCGGCGTCCAGGCGGGGTTGGTGTACGGGCAGACGAGGACCTCTCCGCTGCGCAGCTGTCCGAACTCTGCCGGCGTACGGATCACACGAACCGGCCCGGTTGCTTGGCCGCGGCTGGCTGCAGTGCCGGAGACGAGGACCCCTTCCATCTGGCGACCCGGGTGGCCTCGGCCAAAGAGCAAAGCCGGATCGAGCAACGGGATGCCTTCGAGTTCTCTCCGCTTCGCCGCCCGAGCCAGAACCAGCGGCCTGAGACGGTCGCGGAGCGAAGCCGGCAGCGCGCCGTCGTCGTTGTCTGTGATGGACTCAAGTTCCTCGAACCGCAGGTGATGGATTTCGTCCGGCTCCTCGAGCACCCCGGCGAGCACCAGCCGGCGGCCGAGTTCCCGGTACGCCCGGCGGATCGGCGGTATGGCCTTGGTGGCGTAGAAATGGCTGTCCTCGCGGAACGCCATGCCGGCTTGGGCGGACTCGACGGCGGCGAGCACCCTCCGCCGTAGCGGTTCGAACCGGAGAGCCGGGTGGCGTTTCAATTCCGCAAGCGCATTCCCGGCCGGGTCCGCTTTTAGGGGCCGCTCTCCCGACATGGCCTTGACCAGCCCAAGGACCACTTCGGGGGCATCGGACCACGTGGGCGAACTGCTGAGGACAACGCTCGTGGTTTCACGGTGGCCATACTCGAGTTGGAACGCGTCGAAGGCCTCACGGAATGCACGATGTCCGGATTCTTTTTCCAGCAGCCCAAGGATTTCGCGAGGGTCCGACTCAAGGAGCGCGCGCGACAGCCCGGGATCGTCCGCCGCGATGGAAGCGAGCCGTTCAAGTGCCCGGTTTGCCTGGCTCGTCCGGGTTTCCGCCCCAGCGATCAGCGAGGGCGCAAGCTTGATCTTGCCCAGGAGCAGAAGCATGAAACGCATCTTCAGCACCGGCACCGGAATGCCGGGCAGGTAGGAGACCCTCAAATCCGTGATGCCCTGCATCGCCGCGAAGCATTCCCGGGCAAATGCAACAACCGCACTCCACCGCAGCGGGCCGAGGTCCTTGCCGTTCAGCCTTTCAATGTTGTCGATAAACAGGGAGAAACGTGGATCCCGGGTCCAGTTGGCGGCTTTGAACCGCCTCGACCGGTGCAACAAGGACACCGGTGCGGCAAACGTCCGGATGGTCGGGCGCGGGACGGGTGGGATGAGTTGCACCACCACTCCTTCCTCCTCCGGCAGCAAATCCTCCACCGAAGGGAAGACCACGCCCACGCTCCCGGCCATGCCATGCAGCATGGCAAGGATTCCCCGGCTCATCCATCCGGATACATCCAAGGGATACGGCCGCGCCTGGAACATCTCGATGAAGAACGGCCCCACCCGACGTTGGACCGCGTTGAGGTCGGGCGGTTGGGGCGGCAGCGCGGTCATCGGCCTCGACTGCAGCATGTATAGCGTGCCGCCTGCCGCCGCCCACTCGATGTCCTGTGGCCGGCCGAAATGCCGCTGGGCCTTCTTTCCCAGCGTTGCCAAATCCGCCAATTCCTCCGCGGCGAGCCCGGGCTTCGCTCCTTGCGTGCCGGAGCTTTCTTGGGTGCCGCCGCCCTCGGCCGCGCTGATCACCACCTCGCGGCCACCGGGCGTGAAACTCAGCACTTTTCCCGAACCGTCCAAGACGTAGTGCTCCGGCGTCACCCTCCCGGAGACCACGGCCTCCCCCAGCCCGGGGTTCGCGTCCACCACCATTTCGCTGCGCTCGCCCGTGACCGGGTTCGCCGTAAACAGGACGCCCGCCATGGCGGCCGGTACCATTTTTTGCACGACGACGGCGATGGCCACCTCGTGCGGATTGATCCCCTGCCGTCGGCGATAGGCCATGGCCCGGTCCGTCCACAAGGATGCCCAGCAGTTGGCGACCGCCTGGACTACGTTGTCCCCGCCTTGCACGTTGAGATACGTGTCCTGTTGACCGGCGAACGCGGCTCCCGGGAGATCCTCCGCCGTGGCGCTGGAGCGGACCGCGACCGCCCCGCCGCCCAGCCCCGCATAGGCATCGAGGATCTCCTGCCGCAGCCAGCCGGGCATTTCCGTCGCGGCAAAAAGGGCCCGAAGGGCCGCACCGTCAGCACCCCCGGTGCCGTCACCGGCGTCGGCGTCGGACGCACCGCCGTCGGGGGCTTCTTCAGGCCCGACGGACAGAAAGCCGCCCAGCGCGGCACCCACGTTTGTTTCCGCCAGGAAGGACAAGTACGCGCCCGTGGTGATGATGAAGCCCGGCGGCACCGGGAACCCTTGGCGCACCAACTCCCCCAGCGCCGCACCTTTTCCACCGGCAACTGCGACGTCCCCAACGCCCAAAGCGGCCAAGGGCGCGGTGGTCCGTGTTGCGTGCCGCTGGGAATCGTCCATGGCCCGGCTCCCCTGAATTAGAGAACTGCTGGTTCTCTAAAAGCTACGCTCACGCCCATCGCGGCACAATGCTCCACAGCGACTGCTCCAGGATGCGGAAATGACGACGGTCCCGCACCAAAGTGCGGGACCGCCGTGGGGTCGTGCAGGTGGACGTCCGTCTGGTGGTCTAGGCCAGGCGAGCCTTCAGGCCGTCAAGCTCGGCGAGCAGTGCGGCCGGCAGGGATCCGCCGAACTTTGCGTACCATTCCTCGATCGATGCCAGTTCGGTTTTCCACTCCGAGGCGTCGACACGCACTGCGGCTTCCACCTCGGCGGGGGTCATGTCCAGGCCTTCGAGATCGATGGACTCGCCGGTCGGCACGAAGCCGATGGGAGTCTCGACGGCGTCGGCCTTGCCTTCAAGGCGCTCGATGGCCCACTTGAGGACACGGGCGTTGTCACCAAATCCGGGCCAGGCGAAGCCACCCTCGGCAGTGCGGCGGAACCAGTTGACCAGGAAGATCTTGGGCAGTCGCTCAGGGTTGGCCTTGGCGGACAGGTTGACCCAGTGGTTCAGGTAGTCGCCTGCGTCGTAGCCGATGAACGGCAGCATGGCCATGGGGTCGCGACGCACAACGCCGACGGCGCCGGCCGCTGCAGCGGTGGTCTCGGAGGACAGCGTCGAGCCCATGAAGATGCCGTTGGACCAGTCGCGGGCCTCGGTGACCAGCGGGATGGTGGTCTTACGGCGGCCGCCGAAGAGTATCGCGGAGAGTTCCACGCCGTCGGGGCTGAAGTATTCCTCGGCGAGCATGTCGATCTGGTCGATCGGCGTGCAGAAGCGGGAGTTCGGGTGTGCCGCGGGCTTGCCGGAGCCGGGAGTCCAGGAGTTGCCCTGCCAGTCAGTCAGGTGCGCCGGAGTTTCCTCCGTCATGCCTTCCCACCACACGCCGCCGTCGTCGGTCAGCGCAACGTTGGTGAAGATGCTGTTGCCCTTGGCGATGGCGCGCATGGCGTTGGGGTTGGTGCCCCAACCGGTGCCGGGTGCGACGCCGAACAGGCCGGCCTCGGGGTTGACGGCGCGGAGCTCGCCCTCTTTGCCGAAGCGCATCCAGGTGATGTCGTCGCCGAGGGTCTCCACCTTCCAGCCCTTGATGGTGGGGTCGAGCAGCGCGAGGTTGGTCTTGCCGCAAGCGGAGGGGAATGCCGCAGAGATGTAGTAGGTCTTC
The DNA here is from genome assembly GCF_056398685.1 of Arthrobacter sp. 01T428. Classification (NCBI taxonomy): domain Bacteria; kingdom Bacillati; phylum Actinomycetota; class Actinomycetes; order Micrococcales; family Micrococcaceae; genus Arthrobacter; species Arthrobacter sp. 01T428. Next base: position 185,926 of record NZ_JBFTPW010000004.1, on the reverse strand, counting down.
TGCTCGGGCGAAGTCAGCTTCAGGATCAGCATGTGCTCGGCCAGCCAGCCTTCGTCACGGGCCATGACGGAGGCGATGCGCAGGGCGTAGCACTTCTTGCCGAGGAGGGCGTTGCCACCGTAGCCGGAGCCGTAGGACCAAATGGAGCGCTCTTCGGGGAAGTGCACGATCCACTTGTCCGGGTTGCAGGGCCACGCGACGTCGGCCTGGCCGGCTTCCAGCGGAGCGCCCAGGGAGTGCAGCGCGGGGACAAAGAAAGCGTCGGTCTGCGTGATGCGGTCGAGGACGTCGGTACCGATGCGGGCCATGATGCGCATCGAGGCGACAACGTAGGCGGAGTCGGTGATCTCGACGCCGAACTTCGGATCTTCGGCATCCAGGTGGCCCATGACGAACGGAATGACGTACATGGTGCGGCCGCGCATGGAGCCGGCGAACAGCCCGCGCAGCTTCTGCTTCATCTCCGCCGGAGCCATCCAGTTGTTGGTGAAGCCGGCGTCGTGTTCCTTCTCAGAGCAGATGAAGGTCTGCTCTTCCACACGGGCTACGTCCGCGGGATCAGAGAATGCAGCGAAAGAGTTGGGGAAGAGCTCTTGGTTCAGCCTCTTCAGGGTCCCGGCCTCGACGAGCTCGTCGGTCAGCTTCTTGTTCTCAGCTTCACTGCCGTCAACCCAGTGGATGCGGTCCGGCTGTGTCAGCTCGGCAACTTCCTCCACCCAGGCCAACAGGCGTGCATGCGTAGTAGGTGCCTTCTCAAGCAACGGCAGTCGCGCCAGATCGCCCATCGTGGTTCCCTTCCTCGGGTTCAGTGGTGTGTCCTAAATGCTAGGGGTCGCGGAGTAGACCAATCTGGGCTCGGACATGGGATCTCTTGACCATTTCGGAGCAAAACCCCTAAAAATCAAGGATCCGCGTCAGCGATTGGCCAAATTTAGTGACCAAGGTCACATAGACCGGTCTAGTTAGGCAGATTACACCGAGTCGATTTGGCACGAACGGGGATCTCGCGTAAAGTTTATTGAGGTTCGAGGGGGGAACGAGTTTGAAACTCCCGAGAATCACCAAGATGCGCCCATAGCTCAGCTGGATAGAGCGTCTGTCTACGGAACAGAAGGTCAGGGGTTCGAATCCCTTTGGGCGCACAAATGAAGACCCGCACCGGACCCGGTGCGGGTCTTTTTTCGTCAAATTCCGGGCCGGGTTGGTTGGCGCGCCTCGCCTCGTGGGTTGCGCGCGCCGTCCTGACCCTCTTTGCCGCCCCACGGCCACCACATGACGAGACTCGCCGTGTCGTAAGCGCTTTCCCAAACCAAAGAAAATCAGGAAGGGCAGCCCTTCAAGAACCCGAAGGACTCCCCCGGCACTACGCGGCCAGCAGACCTCACTCCACGGCGGAGGTGCGCCTACGATTCTGCTGGATCACAAGCACTCCCCGGGGCCGGCACCCTTGGAATCACACGGCCAGGGACCTTCGGCGGGGGAATGATCCAGCAGAATCCGACACCTACCCAGGGCATCGCTCTACGATCCAACGTGCAAGCCGACGCCCTCGCCGTCCTGACCCTCTTTGCCGCCCCACGGCCGCCACATGAGGAGACTCGCCTTGTCGTAAGCGCTTTCCCAAACCAAAGAAGGTCAGGAAGGGCAGCGTCTCCGGGGGTTGCGCGCAAAAGGCAAGGGCCGCCGTCGTACTTCATGAAAAGTACGACGGCGGCCCTCGGGCTTGGGTGCCAGGCCTCAGACTGCGACGGCCTCGCTGATGCGGCGGCGGATTCCGTCGAAGTGACGGTTGAGCAGTTCGGCGGCCGCGAGCTTGTCGCCGGTTGCGACGGCGGTATAGATGCTTCGGTGCATGGCCGCGGTGGCTACAAGATCTTCGTTGTCGGAGCCGATCTCCACGTGGATCTTCCGGTAGACCTTCCAGAAAACGCCCATGAGATTGATGAGGAGCTCGTTGTTCAACGGCTCGAACAGCCGGCGGTGGAACTCGGCGTCGGCGGCTACGAAGTTCTCGCCGGAGGCTGCGAGCTCCTCCATCCGCTTGACGGCCTCTTCGATCAGGGCGAGCTGTTCAGCGGTCATCACATCCATGGAGGATCCGATCAGCCCCGATTCGAGGGCCTGGCGCACGTCCACCAGTTGCAGCGCCTCGAGCCCCTGGTGGCGCAGGGACAAGCGGCCCCGGAACGTCAGGCCGTCGGCGAGCGCCTCGAAGTTGCTCGGGGCGACGAACATGCCAAAGCCGTGGCGGATCTCGATGACACCGAGCGCCTGCAGCACCTTCAGCGATTCGCGCAGGGTGTTGCGCCCTACCCCCAACGCCACGGAGAGTTCATTTTCCGTGGGCAAAGGATCGCCCGCCTCGAGCTCGCGCTCGAGGATCAATTCCATAATGTCCGACTGAAGGGCCCTGAGCCGGGCCTGTGCGCTGAACCGCGCCTGCGGAACGACACCGGAAGTGGTCATGGCTCTCCTTGCAAAAGTACCCCTCCCTGGCCCGGATCCTTTCAGGACCGGGGACAAGGAATCAGTGCAGTGTTAATGTTGAGGTGAGCCTAGCGCCCACCGTGGATATAGTGCTTCGCAACATACAATATCGGATGTCCCATCTCCTTGATAGATGTTCGCCTTTATTTTTCACCGAGCCCCGGGCCCGAATCTCGCAGGGTAAACCGCGGCGCCGCGCCCACCGGCAGCACTCCGGCAGCACCGCAGCGACCGCTCCTCCGGCCACCAGTGATCCAGATCTCGCTTGACGACTTCATGTGACCACCCTTACAGTTTCTTTACGAGCATCGGATGTCCTACATCCGATAACCAGAAAACTTGAATGGTGAGGCATCTTATGAGCAACACGATTAACACCCTGCCGCTGGTCAGCGACGCCAGCCGACGCAACTTCCTCAAGCTGACCGGGGCGATTGGAGCCGCGGCAGCGTTCACGGCCACCCTGTCGGCATGTGGCGGTCCTGCCTCCACCACAACGGGCGCAGCAAACAACACTGCGGCGGTCAACAAGGATCTCACCATCGAAGCAGGCATCTCCTATGCCCTGTCCACGGGTTTCGACCCGATGACGTCCTCCGGTGCCACGCCGCAGGCCGCCAACCTGCACGTCTTCGAAGGCCTCGTGGAACTCCACCCCGCCACCCGCGAGCCTTACAACGCGCTGGCCGCCAGCGACCCCAAGAAGGTCAACGACACCACGTACCAGGTGACCATCCGCGACGGTGCCAAGTTCCACAACGGCGCCCCTGTCACCACCGACGATGTTGTCTACTCCTTCACCCGCGTGATGGACCCGGCCAACAAGTCCTTGTTCTCCCAGTTCATTCCCTTCATCAAGGACGTCAAGGCCCTCGATGCCAAGACAGTCGAGTTCTCGCTGAAATATCCTTTCCCCGGCTTCGGACCGCGTATCTCCGTGGTGAAGGTGGTGCCGAAGGCGTTGGCCTCTGCCGATCCGAAGGGATTCGATGCCAAGCCCGTCGGTTCCGGCCCCTACAAGCTGATTTCGGCAGTCAAGGACGACAAGATCGTCTTCGAAGCCTTCGCCGACTACAACGGTCCCAAGCCGGCACTCGCCAAGGGCATGACCTGGCTGCTGCTCTCGGACGCGGCCGCCCGTGTCACGGCAGTCCAGTCAGGCCGTGTCCAGGCGATCGAAGACGTCCCGTACCTGGACATGGACGGGCTCAAGTCCAAGACCCGCGTTGAATCCGTGCAGTCCTTCGGCATGCTGTTCCTGATGTTCAACTGCGCCAAGGCCCCGTTCGACAACAAGCTGGTCCGCCAGGCACTCCACTATGGACTGGACAAGGACGCCATCATCAAGAAGGCCTTGTTCGGCAATGCCAAGGCTGCGTCGTCGTACTTCCAGGAAGGCCACCCGGACTACGTCAAGGCCAAGAACGTCTACGGCTACGATCCCCAGAAGGCCGCGGACCTCCTCAAGCAAGCCGGCGTGAGCAACCTCGAATTCGAGCTGCTCACCACCGATACTGCCTGGGTCAAGGACGTTGCCCCGCTGATGCTTGAATCCTGGAACAAGATCCCGGGCGTCAAGGTCACCGCAAAGAACCTGCAGTCCGGCGCCTTGTACTCGGACAGGGTTGGCAAGGCCGACTTCTCCGTGGTTGCGGCCCCGGGCGACCCTTCCGTCTTCGGCAACGACGCAGACCTGCTCTTGAGCTGGTTCTACTCCGGCGCCACCTGGATGGCCAAGCGCGCCTACTGGACCACTCCGGAGAGCGCCACCCTCCAGGGCCTGATGGACAAGGGCTCGCAGGCCGCAGCCGCCGACGCGAAGAAGATCACCGGCCAGATCGTGGACCTCGTCTCGGACGAAGTCCCGCTGTACCCGCTCTTCCACCGCCAGCTCCCCAGCGCCTGGGACGAAAAGAAGCTCTCAGGCTTCAAGCCGCTGCCCACCACGGGACTGTCCTTCATCGGCGTCGGCCGCACGTCCTAGCCACACCCAACTGGCTCGCATTTGTTGTCGTTTAGACGGCTCAAAACGACACTTACTGCGAGTCAGTTGGGTTCCCGCACCAAAGCAACCGGAGAACAAATGGTCATGATATTGCGTCTGCTTGGACGAAGGCTCGCGGCATTGCCCTTGATGATCCTGGGCATCACGCTGTTGGTCTTCCTCGTCCTTCAAGCAGCCCCAGGCGACCAGGCCAGCACGGCCCTCGGCGAAGGCGCCAGCGAGGCCGCCAAACAGCAGTACCGCCAGGACAACGGCCTGAACGATCCCCTGTTCGTCCAGTACTTCCGTTTCCTCGGCAGGCTCCTGCAGCTCGATCTCGGCGTGACCACCCCGCCGTCCAAGTCGGTGGCAAGCATGATCGCGTCTGCCTTCCCGCTAACCCTCCAGCTGACGTTCCTCGGCGTGATCATCGCCGTCGTGCTCTCGCTGGTATTCGGCATCATCGGCGCCCTTTACCGCGACAAGTGGCAGGACCAACTGGTCCGGATCTTCTCCATCGCGGCCATCGCCACCCCGTCCTTCTGGCTTGGCATCCTGCTCATCCAGTGGTTCGCGCTCGGTGACAACCCTCTGTTTCCCTCGGGCGGGATCGCGACGCCGGAGTCCGGCTTCGGCGGTTGGCTCAACTCGATGGCGCTCCCGGCCCTCGCTCTCGGCATTCCGGTCTCCGCTTCCCTGATCCGCGTGGTCCGCACGTCCATGGTGGAGGAACTGGACCGCGACTACGTCCGGACAGCCATTGGCAACGGAGTTCCGTACCGCGAGGTGGTGTCCCGCAACGTCCTGCGCAACGCGCTCGTGACTCCGGTGACCGTGCTGGGACTCAGGATCGGCTACCTCCTGGGCGGCGCCGTCGTGATTGAAATGATCTTCGCCCTTCCGGGCATGGGCCAGCTGATCCTCAACGGCATCACCAACCTGGACGTCAACCTGGTCCAGGGCGTGGTCCTCACCATCTCGGTCACCTTCGTTCTGGTGAACATCGTGGTGGACCTCCTGTACCTGCTCATCAACCCCCGAATCAGGACGGTATAGCCATGCGCAGCAAACTTGCTGAACGGCTCAGCGCCCCGGGCGTCCGCTTCAAGTCCCTCCCGTGGGGATCGCGTTTTGCCCTGTTGTTCCTCGTGGTCATCGCCCTGGCAGCCATCTTCGCTCCGGTCATCGCGCCACACGACCCCCTGGAAACGTTCATTCCTGCGCAAGCTCCGGACGGCGACCACTTCTTCGGCACCGACCGCCTGGGCCGCGACGTCTTCTCCCGGCTCCTTTACGGCTCACAGTCTTCGCTCATGATCGGCCTCGGCGCAGTGGCCCTTGCGATCGTCGTCGGCGCCGTGCTTGGCTCGCTCGCCGCGACGTCCAGCAAGGCCGTCAACGAGATCGTCATGCGCGTCATGGACATCCTCATGGCGTTCCCAGGCATCGCCCTCGCAGCTGTGCTCCTGGCGGCGTTCGGCAACTCGGTGCCCACCATCATCGTCGCGATCGCGATCATCTACACCCCGCAGCTCGCCCGCGTGGTCCGCGCCAATGTGCTCTCCCAATACGGTGAAGACTACGTCCGCGCCGAACGCGTGATGGGCGCCGGCCGCGCCTACATCCTGCTCAAGCACATTGTCCGCAACACTGCGGCCCCGGTGCTGGTTTTCGCCACGGTCATGGTGGCCGACGCCATCATCCTCGAAGCATCGCTGTCCTTCCTCGGCGCCGGTGTGCAGGATCCCGCGCCGTCGTGGGGCAACGTGATCTCCTACGGCCGCAACCTGGTCCTCTCCGGCGGCTGGTGGGCAACCACCTTCGCCGGCCTCACCATCCTGCTCACCGTGCTTGCGCTGAACATCCTCGCCGAGGGGCTCACCGATGCCATGGTGAACCCGAAGCTGCGGAAGGCGCCGGTCGTGAAGGACGACGACGGCGCTGCCGCTGCCTTTGCGGGCGCCGCGGTGGCGGGCGCCGCCGTCGATACCGAGATCGCGACGTCAGTAGCCCAGTCTTCCGTGGTGGAACAGCACGAGCTCGACGGCGTTCGCGCCGCCAACGGCGATCCGCTCTCCGAAGAGGACTACGCGGCGTCCGTCCTGAACGATCCGAGACTCGCAGCGGAGAATCCGCATGCCTTGCTGGACAAGGAACTCGAGCTCCTCGCATCCATCGAGGCCAAGCGCACGGACCGGCTCCCCCAGGTTCCCGCGGACGCCAGGAACGTCCTGGAGGTCAAGAACCTGTCCATCCGCTTCCCGGGCCGCTTCGGCGAGACCGCGATCGTGGACAACGTCTCCTTCACCGTCCGCGAAGGCGAAACCATGGGCCTGGTGGGCGAATCCGGTTGCGGCAAGTCCATCACGTCCCTCGCGATCATGGGTCTCCTGCCAAAGACCGCCGAGATCACCGGTTCCATCGTCTTCGATGGCAAGGAACTCCTGGATTCCGGCTCGAAGCACAGCAACAGCAAGGCCTACCAGGGCCTGCGCGGCGAACAGATCGCCATGGTCTACCAGGATGCGCTGAGTTCGCTCAACCCATCCATGAAGATCAAGGAACAGATGACCCAGCTGACCAGGCGCGGCGGCCGCAAGACCCCTGCCGAGTTGCTGGAAATGGTCAAGCTCGATCCCGTCCGCACCCTCGCCAGCTACCCGCATGAGCTCTCCGGCGGCCAGCGCCAACGCGTCCTAATCGCCATGGCGCTCTCACGCTCGCCGAAGATCGTGGTGGCAGACGAACCCACCACCGCCCTCGACGTCACCGTCCAGAAGCAAGTAGTGGAGTTGCTCAACGAACTGCGCGAACAGCTCGGCTTCGCCATGGTCTTCGTCAGCCACGACCTCGCCCTGGTTGCCTCCCTGGCGCACCGGATCACGGTCATGTACGCCGGCCAGGTGGTGGAATCCGCACAGGCTTCGGAGCTCCTGCAGAACCCGCGGCACGAATACACGCGCGGTCTGTTGGGCGCGGTCCTTTCGATCGAAGCCGACGCCGTCCGCCTCCACCAGATCCCAGGCACCGTCCCGTCACCGCGCGATTTCGCTCCAGGCGACCGTTTTGCGGCGCGTTCGCTGAGGCCCGACGCCGACCCGAACCAGCAATTGGTCCTCGCCGTTGTTGAACCCGCCGGCGGCGGAGCAGACCGGGACCACTACTGGGCCAGCCACTTGAAGGAGGACGCAAAGTGAGTGTTTCAACCGGCAAACCGGTCATCGAGCTCAAAGACGTCAAGGTCCACCACCGGGCGCGCACGGGCGGCCTCTTCCGGCCCAACATCGTCAAGGCAGTCAACGGCGTGGACTTCAGCATCAGCCGGGGCGAAACGGTCGGCATCGTCGGCGAGTCCGGCTGCGGCAAGTCAACGCTCGCGTCAGTGCTCGTGGGACTCCAGGCCCCGACGTCGGGCCAGGTGCTCTTCCACGGCAAGCCGGCCATCAAACGCAACGCCCGGATGCGCAAGGAGTTCGGACGCGCCGTCTCCGTCGTCTTCCAGGACCCCGCCACGGCCCTCAATCCGCGCATGACCATCCAGGACATCCTCACCGATCCCCTACAGGTTCACGGCATCGGCAACGCCCCGTCGCGCTCGACCAAGGTCAAGGAACTGCTGGCCCTTGTTGGCTTGCCACAATCGGCGGCCGAGGTCACGCCGTCGCAAGTCTCCGGCGGCCAGCGCCAGCGCGTGGCGATCGCCCGCGCCCTCGCCCTGGACCCGGACATCATCGTGGCGGACGAGCCGACGTCGGCCCTCGACGTTTCCGTCCGCGCCCAAGTCCTCAACCTGCTGTCTGACCTGAAAACCCAGCTGAACCTCGGCATGGTCTTCATTTCGCACGACATCCAGACTGTCCGCTACGTCTCCGACCGCATCTGCGTCATGTACTTCGGACAGATCGTCGAAGAAGGCCCGGCCGCCCAGGTCTTCGACAACCCGAGCAACGACTACACCAAGAAGCTGCTCGGCGCCGCGCCCAGCCTGCTCCACACCTAAGTTTTTCCCATCCAGATCCAAGCAACGGAGATTTTTGTGTCTACTCAGTTCCAGGGCGTCATTCCCCCGGTCATCACGCCCCGCCACGCCGACGGGCGCGTTGACACCGCGTCCCTGAAGAACGTCACCAAACACCTGCTCGACGGCGGCGTGTCCGGCCTCTTCGTGCTGGGCTCCTCGGGTGAGGTCCCCTACCTGACCAACGAAGAGCGCGAACTGGTGGTCTCCACGATCGCCGACGCGAACGCCGGCGCCGTGCCCCTGATCGTCGGCGCCAACGAACAAACCACCAACCGGGTCATCGAAGAAGCACGCAAAGTCGTGGATCTCGGCGCCGACGCAATCGTGGTCACCTCCATGTACTACGCCATCGGCAACGCCCAGGAGACCGAAACCCACTTCCGCAGCATCCACGCTGCCGTGGACAAGCCGATCTTCGCCTACGACGTCCCCGTCCGCACCCACTTCAAACTGCCCACCGACCTCCTGGTCCGCCTCGGCCGTGACGGCGTCATCGCAGGCGTCAAGGACTCCTCCGGCGACGACGTCTCCTTCCGCCAACTCCTCCTCGCAGCCAAGGACATCCCCGACTTCGACATCTTCACGGGCCACGAAATCGTCGTCGACGGCGCCCTCCTCGCCGGCGCCCAAGGCGTAGTACCCGGCCTCGGCAACGTAGACCCCGCCGGTTACCGCCGCCTGTTCGACGCCACCCAGGCCGGAGACTGGACCGCAGCGGCCGCCGAACAAGACCGCCTGGCCGACCTCTTCGACATCGTCTACACCCCCAACGGCCGCGTCTCCGGCGGCGCAGCAGGACTAGGTGCTTTCAAGACCGCCCTCCAAATCATGGGCATCATCGAATCCAACACCATGAGCTCCCCCATGCTCTCCCTGAACGCCGAAGAAACCTCCGCAATCCGCACGATCCTCGAGCGCAACGGACTGGTCTAGAAGGGCGGCGCCGGCTGCTCTCGCCTGAGATTCGGATCTACGCTCACCTGAGCGGGCTGGGGTCACTTTCGTGGCGTTGCCGTCAGCTCACCCGTGCTTGTTGCCGTGGTCGGGTCGTGCCGCAGGACCAGTTTTGCCGTCCCTTAGACACCTCCCGACGCATCGCTACAGTCGCTGAGCGACTTCCGCAATGCTCTGGTCGGCGATGCGGGACTACACAAAACCGTCCCTCCGGCACTCGGGCGATTGCGGAACCTTTGCGGCAGGGTCGGGATCCGCACTGTGCCGCCTCAGGCGGCAGCAGGCGGGACAACAGGCGGCAGGTCCCGATCGGCGAGTCGACAGCGCAAAGCGCGGGCGCATTGTTTCGTGTAGGCGCGCATCGCCGACCAGAGTCGTCTGAAGGTCGCCCAGCGACCGGAAGACGACGGCGGGAGGTGTCTAAGCGCCGGCGAAATGATGGGTCCGCGCTGTCCCAGCCAGAGCTAACCTGATCATCAACGAACCGCAGCCTGGGCGCCGCCGCGACGACGGCTAAACCTGACCACACAGCAACCGCAGCAACAGCAACCGAACGATCCGGAGGACAAACATGATGTACGTGGTCGGCGTTGATCTTGGGGGGACGAAGACTGCCGCGGGGGTTGTGGGGGCCGATGGGGAGGTGTTGTTTTCGGAGCAGATTCCTACGCTGAATCGGGACGGGGGCGACGCTATTTTGCGGGCAACTGCGGCGCTCGTCGGGCGGCTCATGCGGCGGGCGGCGGGTGCGGGAATCGACGTCGTGCGTGTTGGCGTCGGTTCGGCCGGGGTCATCGATGCCGTGAATGGCGAGGTGGTTTCGGCGACTGATGCGATCCTGGGGTGGGCCGGGACCGGATTGACGGCGGGGTTGGCGCAGCTCCTGGGTTTGCCTCGGGGGTCGGTGTGTGCCGTCAACGATGTGCATGCGCATGCTCTGGGTGAGGCGTGGCGTGGGGCGGCTGCCGGGTCTTCGAGTTCGCTCATGGTGGCTTTCGGTACGGGTGTGGGCGGCAGCTTTGTGCTGGACGGCGCTCCTGTTTTGGGGCACCACTATGTGGGTGGGCACGTGGGGCATTTTGCGTCGCCGTACGCCTATCACGAGGGCAAGGCCCTCCCGTGTGTGTGCGGCGGCTCGGGCCACGTCGAGGCGATCGCTTCCGGCCCGGCCATCCACGAATCCTTCGTCCGTTTCGGCGGCTCCCCCGAGGCCCCGGACTCTCGTGCCGTGTTTGCCTTGGTGCACGACGGCGATCGTGCCGATTCGGCCGACGGTACTGCCGCCATCAAAGCCATCGGGGCGGGCGCGGGTGCTGCGGGGCAGGCGATCGGCGGGCTCGTCAACATCCTCGACCCGGAGACGGTGGTGGTTTCCGGGGGTTTGGCGGATGCGGGAGATTTCTGGTGGAAACCCATGGAACGCGCCCTTCGCAAGGAGCTCATGGCCCCGCTTGCCGACATTCCCGTGCTTCGCGCGGCGCTAGGCAATACCGCGGCCATTGTGGGCGCGGCCAAACTCGTCCTGAACTGACACCCGAACACCCGAACCCCTCGCAAGGAGAACCCCATGATCCTGACCCCCGATGGCCTCGAAGCCCTCCGCTCGCAGTTGATCGTGTCCTGCCAGGCCTACCCGGGCGAACCCATGCGCGATCCCCGGACCACCGGCCAGGTGGCGGCGTCGACCGTTATCGGTGGAGCCGCCGCAGTCCGCGTACAGGGCCTTGCAGACGTCCAATTCACCCGCGCAGCTGTGGAGGTCCCGGTGATCGGGCTCTGGAAGGACGGGCACGACGGCGTTTTCATCACCCCGACGCTCCGGCACGCCCTCGCCGTCGCGAATGCCGGCGCCCACGTCGTGGCCATCGACGGAACGCGACGCACGCGTCCCGATGGCTTGACACTCAAGCGAACCATTGACGGAATCCACGCCGAATCGCACGCCTTGGTCATGGCTGACTGCGGTTCCTACGCCGATGCGGCGGCCGCCGTCGACGCCGGTGCTGACCTGATCGGCACCACCTTGGCCGGGTACAGCGGGGACCGTCCCAAGACTGACGGCCCCGATCTTGAGCTTCTCGCGGAGATCGCCGGCGCTGGGCTGGGCAAGCCGCTCATCGCCGAGGGCCGCATCCATACCCCGGCACAGGCCCGCCAGGCCCTCGACGCCGGGGCGTTCGCCGTCGTCGTCGGCACTGCCATCACGCATCCGGCGAGCATCACCGGCTGGTTCAAAGGCGCGATGGACACCTGACCCGGCAGAATCCGTCGCCGGATCCCTGATCCCGGCCTGTGTCCGGGCGTAGGCTTCTCCCATGGCTGAGGAGAATATCCGGGAATTCGATGTCATCGTGATCGGCGCCGGGACTGTGGGGGAAAACGTTGCAGACCGGGTGGTCCGGGGCGGCCTCACCTGCGCAATTGTGGAGGCTGAGCTCGTCGGCGGGGAGTGCTCCTACTGGGCCTGCATACCGTCCAAAGCGCTCCTTCGGCCGGGAACCGCCCTGCACACGGCACAATCAGTGCCCGGAGCGTCGGACGCCGTCACGAAGGTCCTGGATCCCGCACCGGTCCTGAAATACCGTGACTACTTCACCAACAAATGGCAGGACGACGGCGCGGTCCAGTGGCTCGTGGACACCGGCATCGAACTCATCCGGGGCCGGGCACGCATCACCGGCCCGCGTGAAGTCCAAGTGGATGGCAAGGACGGCACCAGCTACTCGCTCAAAGCCCATCACGCCGTGGTGGTGGCCTCCGGATCCACACCGCTCATCCCGAAAATCGACGGCTTGCGCAACGTCCCCTACTGGACAACCCGCGGGGCCACCTCCGTGCGGCAAATCCCTAAACGGTTCATCGTGCTGGGCGGAGGGGTCGCCAGCGTCGAACTTGCCCAGGCTTTCGCCCGCCTAGGCTCGTCGGTTTCGATCGTTGCCCGAGGCCGACTCTTGAGCGCGTTCCCCGAGGAAGCCGCCGATTTGGTCGCTGCGGGACTGCGGGCCGACGGCGTTGATCTGCACCTCGGGACCGACACCACGCGGGTCGAACACGACCCGGACCAAGCCTTCAGCGTCACTCTCGGCGACGGGACGGTCTTGCACTCCGACCAGTTGCTGGTGGCCACAGGTCGTCGGCCTTCCCTTGATAATTTGGGACTCGAAAACGTAGGGCTCGACGCCGAAGAAGGCAAGCCATTGCGCCTCACCACGGACTCGAGCGGCTTGGTTGAGGGCGCCGCCAGCGACGGCACGAGCGGGCTATGGCTTTACGCGGCCGGCGATGCCGCAGGATCGGTATTCCTCACCCATCAGGGCAAGTACGAGGCCAGGGCAACCGGCGACGCCATCGTGGCCCGTGCCAAAGGAACCCTCCACGGCACCCCGAAGGCATGGAGCGCCCTCGCGAAGACGGCCGACGAATATGCGATCCCCAGCGTGGTCTTCACGGATCCGGAAGTGGCATCCGTGGGACCGAGCCTCAAGCAGGCGCTGCAAAAGGGCATTAACGCAAGCTCGGTTGAGCTCCCCATCAATGTGTCCGGCTCCCAGCTGCATTCGGAAAATTACCAAGGCTGGGCACAACTGGTGGTGGACGAGGACCGGAAGGTGGTGCTGGGCGCGACGTTTGCCGGGCCCGGAGTGGCCGAGCTTTTGCACGGCGCCACCATCGCGATTGTGGGCGAAGTGCCGTTGGACCGGCTGTGGCATGCCGTGCCGTCGTTCCCCACCATCAGCGAGGTGTGGCTGCGCCTGTTGGAGAAGTACGGACTGTGATAGAGGTCTATTTGAACTGACTGGTCAGTTCAGTTACGATTGGAGCAGATAACAAGTTCTGCGAAAGGTCCAATTGTGCTGTCTGCACAGCAACTCCAGATCGACGGCCGCCGGGACGATCTCCTGCCTCCCACTTCCCTCGAAGCCAGGCGCGGCGAGCTCCTCCTGGTCAGCGGCGACGGTCAGGACCAGCGCACGGCCTTGGCACTTGCTCTGAGCGGCCGGATGAAGACCAGCAAAGGCCTCCTGAGCTGGGACAAGACGGCGAAAACCAAGAAGCTCCGGGCTGCGAGCGCCCTGATTGACGCTCCGGGTGTCAACGAGCCGGAGCAGCATCTGAGCGTCCGCGACCTCGTCACCGAAGACCTCTCCCTCATCCCCCGCCGTTACCGCGGCGCGCTCCTCAGTAAGCCGTGGCTCAAGATCAACCGCTTCGAAGACATCGCCGGGCTGTGGATCGAGCAACTCCCTGCGGACCGCCGCCTCGAACTGCTGACCGCCCTGGCCCTCGCGGACCCTGCCCTCGACCTTCTGGTGCTCGATTCCCCGGACCGGCACAGCGCCAACACTGCGGACTGGCTCCCCCGGCTTGAGCAATTGGCGTACGACGCCGGGCGGCCGCTCGCCGTCGTCGCCGTCGTCTCTGCCCTTCCGGACGGCTGGGACGGCCCGGCCGCCGTGATCGGCAACTCGGTCACGCACACGGCACCCGCCGAACCCGCGGAAGCCGCGCAAGAAGATCCCGAAGAAGTACCCGAAACCCTGCAAAGGACCGCAAAGTGACTGTTCTGCGGCTGGCCCGCTCCGAACTCAAGCGCATGACCGGCGGGCTCCTGCCCAAGCTGACCATCCTCGCCCTGACCATGGTGCCCCTCCTCTACGGGGCCGTGTACCTTTACGCGAACTGGGATCCTTACGGCAATCTCAACCAGATCGACGCCGCTTTGGTCGTCGAGGACGCGGGAGCCCAGCCGGCAAGCGGCCCGGAGCTGCAGGCAGGCCAGAAGGTTGCCGACAGCCTCGTGGAGAGCCACGTGTTCAACTGGCAGCGGGTGACCACCACGGCCGAAGCCGACGCCGGCGTTGAATCCGGCAAGTACGCCTTCGCCCTGAAGATCCCGAAGGACTTCTCGGCCAACCTGGTCTCGCCGGGCAGTTTCAATGCGGCCAACCAGGCGATGCTCAACGTCACCACCAATGACGCGAACAACTACCTCCTCAGCACCATCGTGGACAAACTCACCACTGCGGTGCACTCCACTGTGGCCAAGGAAGTAGGCGAGGAAACCGCCAACCAACTCCTCACAGGCTTCGGCACCATCCACGCTTCGATCGTCAAGGCGTCCGACGGCGCCTCCCAACTTGCCGACGGCGTCGGCAAGCTCAGCGACGGCGCGGCCGCCCTTCACGACGGCACCAGCAAGCTCAGCAGCGGTGCGTCCGAGCTCCTGGCGGGCCAAAACAAGCTGCGCGACGGCGCCAATCAACTGAACGGCGGTGCCGGGCAGCTCAGCGCGGGCCTCACGGAGCTGAAGAACAAGACCGCGTCCCTCCCGGCAGACTCCCAGAAGCTTGCCGACGGCGCCGCCCAAGTAGCCGCCGGAAACGCACAGCTGAACGCGAAAGTCCAGGACGTCGTCGGGCAGCTTTCGGCGTTCGACGCCGGGGCGCGGGACCGCGTGGTGGCCTCCAACGCGAGGCTCGTGTCCGCAGGGGTCATCACCCAGGACCAGGCGAACAAGATCCTGGCCGACTTCGACACGGCCGCCGCGTCCGCTCCGGTCACCGACGCCAAAGCCAAGATCTCGGCGGATGCCGCGCAGATCCAGCAGCTCTCGGACGGATCGGCCGCGGTCAGTGCCGGCGCCGCCAAGCTTGCGGGCGCTACCCCGGCGCTGACGGGCGCCATCGGCCAGGCCTCGGCAGGCGCGGACCAGCTCAGTTCTGGAGCCTCCACGCTCGCCGCTGGCGAACAGTCCGCCGTCAACGGCACGGCGGCCCTCGCGGACGGCGCCGCAAAGCTCGACGACGGCGCGGCGCAGCTTGCCACTGGTGCTGCCAGCGCCGCTGACGGATCCCGCACCTTGGCGAGCGAGTTGGCGAAGGGCGCAGGCAAGGTCCCGAACCCGAACGACGCCCAAAAGAGCGAGGTGTCCAAGGTGATCGCCGATCCTGTGGCGGTCAACAACGTATCGCAGGCCAAGGCAGGGTCCTACGGTGCGGGCCTGGCCCCGTTCTTCCTGACACTGTCCCTCTGGATCGGCGTGTTCATGCTGGTCCAGGCCATGCGTCCCATCACCCAGCGGGCCTTGGCGTCGAACGCGCCGTCATGGAAAATCGCCGTCGGCGGCTGGCTCCCGTTCTTCGTGGTGTCCGTGCTGCAGGCCAGTATCCTCACCCTCGTGGTGGACCTGGGGCTGGGACTCAACGCGGCTCACCCGGTGTGGATGTGGTTGTTCATGCTGGCAGCGGTCATGGCGTTCACGGCCCTCATCCAGGGCATCGTGGCCTTGCTCGGGACTCCTGGAAAGTTCGTCGTGCTGATCCTGCTGGTCCTGCAGTTGGTGTCGTCCGGCGGAACGTTCCCTTGGCAAACCACCCCCATGCCTCTCCACGTGGTGCACGAGATCATGCCGATGGGCTACGTAGTGACCGGCATGCGGCACCTGATCTACGGCGGCGACTTGACCATGATCTGGCCGATTGTCCTGGGGCTACTTGGCTACACTGTGCTGGGGGCCGCGCTTTCCACGCTGGCTGTCCGTAAGCACAAGTTCTGGACCCTCAAGACCCTGAAGCCGGAGATCGCTGTATGAGCATGCAAGAGCCGGATGTCTCGGGGCTCCCGGAGAAGAAGCTCCGCCCGGCCCGCACCAACGCGACCAAGCAGCGCCTTTTCGACGCTTCGATGGAGCTGATCGGCGAGCGCGGCGCAGCGGGCGTCACCGTGGACGAGATCGCGGCCGCAGCCGGGGTGTCCAAGGGAACGGTCTATTACAATTTCGGCAGCAAGTCCGATCTGATCGCCCAGTTGCTGCGCCACGGCGTCGACATCATGCTCGGCCGGCTCCAGACGATTGAAGGCCTGCACGCCGATCCGCTCGAAGCGATGGAGGCCATGCTCGGGCAAGCCATGGACTTCATGGACGACTACCCGTCCTTCGCTCGGCTCTGGATCAGCGAGAACTGGCGGACGCCCAGCGAATGGGGCAAGCTCTTCGTCGAGCTCCGCAGCGAGCTGTTGGCCGTGATCGGCGCGGCGATCGAAAAGGTCGCCACCACGTACACGGTGGATACGGGCATTGCCCGGGGCAGCCTCGAGGCGGCGATGTTCGGAGCGATCTTCGTGGTGGGCCTTGACCGGCAGACGTACAACCCCGAGCGCACCCGCGAGCAGAGCATAGCGGCCCTCATGACCATCATGCGGGGCTACGTACTGCGGTAACGGTATGGCAACTGCCGCGTCTTGGGGCGCGGCGCTGCCGCGGGTCAGGGATGATTAATCCCATGCGTCACATGGGGAACAGCGGAAAGCTTGCGATCATCTCTGCTGTGGTGTCTGCTGGTTTGCTGGTGCTCCTGGCCATCACCCTTGACGAAACCGTGATGTACATCTTCCTGGGGGCCCTGGCGATCGGCTACCTGG
Organism: Arthrobacter sp. 01T428; assembly: GCF_056398685.1. Lineage (NCBI taxonomy): Bacteria > Bacillati > Actinomycetota > Actinomycetes > Micrococcales > Micrococcaceae > Arthrobacter > Arthrobacter sp. 01T428. The sequence goes on along the minus strand of NZ_JBFTPW010000004.1, from coordinate 169,058 downwards.
CGTGCGTCGCCGAGGTTTTCACCCGTCGCAGGTACTTCATGCTGGTTCTCGGGGCCATCTCGACGATCCTGTTCATCGCGTTCGGAATCGCGTTCCTGCGCATGTGGGGCCTCGCCTTCAACCAGGACGAGAACGCCCTGGGCAGCGCGGTGAGCACCAAGGACTCGGACATCTATTTCTACCTCGCCGCGCTTGCCGGCTGCAGCTCCCTGCTGATCTTGTTCGTGGGGGCGGTATGGCCATCGCGCCGTGCGAAGGCAGTGGCCCGTCCGGCTGCCCGGCGGCCCGCGCCCCGGCCTGCTTCGCGGCCTTCCCCGGCACCCGGCAGGACCGCCCAGCGACCGGCGGCCCGTCCGGCCTCGGGAACTGCGAAGCGCCCTGCACCACGCACCCCCGCCAAGCGCCCGACGTCGGGATCCGCCCCTCAGCGCAAGCCGGCCCCCAAGCGCTGACGCACTTCGGCCGCCGCCAGATCCCCAGGCTTCTCGCGCCGTTGCAGCACGGCAGTCGCGACGCCGCCCAGCAGGAGGAGCCCGCCGGCCAGTTCCGCCGTCGTAGGGACCTCTGAGATGAGCAGCCACGCGGCGGTCATTCCCACCACCGGGACCAACAACGTGAAAGGCACCACGGCCGAGCTCGGGTACAGGCTGAGCAGCCGGTTCCAGATGCCGTAGCCCACCAACGACGCGAAAATGGCGGTATACAAGGCGCTCAGGATGGTGGCCGGCTGAAGGTTGGTGAGGGTCCCGACGACGGCTGCCGGGCCGTCGACGATGAGCGACAGGGCCGCGAGGGGCAAGGGGACCACGGCCCCGGACCAGACCACCAGCCCCAGTCCCGAGGCCGCCTTGGCTTTGCGGGCGATGACGTTGCCCGCGGCCCAGGACAAGGCGGCGGCGAGCACGATCATGAGCGGCACCACGGGGGCCACCAAGCTTCGACCCACCGCCACCAGCGCTAGCCCGGCGACACCCAGCACAACCCCTGTCAGTTGCCGCTTGCTCGGCCGCTCCCCCAGGAAGCGGGCTGCCAACAGCACCGTCAGGAGCACTTGAGCCTGCAGGACCAGCGAGGCAAGTCCTGCAGGCATGCCGAGCGCCATGCCCAGGTAGAGGAGGCCAAACTGCCCGGCGCTCATGAAGAGCCCGACGCCGATGATCGCCTTCCAGCTGACGTCCGGTTTGCGGACGAAGAAGATGCAGGGGAACACCACCAGCACAAAGCGGATGGCCACGAACAGTAGAGGCGGCACGTCGGCCGCGCCACCGCTCCCGTTACCGGGGTGCAATCCAAAGTCGATCGCGACGAAATTCAGGCCCCAAAGGACGGCGACAAGGACGGCGAGTGCTGAGTGGCGGATATTCACGATTCAACTCTGACAGCCAAGCCAATGAAGCACCAGCGTTGAATTCTGCATCGGATCATGTACGTTTGCTTCATGATTGAGATTGCGGCGCTGCGGGCCCTCGTAGCAGTGGAACAGCAAGGCTCGGTGGTGGCTGCCTCGGAGGCCATGGGCTTCAGCCCCTCGGCGGTTTCCCAGCAGATCAAGAAGCTCGAGAAGCAAAGTGGCGTGACGGTCCTGGAACGCCACGGCCGCGGCGTACTACTGACCGACCGCGGCATGGCGTTGGCAGAGTACGGACGCCGGATCCTGGGCGAGTTGGAGGAGCTGCAGGCCACGCTGCTCGCCGACCCAACGAAGCCGAGCGGCGTGCTGCGGCTCGTGGCATTCTCCACCGCTTGCCGGGGTCTTGTGGGGCCGATGCTGGCGAAACTCGGCACGGCCCAAGCCGTTGCCGCCGGATCTTCGGCCGCGGCGGGCTCCGGGCTTGGCGCATCCGGGCTTGAGGTCCGTGTGGTGGCCGAAGACCCGCGCGAGGCCGTCCAGAGGGTCGCCACCGGGGAAGCCGATCTCGGCGTCGTCCACAATTGGCACTCCGTACCCTTGGTCATTCCGGAGAACATGGTCCACGAGGACCTCTGCCTGGATACCGCCGACGTCTTGCTGAACTCAGCCCACCCGCTGGCTGGCCGGACCGCCGTCGAGCCTTCCGACCTGGTGGACGAAAGCTGGATCAGCACGCCAGCTGGGGCCATCTGCAATGAGGCGTTGCTGGCGATCCTGGCAGGCCTGGGGCGCGTGCCGGACATCCGCATCTACGACCCCGACTTTTCCACCCATATCGCCATGGTCCAGCAGGGCGTGGCGGTGGCGCTCGTGCCACGGCTCGGTAGGCCCGAGCTCCCCGCTGGAGTGGTGGCGGTGCCCGTGGTCAATCCGATGCAGCAACGCCAAGTGGGAATCGTGTACCGGAAGACCATGACGGCGAGCCCCAGCATCCGCCACGTGGTCCGCTTGCTGCAGGATGTGGCGGCAGAACTCGACGTGGGCTAGCTCGGACCATCCGCGCGAGCTGGCGGCAGATGCCCTCTGGCCGCGCAAAAAAGGGTATTAGCTGCCAGTTCGCGCGAGGGAGCTACTTCTTTGGGCGCGGAACTGCGAAGTGGGTCAGCCGGGCATCCTGCCCATCGAGTTCTGCCCACGGCTTTTCAAGTTCCATGACTGTCATGGCGCTCGTGGGGTAGCGCGTTGCGGCGTCCATGTAGGCGTCATGGTCCGAGTCGCGGGAAGCCAAGTGCATCGCGAGGTCCTGCACGCCGGGCATGTGCGAAAAGATCATGAGAGTGGTGACGGTTTCCGGCACATGGTTGATGACGGTCAACATGCGTTGCGCGGAGGCGGCGTACAGGCCGTCCTCGAGTTTCGGCGTCGGGGCCTTGTCCCCCAGCTCGCTGCACACCCACGTGCAGGTCTGCCGGGTCCGGAGCGCGGACGAACACAGGATGAAATCCGGAATCACGTGGTGCTTAAGGAGCCATTTCCCGGCAAGAGGGGCTTCCTTGTGGCCGCGTTCGGCAAGGGGTCGCTCATGATCCGGCACACCAAGGGGCCAGTCCGACTTCGCATGCCGCATGATCACCAGCCGCTTGATGTGATGCTCGCTCATCCCCCCACCCTACTATCCCAACTGACTCGCATTTGTTGTCGTTTTGACGCCTGTAAACGACAACAAATGCGAGTTAGTTGAGTTGGCCGCGGAAGCGAAAGCGCCCGCCCCCAAAGAACGGAGCGGGCGCTTTGAGCGCGTGGGGACTAGATCGAGTATTCCGGAGCGGCCCAGACGATAACCTCGGGGTGCTCGTAGAAACGGTAGCCCTGGCCGCGCACGGTGCGGACCGTGTTTGCCAGGCGGCCGAGCTTGGAGCGTAGGCGCCGGATGTGGACGTCGATGGTGCGCTCGTTGGGGACCTCTTCGGCGTTGCGCCACAGGCCCTCGAGGAGTTCGTCGCGGCCCACGGTGCGGGTGCCGTTCTCGACGAGGTAGTTGAGGAGCTCGAATTCCTTGAACGTGAGGTTCAGGGAATCGCCGTCGAGGTGCACCTCACGACGGGCGAGGTCGATCAAGACGCCGGACGGGCGGGCTTCCTGTGCAGGCTGCGGGCGGAGCGCCTCGGAGCGCTGGCGGTTGCCAACGGTGGGGTCACCGAAAGTCGAACGGACGACGTCGAGCGCGGAACCGGGCGCGCTGGCCGGGGCTACTGCGACGGCGGCATAGCTCTCGGCGCCGGAAACGAGGGACTGCGCGTAGGCCCGGATTTCCTGGGCCAACTTGGCAATGGACGTTCCGGCGGCCGCGGCCGTGTCCTCGTCAATGCCCATGTAGAGCACGAAACCGCGGGCCACATTGTCATTAGCAACGGGACGGATAGAGCGGTCCGCTGGAGCCAAGACCGGCGTGGGCGCAGTCATCGGCGAGGCCTCGTTGGCGGGAACAGCGCGGAGCTGGCCGTAGGAGTTGGGGTTATAGCCCTGGGGGACGTAGCCGGGTGCCTGGCTGCCACCCTGCGGTGCGGGCTGGGCGTAGGCCGGGCGGTTGCCGAAGCCGGGACGCAGGCCGGCGTTCGACGCGGCCTTATTGGCGTTACGGACGGAGATGTGGACGTATCCGGATGCAACTGACATGGAGTGCTTACCTCAAAGTGAATAGCCGTCATCGCGGCTTCGAATGCTGGTCTGGTCCCCGCAATGAGATGGGGAGGGGCGCCCGACGCTGGGCAGGGGGCGAATGCCTGAAACTTGTTGGGGTCTTAAGTTAGGCATGCATTCGACAACAGCTCATCGAAGTACCAGCGGGTGCGCTGGGCTCGATCGCTGCGGCTGCAGATGCTGTTGAGTTCTTGTTCACATTTGAAGTGTGCAACGTAACAAAGGGAACTTGCAAGTAACAAAGGGCCGGACCGTCCACATTTTGAGACGAATCGGACTATTGTGCCGCACATCACAATTCACACATGTCCAAATGTGACCCATTCTCGTTCGTCACACTGGCTATTCTTGGCGCAATATTCGAATAAAATTTGATGGATTTGCCGTTTTCTGAATCTCAAGCCACGTCACGCGCTTGCCTTTGAATCTCGAGATATGAAACAACCCTTGTCCAATCCTGGATCGGCATCTCGTGAAAATTCTTTGGCAAATCGTCTGCTAGGACCCCCGCAATGGCCCTAGCCTCACGCCGCGCTCGCACTGGATGTCGTTTTGAAGGCCCGTAACGACATCAGCTCCGTGGGCCCACGCCGCTAGGGTTCCCTGGCCGTGGGGCCACGCCGGCGAGGGTCCCTGCCTGAGCTTGCGAAGGCCGGGACCCGGTGGGGACTTGCGAGGCGAGGGTGGCGGTGGGGACTAGTTGGTGGTGCCGGTTCCTTGGGTACTTGATGTGGTGGCAGTAACGATCTGGATGGACTGGGCCGTGTACTTGTCCGATTCCTTGAGCGCAGTGACCCTCACGCTGGATCCGGATTTCACATCGGCGAGGGTCAGGGTGGTGCCGCCGCTTCCGCTTCCACGTTGCCGCAGGCCTTCAGCTACCACGACGTCCGTTCCCAGCGCATAGGTTTTCGTGAACCCGTCCTCGCTCTTGACGGTCATGGAACTCGCTGAGATGTCGGTGACCGTACCCAACTGACCCGCCATGGTGACATAGCTGCCGTTCTGGAGGACCACGTATTCCGAGTGGACCGCGGCGTTCAGGCCGCCCATGCCGACGCCGAGCCCGCCAGGGCCTGCGTTCGTGCCGCCCGGGCCACCGAATCCGCCCTGGCCGTTCTGCCCGGCCCCAGGTCCCTGCGCGTTGGTGGTATCCGCGGCCGCGGTCCCGTTGCCGGCGGCATATGCACCGGCTCCTGCCGCAGCAGCGACCACCACCGCGACGCCGCCAACAATGAGCCCCTTCTTCAGGCTCCAATTCTTGAAAAAGGAAGGTCGGGGCTGTCCGGCGTTGTATTGCTGCGGAGCACCCCACCCGGCGGCCGGCTGCTGGTTCGCCGGCGGCTGCGGAGCACCCCACCCGGCGGCCGGCTGCCCGGCACCAGCCTGCGCAGAATCATCAAGGGGGCGGATCACCGGCTGCGGGTGTCCGTTCTCCGGCTCGGAACCAGGTACGGAGGGGTTGTTTTGCTGATCCATGGTGTTCTCCATCGAAATCGAGACTGTTTGGTCGTGATTGTTCTTGTCCCAAACAGCGTCAGCCGCTTTGCTGTGCGTTGGCTGTGTCGAACTGAAGGCTTCCCTGTGACCTGCAGAACCGCCACAACCTCCGGACAGGTGGCTAGGCTGGGACTCACAGGGTGCTCACAGCAACGGCAAAGCACTGGCAAACCGGCAGATTGGAGAGTTGTCCCATGGCATCCTCGCACTCCATGACCAACAACCTTCCGCAACTCAGCCACCCGGACGGTTCCCCCATCCGTGCCCTTGTGGTTGACGACGAACCCAGCCTCGCCGAGCTCATGAGCATGGGCCTCCGCATGGCGGGCTGGTCGGTGGCGGTGGCGGGCGACGGTCCCGCCGCGGTAAAGCTCGCCAAGGACTTCCGACCGGACGTCCTGGTGCTGGATGTGATGCTTCCAGGGTTCGACGGCGTCGAGCTGCTCGGCAGGATCCGCGCCTTTGCGCCGGAGGTGCCTGCGCTCTTCCTCACCGCCAAGGACGACGTACAGGACCGCATCGTCGGGTTGGCCGCCGGCGGCGACGATTATGTCACCAAGCCCTTCAGCATGGAGGAAGTCCTGTTGCGCCTGCACCGTCTGGTCCAACGCTCGGGGGTGGCCGCGATGGACACCGCCGAGCTGGTGGTGGGCGACTTGACCCTGAACGTCGACACGCGTGAAGTTACCCGCGGCGGCGAGGACATCCCGCTCACGGCGACCCAGTTCGAGCTCCTGCGCTACCTCATGGAGAACCCCAAGCGCGTGGTCAGCAAGGCCCAGATCCTGGACCGCGTGTGGGACTACGATTTCGGCGGCCAAGCCAACATCGTGGAGCTTTACATCTCATACCTGCGCAAGAAGATCGAGGCCAACCACCCGCCCATGATCCACACGGTGCGCGGAGCAGGCTACGTCATCAAGCCTGCCGAATAGCCGGGGCGCCGAATGTCCGCACTCTCGGGTATCCCCCGCCAGACCGACCATAGCTGGTTCAATCCTTCAACCTGGCACTTGCGCACGCGCTTGATCCTTCTCTCCATGGCACTCCTTGTGGCCATCTGCGGTGCAGTCGGGGTGGTCAGCTATGCCTCCATGGATGTGTTCCTCACGAAGCAGCTCGATCAGCAATTGATGCAGGCCTCCCACGGCCGCCCGCCGCAAGGCAACCCTGGCGGCCGTCCGGACCCGCTGGACCCCCGCGGCCAGAGCATCGGCACGCTCAATGCACGCATCCTTGCAGGCCAGGTGAGCAGCGATGCCGGCTTCTTGTCCTCCGATGCCACACGTGCGCCGTTGTCGCCCAGCGACGCCCGAATCCTGTCGGCGCTCCCGTCCGATGGCCGCCCGGTTGATCGCACGCTGTCCACTGGCGGCTACCGGCTGGTGGCCACCGAAACTCCATACGGCGATGTTGTCATCACAGGTCTCCCTCTCGCCTCGAAAGAGGACACCGAGGCCTCCCTCGTCTGGACCATGGTGCTGGTCTCCTTGGGCGGACTGGTCCTGATCGGGCTGGCCGGAACCGTGCTGATCCGCCGTACCATGCGGCCTTTGGAGCAACTCTCCGACGTCGCCACCAAGGTGTCGAAACTTCCGCTCGACGCCGGTGAAGTGGCCCTCGCGGTGCGTGTTCCGGCGTCGGCGGCCCATCCGAGCACCGAAGTGGGAAGCGTCGGCCATGCTTTGAACCTGATGCTGGACAACGTCTCGAGCGCCCTCGAGGCCCGCCAGCAAAGCGAAACCAAGGTGCGCCAGTTCGTCGCGGATGCGTCGCACGAACTACGCACTCCGCTGACCGCCATCCGCGGCTACACCGAACTCTTGCGCATGACCGAGACGTTCACCGAAGACGGGCGCAAGTCGCTGGGCCGGGTGCAGAGCCAGTCCGAACGCATGACCACCCTCGTGGAGGACCTCCTTCTCTTGGCCCGGTTGGACGAAGGGAAGGCCCCGGAATTCACCGATGTGGACCTCACGCAGTTGGTGATCGAGACCGTCAGCGACGAGAAAGTCATGGCCCCCGAGCACATCTGGCAGCTCAAGCTCCCGGATGAGCCCCTCACGGTCCGCGGCGACACCACCCAACTCCACCAGGTTTTGGCGAATCTGCTCTCCAACGCCCGCAAGCACACCGAGGCGGGAACCACCGTGGTCACGGGCGTGATGCGCTCCGCCGATGGCAGCGCCGTGGTGACCGTGACCGACAACGGCCCGGGCATCCCGCCTGAATTCCAGGGCAGGATCTTCTCCCGCTTTGCCCGTGCCGACGCCGCCCGGTCCGGCTCCGAGGGCACCTCCGGCCTCGGCTTGTCCATTGTGGAATCCATCGTTCAGGCGCACGGCGGCACGGTCGAAGTGGCGTCGCGGCCTGGCCGGACGGAGTTCGCGGTGCGGCTCCCGGCGCTCAGGACTGCCCCGGCCTGACGGGCGAACCAGAAGAGTACGACGCCGGTGCCCGGCGCGCGCAAGTCGACGCACCGGCGTCGTGATCTCCGTTACCTAAATGTGACTTAAGCTGGATCCTCCTGTACCGTCGAATAGGTGCGCTGGATCATTCCGGCCACCGCCGGGTAGGCGCCGAGCTCTGCCACTCCCCGGTGCCCAACAGTCCAGGCAGAGACGGGGGACCCAGGTCTCCGGGCAAGCGCTCATGTTGAGCCAGCCCTAGGGGTGAAGCCGTGCCGCCACGTTCCGCTGTGGCCACGGCCGGATGACCTCATCCGAATCCGACAGCTAACTCCGCAGGCGTCGAGAGGCAATCACCATGTCTGATTCCAAGGATCAGTCGCGCCCTGTTGCGCGCCACCGCGGCGAACCTGCCCGGAGAAACAAGTCACGTTCCACGCTGAGGCGAGCCGCCTCGAACCTCGGCACCGGCCAGCGCATGGCAGTTGTTGCCGGCGTCGTTGCCGTGTTCCTAGGCGCAGGCGCTGCCACCCAGGCCGCCGGACAAGCCATCAACGCCCAGGACATGAGCCGCACGTCCGAATCCCGCACGGTGGATCACTCAGCCACGCCTTCGGCCACCGCCACGCCGTCGGCGAGCGCAAGCGCGAGCCCCAAGCCGAGCGCTGCGTCGACGCCAAGCCAGGCGGCCGCGCCCGCTCCAGCCGCCGTCGCGCCCCAGGCTGCCGCACCGGCCGTACCCGCTGCACCCCCTGCTCCAGCGGCACCGGCTGCACCAGTCGCCGTCGATGATCCCTCCGGCGCCCAGGCCTACGCCGCAAGCATCCTTCCCTCCTACGGTTGGGGCCAGGGCGAAATGTCGGCCCTGATCACCTTGTGGAACAAGGAATCGGATTGGCGCACCACTGCCACCAACGCCTCCAGTGGCGCTTACGGCATTGGGCAGTCGCTGCCGGCCGAAAAGATGGCGTCCGAAGGCGCCGACTGGCAGACCAACTACCAGACGCAAATCCGCTGGGGCCTGAACTACATCAAGGAACGCTACGGATCGCCGTCCGCGGCATGGTCCTTCCACTTGGCCCACAACTGGTACTAAGCCAAGAGCCAACCACAAAGTACGTCGAGGTCCGTCCCTTCCGGGGCGGGCCTCTCCGTTTCTTGGCCAGGCAAGTGATGCGCCACGCTGGTCACACATCCACAGCCACGTCACAGGTTCCGCCTAAAGCCTTCATATTCGGCAACGGCACTCTGGATACATGACGCTCATCGAATCCACCTCCGGAACCCTGAAGGACCCCGCGGTGGTGCCGCCGGGCCTTCCCATCCAACCCAGCACTCCCATCCAGCGCGGCACGGGGCGGCGCGCCCCCGTGGACACCCACACCGCCATCCCCGTCCTCGACGTCACCATCCCCGTCTTCAACGAGGAACGCGATCTCGAAGAGTGCCTGCGCAGGCTTCACGGCCACTTGCGCGAATCCTTCCCGCATGGCTTCCGCATCACCGTGGCGGACAACGCGAGCACGGACGGCACGTTGAAAATCGCGGAGCGCGTAGCCCGGGAACTGCCTGAGCTCGCGGTTGTCCACCTTGACGAGAAGGGACGCGGCAACGCCCTTCGCAAGGTGTGGCTTGCATCGCCGTCGCCCGTTCTGGCTTACATGGACGTTGACCTTTCCACTGACCTCGCCGCACTGGCGCCCCTTTTGGCGCCGCTGATCTCCGGCCATTCGGACCTCGCCATCGGCACCCGACTGACCCGTAACTCGCGGGTCGTCCGCGGCCCCAAACGCGAGTTCATTTCGCGCAGCTACAACTTGATGCTGCACTCGTTCATGGGTGCCCGCTTCAGCGATGCCCAATGCGGCTTCAAAGCGATCCGGGCAGACGTCGCCCAGCAGATCCTCCCGCACACCATGGATAACTCGTGGTTCTTCGACACCGAACTCCTGGTCCTCGCCGAACGCTGCGGGCTCCGGGTCCACGAAGTTCCCGTCGACTGGATCGACGATCCCAATTCCAGCGTCGACGTGGTGCGGACCGCCCTCGCCGACATCCGCGGCATGGTCCGGCTTACCCGGGATCTCGTCTCGGGACGCATCCCGATTCCGGAACTGCGGGCGGCACTTGCACGCGGGCCTCTCCCGGCGTCGTCCCGCACTGCCGAGCAGAGCCCGCGCAGCAGCCTATTCGGGCAATTGGTCCGGTTCGCCGCGATTGGGGCTGCGTCCACCCTCGCCTATGTGCTCATCTTCCTGTTCTGCCGAGGCTTCATGGACCCGCAGCTGGCGAACTTCCTGGCGCTGCTCGTTACGGCCATCGCCAACACCGGCGCCAACCGTCGCTTCACCTTCGGCATCCAGGGCGGCAATCCCGTTCGGCACCACTTCGAGGGGTTGATCGTCTTCGGGATCGGCCTCGCACTCACCTCCGGGGCACTCGCCTTGGTGCACAGTACGACGACGCCGGACCGCTGGGGCGAGCTCCTCACCGTGGTCGCAGCGAACCTCGCCGCGACGGCAGTCCGCTTCCTGTTGTTCCGCCTTTGGGTCTTCCGGCAGCCTGCGGCGCCGTCGGCTGAACCCACGACACAAGCCAAAACGCGCACAGAAACGGCAGCATCATGACCTCCACGATCACTCCCGCAAGCACAGGACCCGCCGCCGGAAATGCTGACGCCGGCCCCGCCGTCGGGATTGCCGACGCACCGCGCCACTCGGCAGGCCCATCAACCCCGGACGCCACGCCCCGCTGGACCCGATACGCCTTTGGCCGGCAGCCCCGTTGGGTACGGCCGTCCGCCGCCGGGCTCCTCGTAGCCACCGCGTTCCTGTATCTCTGGAACCTCGCGGCCACCGGCTACGGAAACTCCTTCTACACAGCGGCCATTCAAGCCGGCACCAAGGACTGGACGGCGTTCCTGTTCGGATCACTCGACGCCGGCAACGCCATCACCGTGGACAAGCCTCCGGCCTCCTTGTGGATCCCTGCTTTGGCGGGCCGGATCTTCGGCTTCTCTCCCCTGAGCATGCTGGTTCCCGAGGCGCTGATGGGCGTGGCCGCCGTTGGATTCCTTTACTTGACGGTCAAGCGGGTTTCCGGACCAGGCGCTGGCTTGTTGGCCGGTGGGGCATTGGCACTGACCCCGGTGGCCGCGCTCATGTTCCGCTTCAACAATCCCGACGCCATGCTGACTCTCTGCCTGGTCCTGGCGGCCTACTTCACTACCCGCGCCATCGAACGGGCGGGCTGGAAGTGGCTCGCCGCTGCCGGCGCTGTAGTGGGCCTCGCGTTCCTGAGCAAGATGCTGCAGGGTTTCCTGATTGTTCCAGGCCTGGGACTCGCGTACCTCTGGGCCGCCCCGACCCCGTTGCGGCGGAGGCTGCTGCACCTGCTCGGCGCGCTGGCCGGAATCGCAGTAGTAGCCGGCAGTTATGTCGCCCTCTTCCAGCTGACCCCGGCATCGGCACGGCCTTACATGGCGGGTTCGCAAACCAACAGCTTCCTCGAGCTGACCTTTGGCTACAACGGGCTGTCCCGCATCACGGGTTCGGGCGAAGGCACGCCCGGCGGCGGCGGAGCGGGCGCCCCTGCTGGAGGCAATCTCGGTGGCCTCGGCGCCTTCGGCGGCGGCGGCGGTGGCGGCGGCAACGCCGGATTCGGTGGCGCTGCCGGGATCACCCGCATGTTTGGCACGAGCTTCGGCGCTGAGGTCTCCTGGCTTCTCCCTGCTGCACTGATTCTGCTGGCAGCCGGCCTATGGTTCACCCGCCGGGAAGCGCGGGCTTCCCGCACCCGTGCCGCGCTCATCCTGTGGGGTGGCTGGCTTCTGGTGACGGCGGGCGTCTTCAGCTTCATGAGCGGCATTGTCCACCCCTACTACGCGGTAGCGCTCGCACCGGCAATTGCAGCCTTGGTAGGCATTGGCAGCGTTGAGCTGTGGCGTGGCCGTGGATATTGGCCGGCCAGGATCGTCCTGGCCGTGGTCATCCTCGGTAGTTCGGCCTGGTCCGCGGTTCTCCTGGGACGCGACGCCTCCTGGCTTCCGTGGTTGCGCATCGTGATCGTCGTTTTCGGCGTGGTGGCGGCAGCGGCAATCCTGCTCCGCCTCGACTCGTTGCGCTTTGCCGGCCAAAACACGGCGGGGCGGTTCCGGAACGCAGCGGCCGCGGCCGTCGTCGTCGTTTCCCTTCTGGCCGGCGGCCTCGGAACAGCGGCGTGGACGCTCGCGACGGCGGCTACAGCACACTCCGGTTCCATCCCGACGTCGGGACCCAGCGGTTCCGCCATGGGCGGCTTCGGAAACCGCGCCGGTGGGTTCGGCGCAGCTGGTGGCGCGGGTCAGGCGGGAGGGCCCGGTTCCGAGGGAACGTCCGACGCCGGACTGACCGCCCTGCTGAAATCCACCACCACGAAGTGGTCGGCGATCGTCTCCGGTGCGACCCAAGCCGCAAGCCTTGAGCTCGCCACGAACACCAACGTGATCGCGCTCGGTGGCTGGAACGGCGGCGATCCCTACCCCACGCTGGCAGAGTTCCAGGACATGGTGGCCAAGGGACAGATCGGCTACTACATCGCAGGAGGCGGCATGGGTGGCGGCGGGTTCGGAGGCCAAGGCGGCAATTCCGAGGTAGCCTCCTGGGTACAGGCGAACTTCCAAGCCCAGACGGTGGGCAACTCCACGGTCTACAAGCTGACAAAGTAGATTCCGATGACCACTTCCTATTCCACAGGCACGGACTCCGAGGCAAGGCAGCCGGCTCCGCCGCCGCTGTTGGTGGGGCCGACTGCGCCGCAGGAAGCGGCCGTTCCCCACGGAGGGGGCGGCCGCGCCCGGGCCGGTTCGCCCCGCCGGTCCCGCCAGCCCCGCCGCACCCGCGGCCCGCATGCCCTGCGGCACCGCGTGGAGCTCGGTTTCGTGCTCCTGGCAACGGCGGTCCTTTATCTCTGGAATCTCGGCGCTTCCGGCTGGGCCAACGCGTTCTATTCCGCGGCGGCCCAGGCCGGTTCGCAGAATTGGGCCGCATGGTTCTTCGGATCGTCCGACGCCGCCAACTCCATCACGGTGGACAAGCCGCCGGCGTCGCTCTGGATCATGGACCTCTCGGTACGGATCTTCGGGCTGAGCTCCTGGAGCATCCTGGTTCCCCAGGCGCTCATGGGCGTGGCCACGGCCTGGCTGCTGTATCTGGCAGTCAGGCGAGCCGCGGCCCCCGCTTCCGGCGATCCACAGCTCGCCCACCGGGCCGGGCTGCTCGCCGCCGTCGTCATGGCCATCACCCCGGTAGCCACCCTCATGTTCCGGTTCAACAACCCGGACGCCCTGCTGGTGCTACTCATGACGGCCGCCGGCTACGCCACCCTGCGGTCCATGCAGGACAACAAACTGCGCTGGCTCCTGCTGGCCGGAGTGTTCCTTGGCTTCGGCTTCCTCACCAAGCAACTCCAGGTCCTGCTGGTGGTTCCTGGATTTGCGGTGGCGTACTTGGTTGCCGCGCCGGGTGGAGTGGGGCGTCGCCTGCTTCATCTGCTCGGCGCGGGGGCGGCCATGGTGGTCGCGGCCGGCTGGTGGCTCGCCGTCGTCGAACTCGTTCCGGCGAACATGCGGCCATACATCGGCGGCTCACAGAACAACTCGATCCTGGAACTGACGCTCGGTTACAACGGCCTCGGCCGGCTGAGCGGCCAGGAGACCGGCAGCGTGGGGGGCGGCAACGGTTGGGGAGTTCCCGGGCTGTTCCGGATGTTCAACAACGAATTCGGCGGCCAGATCGCGTGGCTGCTCCCTTCGGTGCTGGTCCTCGGGGCCGGGCTGCTGTGGCTGGGCCGGCGTGCCCCGCGCACGGATAGCGTCCGCGCCTCGGTGATCGTGTGGGGCTCGTGGGTGCTGGTCACCGGGCTCGTGTTCAGCTTCATGGCAGGCATCATCCACCCCTACTACGCGGTGGCGCTGGCCCCGGGCATCGCCGGGCTCGCGGGCCTGGGCGGGGCGCTTTTGTGGCAGCACCGCGCACAGCTCGTCGCCGCGGTCGTGCTCGCTGTGGCAGTGGCCGCAGCTGGATTTACGGCCTTCGGCCTCCTGGGCGGCACCACCGCTTATGGTCCGTTGCTGCGCTGGGCCGTGCTGCTGGGCGCATTGGCGGCTGCGGCCGGCTTGCTGCTCTCGGGACGTTTCCCGGTCCGCATCCTCCACCGCACGACGGCGGCGCTCGCCCTCGCGGCCTCCCTTGCCGGTCCGCTGGCGTACTCGATCTCTACCGCCTCCGTGACGCACAGTGGCGCAATCCCCAGCGCCGGTCCCGCGACTACGTTCGGTGGCTTCGGCGGCTTTGGAGCCCGGGGCGGCTTCGGGCAAAACAACGCAGCCCAGAACACTCCCCCGCAGACCCTCCAACAGCCGGGCGCCCAGGCCGGCGGCTTCGGAGGGAACCGGCAAGGCGGCGGCCTGGGCGGCCTGCTCGGCGCCACCACGCCGTCGTCGGAAATGGTTGCCGCACTGAAATCCGGCGCCTCGAACTACACGTGGGCGGCCGCCGTCGTGGGCTCGAACAACGCCGCCGGCTACCAGCTGGCCACCGAACTGCCGGTCATGGCGGTGGGCGGTTTCAACGGCACGGACCCGTCTCCCACCCTTGAGCAGTTCCAGCAGCTCGTGGCACAGGGCAAGATCCACTACTTCATCGCCGGCGGGACCATGCAGGCGAACAGCGGATCGGAAGCCCCCGCCCAGATCGCGCAATGGGTGGCTGCGAACTTCCAGTCACAGACCATCGGCGGGACCACGGTGTACGCACTGGCGGGGTGAGCCGGCTGGCTGAAGCACCCAAACGGGTTGTGGCGGTGACCGCGGAGTAATCCGAGGTCACAGCCACAGCCTTTCTGTCGCCCTCCAGGCCCCGCAAGAAAACTTTCAAAAAGACCCTTGTTTTGCAAACGTTTGCAGAGAAAAGTGGACGCCACTGCAGATCCCATTTCCAAGCTTTCGTTGCATCAAGGAGGATGTATGTATTTCGCCGACTGGCTCGTTTTAGGGGCCTACTTCGTCGTCATGATAGGGATCGGCTGGTGGGCCAAGAGCCGAGTGAAAAACGCCGCGGACTTCTTCACAGCCGGCGGGAAGATGCCGTGGTGGCTGGCGGGAATCTCCCACCACATGTCCGGCTATTCGGCAGCTGTCTTCGTGGCCTACGCCGCCATCGCCTACACCACCGGATTCGCACTGTATGTCTGGTGGGCGCTCACCATCACCATCGCCTGCCTTGTTGGCGCTGTCTTCTTCGCCCCGCGCTGGCCGCGCCTGAGGCAGCGTTTGGGAATCATCTCCCCGCTCGAATACCTGGCTACGCGCTACAACCTGCCCGCGCAGCAAGTACTGGCTTGGTCCGGTGCCGCATTGAAAGTCTTCGATGTTGCGGCCAAATGGGCGGCCAGCGCGATCCTGCTGAACGTGTTCGCCGGGGTTCCGATCGCCGTTGGCATCCTGATCGTTGGCGGGGTCACGCTCATCTATTCGACCATTGGCGGTTTGTGGGCGGACGCATTGACGGATATGGGCCAGTTCATCATCCAGTCCGTAGCGGGCATTGCGATGCTTATCTTCGCCGTGGCCAAGCTCGGGGGCGTTTCCTCGATCGCGGGAATCTGGTCCCGTCTGCCGGCCTCGCACTCACAGCCATTCGCGGGGGACTACACCATCGGATTCTTCCTCGCCTATTGCCTGATCAGCACTATTTCCTACAACGGCGGAACCTGGAACCTGGCTCAACGCTTCATCGCCGCTCCGTCCGGCTCAGCGGCCCGCAAATCAGTCCTGCTTTCGGGCGCACTGTATCTCGTGTGGCCTCTGGTGCTTTTCTTCCCGATGTGGGCCGCGCCGCTGATCCTGCCCAATCTGACGCACCCGGATCAGGCTTATGCGCTCCTGACCCAGCAACTGCTGCCGGCCGGCCTGGTGGGGTTGGTCGTCGCCGGAATGTTCTCACACACCATGGCCATGACGTCTTCGGACGCCAACGCGATTTCCGCCGTCGTCATCCGGGACATCATCCCTGCGTTGCGCGGTTCCCGGCAGCCCCTGACGTCGCGGGCGGAACTACTGGGTGGCCGGATTTCCACGTTCCTGTTCATCGGATTGTCGATGGTCATTGCCCTGAGCGCGGATTCATTCGGCGGGGTCCTGGGCCTGATCATCCTCTGGTTCGGTGCCTTGGTGGGGCCGATCGCCGTTCCCATGCTGTTGGGGATGTTGCGCCCGTTCCGGCGCTGCGGCCCATCGGCAGCCCTGTTCTCCTGGGCCACCGGTTTGCTCGTTTTCGCACTCGCAAAGTACGCTCTGGCCGCTCCCATCGCGAGCCTGGGCACGGCCAGTGCGCAGACAATCAACGTGGCCGCTCCGGTGCTTGCCTCGGCGATCGTCTATTGCGTCTTCGGCTGGCTGCGCCCGTGGCACAACGAAGCATCCGACGCCCTTGTCGAGTCCCTTGACCGGGACCTTGAGCCGGCCACATCGATTCCAGTCGAAAGCACCGTGGCATGAGCGCAACTGGATCCGAAATACGGGATCAGCTGCTCAAGGGAGTCCTCCCCTGGTGGCTCGAGAACGGGGTGGACAGGGAAAACGGAGGGGTTTTCACCTGCTTTTCCAACGCAGGGCGGTTGCTTTCGAACGAGAAATATACGTGGTCCCAAGGCCGCTGGGCTTGGCTCTGTTCAAGGATTGCGCTTGACAGCGGGGACGGGATCATCGCGGAAAATCCCCAGTTGTGGGCTGCCTTGTCGATTGAAACGGCCAGGTTCATCCAAGAACACGCCATCTTGGACGGCAGCGTGACGGCATACCGCACATCGGCTGAGGGGCAGGCGCTACCGTCCGGACCGCAAGGCGAGATCGCCGTCAGCGTACTGGCCGACCTCTTTGCGGCCTTGGGCCTGGCGGGTGCAGCCCGGCTTCCCGAAGCGGCTGGCCGCGAACGTGGCGAGTGGCTCCAATCAGCCCATGCGCTTCTCGCCCACGCCGAAGAAAGAATCGAGGCCCGGAAGGCTCCGTCCGAGCCCTACCCCGTCCGCGCCGGATTCAAGGACGCGGCCGGGCTGATGCTGCTTCTGAATGTGGGCGCCCAACTCCATTTGGCCTGCGGCTCTGTTGAAAGCGCCGAAACAGCCGGTGCCGCGCTTTCCCAGCTGCTCGGCGACGGATCCGCCGAAGGCATGTGGAAGGCCGACACCTGGTGGGAATACCGGCCTGACAGTAGCGATGACCTGGACACGCTCCTGGCCCGCCACCGCACCCCCGGCCACTTGTTGGAGATGCTCTGGATGGTCATGGAAGCCGCCGAAATAGTGCCCGGACTTGCACCACGTATTCCGGATTGGCTACCGGACCTTGCCATCCGTGCCCTGGAAGCGGGTTGGGATGACCAGCATGGCGGCATCTTCCGATACGTCGACAGCACCGGGGATGAACCGCGGGGCAGGCTTTTCGGCAACGACCCCTACGAAACGTTGGTGACCCAAACGTGGGACACCAAGCTGTGGTGGGTCCAGGTTGAGGCCCTCTACGCAACCAGGCTGCTCGCCGAGCGTTTCGGGCGGCCCGACCTCCTGGAGTGGCATGAGCGGATCTGGTCCTACACCCTCGGCACCTTTCCGGATCCCTCCGGCCAGGAGTGGCTGCAAATCCGCGACCGCGAGGGGAAGCCCCTCGACAAGGTGGTGGCGCTGCCCGTCAAGGACCCCTTCCATATAGCCCGATCCCTCCTCCTGACTACTGAACTAGAAACCCGAAGGACACACACGTGACAGCACTGACCACTTACAGCCCTGTCGTTTCCACACACCCGGACCGGGCCGCACTGGGGGAACACGCCGGCGCGCATGCAGCGGAAACGCTGCGCAAGGCGCTCCGGAACCAGCGGGAGGTCCGGCTGATGCTCGCAGCAGCTCCCAGCCAGGAGGCAACGCTTCAGGCGCTCGTCCAGGAGCCCGGCATCGATTGGAGCCGCATAACGTGTTTCCACATGGACGACTACCTCGCGCTCGAGCCGGACGCACCCCAAGGATTCGGAAACTGGCTGCAACGTACGTTCTTCAGCTTCCTTCCGCCCACCACCTTTCACCGCATCAACCCGGGGAACCCTGCCCAAGACGAAGCGGAGCGCTATGGCACGTTGATGGGCCAAGATCCCTTTGACCTCGTCTTGCTCGGATTGGGGGTCAACGGCCATCTTGCCTTCAACGATCCCCCGGCCGACCTCGCCGACCCGCTGCCCGCCCGCGTCATCAACCTGGACCAAGTAAGCCGCCAGCAACAGGTGGACGAAGGGCATTTCGCCGGTTTCGACGACGTTCCGCAGCGCGCCATCACCGTCTCCATCCCGCGTTTGCTGCATGCCTCCGAAATCATCGCCTCCGTGCCAGGCCGTGCCAAAAGGACTGCCGTCCACAACACCCTGAACCAGCCGATCAGCGGAGACCATCCGGGTACTGCGCTGCGCACGCACCCCAACGTCACCATCTACCTCGACGCCGAATCCGATCCGCGATGAACTCAAATGAGCAGCTCTCGGGCGACTACCTTGGAAAAATCACCGAGCTCCTCGGGCGGATCCGCCTGGAGGAAGCCGAAAACATCAGAGTCGCCGCGGACATTCTCGCGGCCCAGGTAGCCAAGGACGAACTGGTACACATCTACGGCCCGGGCGGTCATTCGAACCTGGCAAGCCAGGAAGTGTTCTTCCGGGCAGGCGGGTTGATGCACGTCTCGGCCATTTTGGACGAAGGCACCTTGCTCTCCGGCGGCGCCCTCCGCTCTATGGCCATGGAACGGACTCCGGGTTACGGCCGGATCGTCATCGAAGACGCGGGCCTCGGACCCGGGGATGTCCTCATCCTGGTCAACGCCTACGGCATCAATAGCGCGCTCATTGACGCGGCGCTGACGGCATGCGAACTATCGGTCACGACCATCGGCGTTTCCTCGCGCGAGCACGCGGAGGAAACAGCCGGTGACCACCCCGCACGGCATCCGCAAAAACTGAACCTGCACGACGTCGTCGACCACCACATCGACACGAAGGTTCCGGTCGGAGACGCCGTCATGGAGGTCCCCGGGGCAAAGGAAAAAACGGCCGCAGTGTCCACCTTCGCCAACGCCTTCACCCTCAACTGGCTCATGATGTCCACCATCGGCAAGCTGAACGAAATCGGCATTGAGCCGCCATTGTGGCGATCGGGAAATGCTCCAGGCGGGGACGAAGCCAACCAGCAGTTCATTTCACGTTTCAAAGGACGGGTACACAAGCTGTGACACACCCCAAAACGATCGTGGGCAAAGACCCCCACCGGGGGATCAACATAGAAATCGCCTACGACACGACCATCCTGTCGGAGCGGGAGATCGGCCCTGACCAAGGGGTGCCCGTGATCGCGCCGGGATTTATCGACGGCCAGGTCAACGGTTACGGCGGCCTGGACGTCAACTCCGCCGACGTCTCGCCGCAAACCATCATCAACCTGAGCGCGGAGCTTGCGAAACTGGGCGTCACCACGTGGGTCCCGACCATTGTGACAGCGTCGGAGGAGGCAATCATCGGCGCGCTCGAACAGATCAAGCGTGCCTGCGACATTGATCCGACCACCAGGGCAGCCATCCCCTGCGTGCACATCGAGGGTCCTTTCATCTCGGACCAGGACGGTCCCCGCGGCGTCCACGACGTGGCCTTCGTCCGTCCCTTGGACGCAGATGAGATTCGGCGCTGGCTTCGCGCAAGCGGAATGGTCGGCATCGTCACCGTCTCCCCACATACGCCCGATGCGCCGGCCCAGATCGCCCGGATCCGCGAACTCGGCGTCGAAGTGGCCATTGGACATACGCACGCGAGTCCTGAACAAATCACGGCTGCCATCACCGCGGGAGCCCGTCTGGCCACCCATCTGGGCAACGGCATCGCCACCACCCTGCCAAGGCATCCGAATGCCCTGTGGACTCAACTCGCTGACGACCGGCTCACGGCGGGACTCATAGCGGACGGCCACCACTTGCCCAGCGATACGCTCAAAGTCATGATCAGGGCAAAGACCCCCGACCGCGCTTATCTGGTGTCTGACAGCACCGCACTGGCCGGTAGCGCGCCTGGCCGCCACCGCACTTCCGTGGGCGGCCTCGTGGATCTCGCTCCTGGCGGGAGGCTCTCCCACGTGGGTACGGACCTGCTCGCAGGGGCCGCCGCTACCCTCCCGGACGGATTCCGCAACGTGATCCGCAACGTCGGCCTGGAGCTACCGGAAGCCCTCAAAATGGTGACGTCCACTCCCGCCCGGGTGATTCCGGGCACCCGGCCGGGGCTCGGCCACCTTCGAGTCGGTTCCCCGGCAGATTTCGTCCTGATCACCGGGGAGGGACCCGGAGCCGGGACCATTACCGAGGTCATCCAGTCCGGCCGGAAAGTATCCGGCGGACCGGAATGAGCACCCCCCAAGCCGAGCAGGGCGTCCTGAGGGTGGGCGCCGCCGTCGTCGGGATCTCGCCGCCCGCAGGTACCCCAATGGCCGGATTCGCGGCGAGGACTAACCCGAGCACCGGTGTCCACGATCCCCTGACCGTCCGGGCGTTGGCTGTCGATGACACGTGCTGGATCACCGTGGATGTGTGCGGCCTGCACGAAGACACATGCACCCGCATCGCACGCGGCCTGCCCTTCATGCCGGAACGTGTCGCGATCACCGCGACGCATACCCACGCAGGTCCGTGCGTTATGCCGGGCCGACTCGGAGGCCATGACCCGGGTCTCCTGGAGGAGATCGTCGTGGCTTGCCACGAGGCCGCCGAGACCGCGTTGGCCTCCCAGCAGCCTGCCACCTTGCATTACGGCGAATCGCGCGGAGTGGACATTGCCAGGAACCGACGCCATCCCGAACGTGCCGTGGACCCGCCCGTCCAAGTCGCCACATTCAGCGACGAAGCCGGACAAGTGCTTGCCTGGATCCTGCTCTATCCGTGCCACCCGGTGGTCCTGGGTCCGGAAAACCGGCTCATCAGCGGCGACTATCCGGCGTTCACCAGGAGCGTCCTGGAGGAACGTTCCCCAGGCTCAGTGGCCCTTTTCCTGCCCGGGACCGCCGGTGACATCAACTCGGGCCATCGTGCCGACGCGTCGTACTCGCTTTCCGGCTCAACCGGCAGGACGATGGAGCAGGCGCGAAAGATCGGAGAACATGTGGCGGCATCCGCGTTGGGGACCCCGCTATTGCCGGTCTTCGGTTCCCGGGAGACCTCGGCGGCCCGGAGGACCGTCGGCGTCGCAATGAATGCGCGCGACGCGGTTTCCCCCTCGGCGTTGGGCCGGCAGTGGGAGGCCGAAGCGGTTTCTGCCGAACCGGGCCGGCGATCCCTTCTCAACACGTGGATGCAGTGGGCGATGGACCGCGGTCCCGACGACAAAATGTCCTGGCGCGCGCCAGTGAGCGTCTTCAACTGGCAGGGCCTGACCCTCGTAGGACTACCCGGAGAACCATTCTTGGCCGCAACGGAAGCCATCGCCTCCGAGCTCGAAGGGCCCGTATTCGTCACGGGCTACACCAACGGGTGCCCCGGATACTTCCCGAGCGCGGACGAATATGACTTCGGAGGATACGAAGTGGAGGACGCGCACCGCTATTACGGTATGCCTGCCCCCTTCGCGCCTGGCAGCGCGGAAGCCCTGGTCCGTGCCGCATTGGAGCTCGCGGGTGAGCCCCAATGACGGGCCGTCCAACCATCACGCAATTGGCGGCCGAACTCGGCATAGCCCCCTCAACCGTGTCCAGGGCCTTTACCCGGCCAAACCTGCTCAAGCCCGAGACGGTGGCAATGGTTCAAAAGGCTGCCGAAGCCGCCGGCTACGTACCGAACCATCACGCTCGCGCCCTCTCGACAGGACGCGCCGGCGCGATCGGACTCATCGTGCCGGACATCGCCAACCCGTTCTTCCCTCCACTGGTCCGCGCGGCCCAAAACTACGCGAGCGACCTCGGACTGTCCGTCTTCTTGGCGGACACGGATGAAGACCCCACCCGGGAAGACCGCCTCATCTCACGGATGGCGCCCCAGGTCGAAGGGTTGATCGTCGTATCCTCCCGGCTCGCTTCGTCCCGCATCCGGCAAATCGCCGATTCCCAGCGGGTAGCCTTCATCAACCGCGATGTTCCGGAGACGTACCGGATCCTCCTGGACACCGCGGCCGCCATCCGCTCCGGTCTGACGCACCTGTCCGGGCTCGGCCACCGCCGCATCGCCTACGTCGGCGGGCCACCACAATCATGGGCAAACAAGCAGCGCCGCTCGGCCGTGGACAACTTCTCGAAGGCCCACGCCCTCGAGGTCATGCACTTCAGTGCGGACCCGGGCACCTATGACGCCGCGAAGGCTCTGAGCGATTCGGTGGCAGCGTCCGGAGTCACCGCAGTCATCGCTTTCGACGACGTGATCGCGCACGGCTTGATGGGCGGGTTCGCTGCCGCGGGCGTTGACGTCCCGAAGGACTTGAGCGTCATCGGATGCGACGACACCCTCGCGACCGAAACGTTTCCTGCCCTTTCGACGATCGCGGTCAACGTCGGTGCTGCAGCCCGGCGCGCCGTCGCCGCCCTCTCCGAGAACCCAGGCTCAACCAGCCTGACGGGCGCAAGGATCATCTTCGAGGGAACCCTCGTCCTCAGGGGAACAACAGGACCGGTCCGTCCCGCATCCAGCCCGCTGACGCTAGAACCGGAGCTCGATCACCCATCGACCGGAAGCGTCCAGGCTCGCCGTGGCAGTGACAGCTGAATAGTCCGCGATCTGCCACAGCCCATCCGCCGCCTCGCCGCCGGCGTCGCCCACCACCACGGTCCGCATTCCGGCCGCACGGGCGGAAGCGATGCCCGCGGGGGCATCTTCGAAGACGACGACGTCGGCCGGCTCGGCACCCAGCAGCGCTGCGGCCCTGAGGTAGCCTTCCGGGTGCGGTTTGCCACGGGTCACGGCCTCGGAGGTAACAGTGGTCGCGGGCATCTCGAGTCCGGCTGCCTGCATGCGCACCCCGGCAAGGATCCGATCGGCCGAGGTGACCATGGCGACGGCGTCGGCAGGCAAGGACCGCAACAGTTCCGCGGCTCCGGGCAACGCAACGATCCCGTCCGTCCGGGTCCGTTCCATCTCGCCGAGTTCCTCCGCGAGCGCGTCGATGTCAGCTCCGGCGGGTGCGAAACGGCGCACCGTGTCCTTGGCTTGGACACCGTGTGAAGTCCGCAGGATCTCCTCGATGTCCAGTCCGTACCGGCCCGCGAATTCGCTCCAGACTTCCTCCACGATCGCGGTGGAGTCCACCAAGGTTCCGTCCATATCGAAGAGGACAGCCCGGACGGTCAGGGTTTTCACGGCTTCAGCAGGCAGGTTCATGCATCCATCCTGCCGCTGAAGCCGGTCTGCGGCCCAACTCTTACGGTGTGAGTCCTAGCCGTTGGGCCGGTGGGGGATGTACTGAACGGCCCATTTGTTGCCGTCCGGATCGGTGAAGTACACAAAGTGGCCCCAATCCTGGATGTCGATGTCGCTGACTTCCACGCCGTTGGCCTTGAGCTGGCTGTGGGCCTCCTGGATATCCCCCACCACCATTTGCAGGCTGGGAGCGGTGCCTGGAGGGGCGTCGTTGAGGCCCTCGCCGATGCAGATGGAGCAGGCCGAGCCGGGCGGAGTCAGTTGGACGAAGCGAATACCGTCCATGGGCCGCTCGTCGTAGTCGGCGTTGAAGCCCACTTTGTTGACGTAGAAATCCTTGGCGCGGTCCACATCGGACACGGGGACAAACACAAGTTCAAGTTTCCAGTCCATGCGCCAAAGGCTATCGGCGGAGCCCGAAAACCGGTAGGGGCGGAGCACAACGCTGGGTCACTTACGGCCCATGTTGCTGCTCGAATTGGGCCGTAAGTGACCCCGCGTTGACGAGTTCGACGGCGGCGCCTCCCCAGGTGCCCACGCCGACTTCTGTTTCAGCTTGCGCGCGGGCTCGGGCTCGGGACGGAAGGAGCCACGCCGCCAACGTGGCAAGGACCAGCACAGCCGCACCAACATAGACGGCGGGAATGGCTGCGTCCACATAGCCGGTGGGAGTGAGTTTGCCGCCGGCTCCCGTGAAGACTGCCGTCAGGACGGCCACGCCCAGTGCCACACCGATCTCCCGGAGAGTGGAGTTGGTCCCGCTCGCCTTCGCGTGGTCCTCGGCGCGCATGTTGGCGAGCACCGCCGTCGACATCGGGGCGAAAACCAACCCCATGCCGATTCCCGCCGCAACAAAGCCCGGCACCAGGGTTTCATAAGGGACGGTCGCGGAAAGGACTCCGGCCAGCCAGAACATGCCCGCTGTCAGCAGCACGAGGCCCGCAATCATCAGGGTCTTGGTGCCAAGCCGCGGGGCCAACAGGCCGGCAAGCGGTGCCACGAACATGGGCGCCAAGGTCCAGGGCATCGTCATGACGCCTGCTGCGAGGGGTCCGTGGCCCTGCACTACCTGCAGGAACTGGATGAGGATGAAGACAGACCCGAAGATCCCGAAGCTGAAGGTCAAGCCGATCAGGTTTGCCACGGTGAAGCTGCGGTCGCGGAACAGCCGGAGCGGAAGCAGTGGCGCAGCGACCCGGGATTCCCACAGAACGAAGGCAAGCAGCAGGACGCCGCCACCGATCAAGCCTACGAGGACTTCGGCACTGGACCAGCCGGCGTCGTTCCCCCGGACAATGCCGAAGACGAGCCCCAGGAGGCCAAGTCCGGAAAGAAGAAGGCCTACGACGTCGGCGCGGACACGGGCGCCGAAGCTGTTCGGCAGCGCGAAGAGCGCCAGAGGAATCGACAGGATGCCGATGGGCACGTTGAGCCAGAAGATCGCTTCCCAGCTCCAGCCTTCCACGACTGCGCCGCCGATCAGCGGCCCCAGTGCGACACCCAGGCCGGAGACTCCGCCCCAGATGCCGATGGCGAGCGGGCGCAGCTTGTCGCTGACCGAGCCCACCAGCAGGGTGAGCGATAGCGGCATGAGCGCCGCGGAGCCAACGCCCTGGACCGCGCGGGCGGCGATGAGCTGCACCGGATCCGTGCTGACGGCTGCCGCTGCGGACGCGAGGGTGAAGATGGCAAGGCCCGCAATGAACACGTGACGGCGGCCGAAGCGGTCCCCCAGGCCGACAGCGAGGAGCATGAACGCCGCGAAGCTCAGGGAGTAGGCGTTGACGATCCACTGCAGTTCCTCGACGCTCGCACCGAGGGCCTTGTGCATGACGGGCAGTGCGTTGGTGACCACGAGGTTGTCCAGTGTGGCCATGAAGACGGGGAGAGAGGCCGCCACAATGGCCAGCCAAACGGGAATGGTGCGTTTCATGATGACTCCACGGGTCGCTGAGGTGGCGCTAAATCGGGTTGTTGTAATCGAATGATTACTTAAGGGCCAAAGTTAGTTATCGACTGATAACATGTCAAGTGTGGCGAAGAAAACAGGGGGCACAGGCGCCCGGGAATCGGGCTCAAGCAGCAAGGCAACTGCCGAACGCATACCTGCGGCGCAGCGGCGCGAACTGATCCTGGAAGCTGCCACCGGCGTGTTCGCCGAGCGTGGCTACGCTGGTTCCACCACGGACCAAGTGGCAAAGGCCGCGGGCATCAGCCAGCCGTATGTCGTGCGGATGTTCGGCACCAAGGAGACACTGTTCCTGGAGGCCCTGGATCGCGCCCAGGGCAAGCTGCTGCGCGCGTTCCGCGACGTCATCGCGGCGTACGACGCCGGAGAACTCGCCGAAGAATTGCGGCACCTCGATCCTGCCGCCGGGAGCGGCCGCCCGGAACAGCTCAAGCAGCTCATGGCCATCGCCTACGCCGACCTGATCGAGGATCGCGGCATTCTCATGATGCTGATGCAGGCCTTCGTCGCCGGCCATGAACCCGCCATCGGGGCACGCGCCAGGGAAGGATTCCTGGATATTTACCGCCTGGTGCGCGACGAAGCCGGCCTGTCCCCCGAAACCTCCCGCGACTTCCTTGCGCAGGGCATGCTCATGAACACCCTGATCGGCATCCGCCTGCCGGAAGTCTACGAGCAGGACGAGACCGCCGAGGAGTTGCTTGAGTGCACCCTTCGGTCCAAGCTGCCCATGGTGCTCAAGGCAAGCAAGGCCCAGCGCCGCGCGGGTTAGTAGCTAGCCGGACTCGCTAGCCGGCCACGCCGTAGAGGCGGTCTCCGGCGTCGCCCAGGCCCGGAACGATGTAGGCCTTCTCGTTCAGCCTCTCGTCAATCGATGCCAGGACGATCTTGACGTTGGCCTCGGAAAGCTCTTCTTCCAGCTTGGCCAGGCCCTCCGGGGCTGCGAGCAAGCAGATGCACGTGACGTCCGAAGCGCCACGCTTGAAGAGGAACTTGATGGCTTCGCGCAGTGTGCCGCCGGTGGCGAGCATGGGGTCCAGGACGAAGATCTGGCGGCCGGTGAGGTCCTCGGGGAGGCGTTCGGCGTAGGTGATGATGTCCAGGGTCTCTTCGTCGCGGGCCATCCCCAGGAAGCCCACTTCGGCGGTGGGGACCAACTTGGTCATGCCCTCAAGCATGCCGAGGCCTGCGCGCAGGATGGGGACCACCAGCGGCGTCGGCTTCGTGAAGGCAGTGCCGATCGCCTTGGTGACGGGGGTTTCGATCTCTACCGCTTCGGTCCGTACTTCGCGGGTGGCCTCGTAGGCCAGCAAAGTGACGAGTTCTTCGGTGAGTTGCCGGAAGACCGGTGAAGGAGTGTTCTTATCCCGCAGAACGGTGAGCTTGTGAGCGACCAGCGGGTGGTCCACGACGAGTGTGCGCATGACTCCAAAACTATCATTGAGGCATGAGCACCAACGAGCCTTATCACGCAGAGCACGCGGCCTGGATGGGTCTGGCCCTGGACGAGGCCCGGCGGGCGCTGCATACGGAGGACGTGCCGATCGGCGCCGTCGTCCTGGGGCCCGACGGCGGCGTGCTGGGTGCCGGGCGGAACGAACGGGAAGCGCACGGCGACCCGACGGCGCACGCCGAGATTGTCGCCATCCGCGAGGCGGCCGCAGCCCTGCAACGCCACGCCCTTGAGCTCGGCGAAGGCGGAGACGGCTGGCGCCTCGAGGACTGCACCCTTGTGGTGACGCTGGAGCCGTGCGCGATGTGCGCCGGAGCCATTGTGCTGGCCCGGATTCCGCGGGTGGTCTTCGGCGCCTGGGATGAGAAGGCCGGTGCCGCCGGATCGGTATTCGATATCTTGCGCGAACGCAGGCTCAACCACTGGGTGGAGGTGTACGCAGGCGTGCGCGAAGAGGAATGCTCGGCTCTGTTGCGCGATTTCTTCGCAGCCCACCGGAAATAGCAGCTGCCTCCGGATCGCCCTTGAAATTGTGAGGTGTTGGACGTCAGATGGTCTCAGGCAGCACAGCTGGGGAGGACCTCATGACCGTCTCGTTCAACCACACCATCGTCTACGCAACGGACAAACGCCGATCCGCGGAGTTCCTCGCCAGCGTGTTTGGGCTTCCGAAGCCGCAAGCCGTGTGGTCCTTCATGACCGTGGCCTTTGACCATGGAGTCGCCCTCGATTTCGCCACGGCGGACCGGCCCATCTCTCCCCAGCACTATGCCTTCCTGGTCAGCGAGGACGACTTCGACGGGATCTTCGCCCGGATCCAGGCCGAGGGCATCCCCTACTGGGCCGATCCTGCACGCTCACGCCCCCAGCAGATCAACCACAACGACGGCGGACGCGGCGTCTACTTCGCCGATCCGGACGGTCATTTCCTCGAGGCGATCACGAGGCCGTATGGATCGGGTGCCGCATGAGTTCCCCAGTGCGCGTCACGGCCATGGTGACCGGCCGCGTCCAGGGCGTGGGTTTCCGGTACTCCACGATGCACCAAGCCCGGCTATTGGGATTGACCGGGGAAGCTGCCAACCAGTTGGACGGCTCAGTGCAGGTCATCGCTGAGGGTGACCGTGAAGCCGTCGATTCCCTGCTGGAATGGCTGCAGTCCCGGGACGCCCCCGGCCGCGTAAAACACGTGGACGCCACCTACACGCAAGCCACCGGCGAGTTCTCCGGATTCTGGGTGGACTGAAGCACTCCAACCTGAGACCAGCGTTCGCCTTATGAATTGGCACTGTCAAGGGCGTCGATGCGTTTCTGCCGCGATGCCGGCGAGTCCAGGCTGAACGAGCGGAAATCGCCGAGGTCCTCGCGGATCCAGCTCTCCACCTCACTGATCCGCTGGGTGACGGCCGCAGTGGGCTTGTCGAACGTCCATGCCGCGATCCGTTCCTTGCCCGGATCGTATTGCCACAGCCCGATGATCCGTCCCCGGTCCAGGATCGGGTGGTCGGACAGGTCCGCCTGCAGTGCCAGCGTGGTGTCCAGGATCTTCCGGCCCCGATCTCCTTCGGCCAGCATGTCCGCCGAATTCCTGCGCAGCAGTACCAAAGAATCCGTCCCGGCCAGAAGCTGGATCTGTTCCTCCTGCGGCGCCGTGAACGCGGAAAGGTGCTCGACGTCGTCGGGCAGCATCCAGAGCGGCTCGCCTGCCGCCGTCGTCACTTCGACGGCGCCGACGGCGGCCAGCGCCGCCTTGCTCTGCGCGACTGTGAATCCGGTAAGCCATTGGCTCTGCTTGAACGTCGCTCCGCCAGTCCAGCGCAGGTACCGTTCGATCAAAAGCGCCCGGGCGGCGTCGTCGTCGAGGCCACTGGGCGGCAGCACCCACGACGTGTAGGCGTAGCGCTGCTGGTCGAGGCGGCCGTTGACGGGGACGCGACGGATGCGGCCATCGGCTTGGAGGAGCCCTAGCGCCGTGGGCAGGGTGGTTGACGCACCTTTCTTCTTGCCTTCTTCGCCGAGGCTGCGGACGGATTCGCCGAGCTCGTCCCTGAGCTGCTTGGGATCCATGGGGTCGCTGGATTCCAGGAGGGTGTGGAGTACTTGCTCTTCGAGGAGGGTGATCTCACCGCGTTCGACGCCGAGGCGGGCCAGGACCTTGAACGGCGCCACCGCGGCGTCCCGGCCGACGTGGAGGCCCCACGCGAAGTCGTTCCGGCCCAGGACGTAGGTGCAACCGCGGGCCGTGGGGAGCTCGTGGATCCTCAACTCGGCGACGTCGCGATCGACCTGTTCGCGCCGGATCCCGGCCCGGGCGAAGAGCGTCAGGTAGGGGTTGGCACCGCCCACCGAGCGGGCCCAGCCGGCGCGATCCAGGACTTCCTCGGACGTCTTGCCGGAGAGGGAACCGTCCAGGCCCTGTCTGTGCCACGCCCAGGCGCGGAGGAGTTCCGGGGTGAGCGTTTGAGCGGAAAGCACGGCGGACGTCATGGCCCCATTCTGCACCGTTTATCCGCCATCCGGGGCGGTCCCGCGCGAGCTACCACTCGAAATCCAGCGAGAAGCCTGCCCAGGCGTCGGGATGTTCCCGGAGGAGGACGTCGACGCCGGCGAGCGCACCGCCGTCGTCGCTCTCGCGGACTTTCGCTGCAACCGCCTCAGCGATGAAGCGGGCCAGCACTTCCGTCGTCGTGAGCTGTCCGGCGAAGTCCGGGTGTTCGTCGAGGTTCTTGTAGTTGAGGCCGGCCAGCACCTCGTCCACGATGGTTCCAGCGGCGCCGATGTCCAGGACGATCGCGTCGTCGTTCAGTTTGGCCCGACGGAATGTCACCTCGGCCACGAAAGTGGCTCCGTGGAGTCCTTGGGCCGGGCCGAACGATTCCCGCGGAAGGCTGTGGGCGATCATGAAGTGCCGGCGGACGGTGAGGCTGAACATCGTTATGCCTCGTTTCCTTCCCGCTGCGGGGTCCCGGGGTAGTTGATGACTCGGCAAAGATCGTCCAGTTCGCCGTTTTCCATGCCATTGAAGACCTCCGGCAGTTCCTCGAATTGCGACTCCCCCGTGAGGAACGCGTCGAAAATGGGGTCCCGCAGCAGAGAGACCGCCAGTTCCAGCCGCTCTCTTGAGGTACGGCTATGCCGGCGCGAACGTGCCACCACTCCCACCTGGCTGGCTCGGATGGTGAGGCGCCGGGCGTGGAAGTCCTCCCCCAGCGGCAAGGAGACCTTCCGGTCCCCGTACCAGGACATCTCAATGATCTCGCCCTCGTCCCCGGCTAATTGCAGGCTACGGGCCAGTCCTTCATCCGTGGCCGAGCAGTGGAACACGATGTCGCAATCCTGATGCGCGTCGTCCGGGAGCACGAACTCCACGCCCAGGGATTCCACGAACCCGCGCTTCGCCGGGTCCGTCTCCACCAGTTGCAAGCGCTCCAGCGGGAAACCGCGCAGGAGCGCCGCGGTCATGCCGCCCACCAATCCGGCGCCGACGACGGCGATCCTGTCACCCAGGCGGGGCCCCGCCTCCCAAAGGGCGTTGAGGGCGATTTCGGCGATGCCAGTGAGCACAGCGCGGCGTTCCGGCACGCCGTCGGGTATTCGGGTGAGTGAGGTGAGCGGCACGACGTAGCGGTCTTGATGCGGGTGCAGGCAAAACACATTCTGGCCGATCCAGTCCTCGGGGCCTTGTTCAACTATTCCGACCGATAGATAACCGAACTTGACCGGCGCGGGAAAGTCCCCGGTTTGATGGGGGGCCCGCATCGCTTTCGCGGTTCGTGTGGGCACGTGCGCTTCATGGACCACGAGCTCTGTGCCCCTGCTGATTCCCGAGTACAAAGCACGGACCACAGCCTCGCCCTGCGCCGGCGCCGGAAGGTCCTCGCTCCGGAGCTCGCCTTGGCACGGGCCGACCGTCCAGTAGGCCAGGGCCGTTTGGGGGTGCGTGTTCTGGGTGTCCGTGTTCTGCGGTGCGTTTCGTGGAAGAGTCATCGTGCTTGCGAATCTAGTCCTGCGGCTGCGATTACGAAAGGGAAGGCTACTTACTAAGTGGGCGTCGCCCGGCCGTTTTGGGGAACGGGCCTCCACTCCGGTACCCTATTTCAGTTGGTGACGTGTCCGAGCGGCCGAAGGTGCAACACTCGAAATGTTGTTTGGTGTAAAAGCCAACGTGGGTTCAAATCCCACCGTCACCGCCACTTGAAAGGCCCCTGGATCCCTTTGTTTACAAGGGATCGGGGGCCTTTTGCTTTGGCGAAATCAGGGTTTTGGGCACATTTTGGGCACATTCGCCAGGGACACTGCAAGGTCCAGGGCGTCCGAAACGCTGTCCAAGTCCCCGTCAAACAGGTCCGCATAGATGTCCAGGGTCATCGCCGCCGAGCTGTGACCGAGCATTCTTTGCACCGCTTTGACGTTCGCACCGGCCGATACGGCAAAGCTCGCGGCGGAATGCCTGAGATCATGAGGCGTGATTCGTGGCACTCCCGCCCTCTTCACGGCCCCTGCGAACCAGCTCATGTTGTCATCGTGCACGCGTGCGAGGCGAAGGTGACGGCCATTCTCGCCAGGAAACACCAGATCATTTCTGTCCTTGTTCTCACACTGCTGCGCCAGGGGCTCAACGAGGAATCGCGGAAACGGCACGGTTCGTTTCTTGTGGTTCTTGGGCGTACCTACTTCGATGATCGAACCGACCTGGACCGCGTTTTCTTCGATCACGAAACGCCGCCGCAACATGTCCAGATGTTTGACTCGCAGTCCAGTCGCCTCACCCCATCGCAACCCGCAGTAGGCAAGCACGAGAACCAGTGTCGGATATTTACTGGCTGCGGCGAGTGCATGCACTTGCTCGTGACTCAGGTAGACGTGCGGCTTCTTGATCTTGCGCGGCAAGGTTACGCCCCGAGCTGGATTACTCAATGTTCGACGGTCACTCACGGCGTCATCCAAGATGGCCGCCAAGACTCCGTAAGCGCGGATTACAAGCGTTGCCCCCTTCGGTTTCCGGGTCGGGACAGCACTCTGATCCCCCTTCGTCAAACCCGAGACCCACTGCTGCACATCGGTCTTTCGAATATCAGAGACTGCCGTACCGCCCCACACCGGCAGCACATGATTACGCCAAGCCGACTCCACGGGGCGCAATGAAGATGGTTTCAAATGAGTCTGCCGCGACAACCACGCTTCCCCAAGGGGACCGATCAGGGCCTTTGCGGCTGCCGCATCTATGAACTCCCCGCGGGCCTTGGATACCTCAACGCTGGCGAGGAAAAGCTCGGCATCCCTCTTTGTCCTGAATCCACGTTTCTTGGTCTGCACCCGGTCAGGTTTCCGGTAGCGAACCTGATACCGGCGCCCGGCCCGTGTCTCATAGGGTTCAATCGTTGCCATAGCCGGATTGTTCTTTCGCTGCGTTCTGATCAACCAGGGTCTTGATAATCGCGCTGAGCTCGTCCACTCGTAAATTGAGGTCTTCGAATGTCACGGGACCAATTTTCGTATTCCCTGCCGGGATGAAGTCGGGGCGCAGCCCCCGTACGTAGTCATCACTGCTCACGTCGCCGTCGATCGGCGTTATGCCATCCGCCCATTCCCAAACCCGTATTAGGTCAGCCGGATCGGCTCCGGTGACGGCCACCGGCTCGTCAAGCGACTTGGGAAACAGGAGTGCGTTTGGGTTCGCGCCCAGGGCTACCGCCAGGGCCACGAGATCATCAACATCAACCCGCCTGACGCCGGCCTCGATCTTCTGTATTCCACTTGCGGAAATTTCGTGCCCGACGCCTCTGAGCCTTTGCTGAAGCTCCCGCAGGGTGACATTACCCCGCAAACGCTTCAGGTTCCGAGCGACGGTCTTGCCGGTTGGGCCAATGTCATGTCCTCGCAGCCGTTCTCCGCTATGTACCATATAAGAAACGATACACGCTATATAGACAACAAGCGTAATTGGCAACTTTGCATCTAATATGACGAGGCGTTCACGGAAGGGAATGAGGCTTCATGGAATCGGAACTGCTGACCCCGGCAGAGCTGGCAGCCAAGCTTCACAAGACGGCGCCCGCACTGGCGCAATGGCGCTATAGAGGGATGGGCCCTAAGTTCGTAAAATTAGGCAGCGGCGTCCGCTATCGCGCCAGCGATGTAGAGGCATGGCTTGACGCACAGACACGCTCTCAGACGGGCCAGGTACTTCCTAGCGTCTAGAGCCGGGATTCCTGATCAGATCTTCAACCAACGGCCGTTCAGCATGTCGGCCCTCAGTGCCTACTGAGGCGGCCGTTACCTGTGGACGCAGTCGGCCTCAACTAGCCGTCCCCGCCTTTGGTATGCGGCTCGTCGGGACCTTGGCGGTGACGGTCGAAGAGTGATCCATTCTGACGCGAACACCTTTCGACCAGCACTGACAATGACGCGGAGAATCCTGGCGCCGCGCGCCGTCCATCGGTGGGCGCGCCATGGATGCGGACATGAATGCCCGTGTGGGTACCACCACGAACGGCGTCACCGTGTACACACGTCGTCGACGTTTAGCTGGATGAACAGGCCTCCTTGGGTTGGTATCGCATCCCGGCCTCCCATGCTCGCCGTCCCCGCCGCTCAGTCAAGGGCGCGTCCGCGTCACTGCGTGATGGGCCTACGGCCCACCCTTGACGGTGCGTCAAGGACGGACATAACCGGCCTTTATCGGGATGCGGGCAAGACTGAAATGGTCTAGCGGGGCGTACAACCGGATCCGAGCGGAGCGGCCTGCGCGATAGCCAGTTTGTCCGCGATGACCAGCGGATCGGAGGCTAGCCGGCCACAGAGCGTGCCGATCTGTTTCACTGCCCGACGCCGGCGTGGACCCGCTCGGTGATGAGTTCGCGTTCGTATTCGTCGAGGGTGGCGATCCGCGCGGATGGCTGAACGTGCCGAAAGCGTGCGGCCCGAGCTGAGGCTGATGGCGCTGCGGTGAAGGAACGACAGCTTTGGACCGAGCTCGTCAGCGCGTGCAGGAACTCATGGGCGCCAATGTCCTGCAGCAAGACATTCGATCCGTCCTGATCCGTGTCCGCTCGTCCGCCGCTTCTTCATGCTGTATGTCGTGACCCCGGGTAGCATCAGCCATGAATGGGGAAGGAATTTAGTTGAATAGTGACACCTTTGCGGATGGGACGCTAGCACTGCGGAGTCTAGCTCCGGAGTTTGAGGACCAGCACAAGCTGTATGTCGATCTGCTGGTCGATGCGATCGAGAAAATGCCCGCGGTACGGAACATCGCTTTGACCGGCCCATACGGTACTGGCAAGAGCAGCATCTTGGGCGAGGTTGCCAGAAAATACCCGAAACGGGTTGTCGAACTTTCGTTCTCCACGGTTGGCAAGGTACCAGTCAAGGAGCCCGCTAACGAACCCGCTGGAGCGCCGGCGGCTAATGCTGCGAAAACAGCGGACGCAACACCGACAAACCGGATCGAGAAGGAGATCGTGAAGCAGATCCTCTACAAGGAGGATCCGTCCAGGACCCGGGGGTCGAGATTCCGCCGTATCACCCGTTTCCAGTGGGGACGGCAAGTAGTGTTCGGGCTGACGGTCGGGTTACTTGCCCTGGGTGTGCTGTTCCTGACGGGCCTCGACAAACCGTTCATGACAATGGCGGGCGCCGACACTGCCCTGCTGTGGCTCGACCACGGCATGCTCTTCCTCCTCCTGTCCGGGTCGGTGGTAGTCATCCGTTGGCTCACCCACAACAGGGTGTTCCTCGATAAGTTCACCGCAGGGCCAGCCACGGTCTCTCTGTCGTCTCAATCATCCAGCTATTTTGACCAGTACCTCGATGAGATCGTCTATTACTTCGAGGTGAGCAAGCGAGACATCGTGGTCTTCGAGGACATCGACAGGTTCAACGATGTGCATATCTTCGAAGCACTCAAGGCGCTGAACACTCTCCTTAACGGCGCAAAGCAGGTCAAACGCCGGCGGCCGCTGAAGTTCATCTACGCTTTGCGGGACAGTGTCTTCGAGAAGATCGGTGAAAGCTCCGGGGACGAAGGTCAAGCGGACGAAGCGAGGGAAGAAATCGAGCGGGCCAACCGGACGAAGTTTTTCGACCTGGTCGTACCCGTTGTACCGTTCATCACCCACCGAAACGCCCGCGACCTCATGGCAGATGACATGAAGGGCACCGGCGTCTCCCGAAACCTAATCGACCTGGCTGCGCGGCACGTTGCAGATATGCGCCTCATCCACAATATGCGCAACGAATACGACGTGTTCGCCAGCAAGCTCCTGAGCTCCCCTGAGGACAAGCGCCTCAGCGGTCTCGACGCGGATCGACTCTTTTCCATGATCGTGTATAAGAACGTACACATGGCCGATTTCGAGAAGATCCGCTTCGGCGACAGTCAACTCGATATGCTGCACGGGGAATGGCGGAAGCTGGTCAGGGAGAACATCGCGCACGAGACGAGCACGGCCCGCGACGCCGCTTCACGGCTGGAAACCCTCAACGCCATTGCTGCTCGGAGCGAACAGTTGGGCGAGCGACTGGAACAGCTCGCCCATGTGTTGGGCCGGCGCCACCCGAACGGGGAGGCGCGGGCGACGGTCTCGATGGGTGGACTCGTAGTAGACAGCGCCGGCATCCGTGACGGATCAACATGGACAAGACTGATCACCGAACGCGGCCCGGTGGGGATCCAATTCAACCCTGGCTACCCCGCATACTCCGTGCCCTTCGAACAACTCTCCTCCTTCCTCGGGATCGAGATCGCCCCTGAAGCCTGGAACGAAGCGGACCGGACCGAGTTGAATCGCATCAAAGATGATGCGATTCAACGAACTGACTTCCTCCGCCACAACACGTGGCAGGAACTCGCAGCGCGTCCAGAGTTTACTCTTCCCGCCCGTTCGAATGAAGGGGAGACCTTCCGCGGCATCAGCAAGCGGCTGCTCGGATCAGAACTCGCCCGCCAGCTCGTCGCCAACGGCTACATCAACGACTACTTCGCCCTCTATGTCTCGGTCTACTACGGCAAGCACCTACGCCTCGATGCTCAGAACTACATCGTCCAGCACATCGACAAAGGACAGGCCGACCCTGTATATGTCCTTCTCGGAGATGATGTGGATGCCATCATCTCCGAGAAGGGAGAGGGGGTCCTCCGCGATCCGAGCATGTATAACTGCTCCGTGATGGACCACCTTCTCGAGAATAAGCCAAACCTCGTCAAGCATCTGTTCGGCCAAATGGCCGCCGGGGGAGAGGCCGAAAAAGCCTTTTGTAGCGAATACCTCGCCCACGGACAACAGCGCCGAAAGTTCATCGAGGGGCTAGTGCCCCTCGTGCCGGCGATCTTCGAATGGCTGGTCGCCGAGGAAGGCGAGCTGACCGCCGTCCTGATCGATGAAGCTCTGCGCAACTGGAGCCCAGGCCTCACCTACAACCTCGGTGGAGCAGTCCGCTCCTACTTCGAAGATCACGCCGCAGAAATCGCCTCCCTCACCGCCGACAAAACACAGGAAGACGCCGTAAAGGCCATGGCGCTGATCGCTGAGAGCGGAGCCGCACTGCCATCACTGAGGGCGCTGAACCCTGCAGCGCTCGAGGTCGCCGCCGACTTAAGTTGCTACAGGATCACTGCCGAGAACCTCCGGTTCCTCGCCGGCGGTCAGGACATTGCGTTGGACCGCCTCCGCGAAACCGCAGAGAAGGTCTACCGACACGTGTTGGAGGAGCTCGACCAGTACCTCGCAGTCGTCCACGACGGAGATCGGACCGTTTCGCACCCGGAAGCATTCGCGCAGATCATTCAGGACGTCTACGCGGCCCAGATAGACCAGGACCTTCTCGCGGCAGTCATCCAAGGTGCCGCGGAAGACTGCTTCGTTCCGGACTTGAAGACCGTGCCGGCAGCGGCCTGGGACGCCCTGGCCGGGGATCACAGGACCACGGCAACTTTCGAGAACGTCACCGCCTCCATCGACAATCTGGGCGAAGTCGGTCCCGGGCTCGCGATCCTTCTTCGAAAGGATATGGCGATTGCCGCGGTTGACGGCACAGACGGCTCCAAGCGAATTGCTCTGGCCATCACGCTGCTGGCGTCGCGGAAGGCCCTTTCGGATCCCGAGCTGCGCGTAGGGCTCGCGGGTAGTCTTGTCGATCCAAGTCTTCACGTCCCGGCAGATAACATCCAGCCCGAATCAGGAGAACTGATCGGCCATCTCCTTGAACGAGGCGTCATCGCCGACGGACCATCGGCGTTCTCCAGTGCATTAATGCTCGACTGGTCAACTCGTGAGTCCGCGATCGAAGGCTCGGAGCATTTCGCTGATTACATGAGCCCCGCGATACTCCCCGCCGCCGACCTGCCTTCGCTTTTCGCCAGTGCCCGGATCTCGCCGAAGGTGAAGGCTGCTGTACTCGAAAGTCTTGTTGAGTATGCAGTGGGCGATGACGGCACAGGGGTCCGCGCTGCTGCTCGATATGCGGAACAGTATGAGGATATCCAGCTCGACTACCCGCAGATCCAACTGGCCACCCGGTCTGGGGTGGAGGACAACACTTTGGTGCGGCTGATGGCTCATTCTCCCGCCCTCACGGAAGCAGAGATGCGCGACCTCCTCCGCGGGATGGGCGGAGACTACCCCCTCATCGCCGACCCTGGCAGGGAACGCCCCCTCTTGCCGGACGATTCAGCCCACCTGACGATTCTCAGGCGCCTGAAAGACGCCGGAGTTGTCAGCAGCTACCCCCAAGAGGGGGGCCGCCGGAGGGTCCATCGGTTCCACAGCTAGCCAGCACGCCGACGAGAGTCGAATGGTTTTTCTCCGGCATGCCAGCAGCAATCATAGGCGATTTCCCCCGCGTCTCGTCGCTGAGCTGTCCCTCACCGGCCGGACGGCTCAGCGAGACGTGGAAGACATGCTTACTGCCCTCCTTGCCCGCACCGAAGACAGACCTGGGAATGTCCAGCTCGCTGATGATTGACTCGGAAGCAGCAACAACCCTTTCGCGGAGAAGATGGGATTTACCGGCAGCGACGGGAAGCCGCGGTGCCGGTGGGTTGCCATCCACCACGGGTCCAGCAAGTCGGGCAATGACCACATTCACCTTGCTATGTCGATGGTCCGCGAGGACGGCACCCGGTGGAGCCAGCACAAGGATTTTAAGCGCGCCCAAGATGTCGGTGCGAGCTGGAGGAGAAGCACGGACTGCGGGTTGTGCATCCTCCTCACGCCAAGCGCGGCTACCACCCCAAAGAGCGTGAACGCGCCGTCGCCGTTGGTTCGTAAGACGTCGGTGTCGGCCCGTGGATGGGGATTGAGTGCGCTGGCGCCGCCAATGCGGTCGAGCTGAGGCCAGTGTTCAAGTGTGCGGAGACTGACGCTGGTCTCGCGGGCGAGGGCGGCAATCAGGATCCGGCCCTCGACGTGAAGTCGGCTAACCCTCCAGCGCTCGTGGCCGTTCAGATGGCCTACCGTCGCCGCCACTAGCACCGCAACACCCTAGGGCCCGCAGCCCAAGCTAGATAACCTATAGCTGAGACCGCCCCTGTTCCATAAGATCTCCCACCCATGGCAGGTAACCTCGGCGAGCTGTCATTCCGTCTGGCAATCCCTTGACAGAAAATCCGGACCCGGAAATGTCGATAGTGATCCGGGAGTCGCCCACCGGTGCGTTGGTGATGTGCAGATCTCCATAGGACTCCGGGAGTACCGGATCCATCCATATTCCGCGCAGGGATACGTCCGGGTCGTATCGCATCAACGTTGTTACAAGCATGATCGGTGCGGTCGCTGCCCAGGCCTGCGGTGAGCACGCCGTAGGATACGCTACGGGCTCGGTGAAGTCCTCCCGACTGAATCCGCAGAACAATTCGGGAAGTCGCCCGTCCGAGAATTCCGCCGCTTCAAGCAACGCCGTGGAGATCCGCTGGGCCTCCGCCACGAAACCATAGCGCATTAGTCCGACCTGGATGATCGCGTTGTCATGCGGCCAGACCGAACCGTTGTGGTAGCTAGCCGGGTGGTAGGCCCTCATATCGGTAGCAAGTGTGCGCACTCCCCAACCGCTGAACATCTCCGGGGACATTAGTCGCTCGACCACTGACGGCGCCTTGTCCTTATCAACGATGCCCGTTGTCAAGCAGTGGCCCATGTTAGAGGCGCATGCATCGACCGGTCGCTTATCCTTGTCCAGCGCGACTGCGTAGTAGCCCTTGTCCGGCAGCCAAAACTGTTCGTTGAACTGTCGTTTGAGACGCGCGGCACGATCCCGCAGCTCGGCCGCCTTGGCCAAGTCACCGGTTTCGTACGCCATCCAGGCAGATGCTAGGAAGGCACCATAGACGTACCCCTGCACCTCGCAAAGAGCGATTGGAGGCTCAGCCAAGGTTCCGTCAGCGAAATTGATTCCGTCCCAGGAGTCTTTCCAGCCTTGGTTTATCAATCCCCGTTCGTTAAGTCGCTCATACTCGACGAAACCGTCCCCGTCCTTGTCCCCGTAGTCCACGATCCAGCCCAACGCGCGGTCCGCGTTAGGCTGCAATGCGGCAATGGTTTCCTTGGCAAAGCCCCAACGGCTCACCTCCCCGAGCACCATAAGAAACAACGGAGTGGCGTCAATGCTGCCGTAGTAGGTGGATTTACCACCGAGAGCCAGTGCGCTTGAAACGTCTAGCCTGACCTCGTGCAAAATCTTGCCGGGCTCTTCCTCGCTCATCGGATCCACTACTCTTCCTTGACGGTCGCCAAGTGTCTGCAGCGTGCCGAGAGCCAGGGAGGGGTCCACGGGGAGCGCCATCGCCGAAGCCCACAGCGAATCCCGTCCAAACAGAGTCATGAACCATGGCGCCCCGGCCGCCACCACTACCCGGTTCGGGTGTCCGGGATCCTCAATCCGCAACGAGCCCAAATCGTCGTAGCTACGTCGCAGGGTCCGCTCGATTGAGCGGTTGCCCATTTGCAGGACTGGGATCTTGGCCACCCACTCCCGTCGACGACGGTCACGCGGTGTTAGCGCGTCGGTCTCCGGACGGGCATGAGGCGCCGGAGCGACAGCGCCATTCACGAGAGGCGCCACGCTGAGCAGCGCACTCCAATGTCCGCGCGGCTCGATTGTCGTTCTGTAGGTTAACGCTTCAGTGACGACGGCGTCGCGGCCAGCCGTGATTACCACGCCTTTGCTGACGTCCCGCCACGTGCCCCGGATGACCAGTGAATCCCTGTCCAACTCCCGGGTTTCGTTCCAGCGCCGCTGGATACGCGCTTCCTTGACCTCGAAAAGGTCGGCGAAATCTGTTTCCACGGTTATGCCGACAATGCATTCGACCGGTTGCCCCGAATAGTTGCGAACCGTAATCCGCTCCTGGATGCCCGCACCGACCTCCCGCAGTCTCTCAACGATCAGGGGGCTCTCCGTAACGCCTTCGGATCGCGGCACCCGACCGGCGAAAAGCGCACGGTAGGGCTCTTTGATCTCGGTCGCCAGCGGTTCAACCAGTTGACCGTTTACGGTCAGGATCCACCGGGACAGGATCCGGGTGTCCTCGAAAAAGACGCCGTGAGGGTATTCCGGGATGATGTCCCCGTTAGCCGAGGAGATGCAGAAATTTGAACCTTCCACTAGCGTCACCGCTGCACTCAAAGGCGCGGCCGCCGTGTCTGCGTTCCATCCAGCCATATCAGGCTCCTTCGCGGAGTTACACCGTCACTTCTGACGATTCAAGCCCCGATACGGGGCCCCTTCATTGGATCAACCGACTCTACGCTTCTCGGCGTGCTGGCTCCAGACCCGTGACTACTCACCGAAACTCCCGTGCCCGGGCAATTCCAACCAGGTGTCGCGAGTTCCGTCCGGTCCCCAGAGGACAACTATCGGATCAGGATTCCTTGTCCGGCCGGGAGCTACCGGCGGCTGAGAAGGTGACGGCTGACCGTTGGCAGTCCATTCATCCACGGCCACGCAGTTCGCAACTGTGTATCAAACTGACACGCTTTGTCCCGTTGCCTAAGGCCGATTCTGGAAGGGATCGAATAGGCCATTCAGTTTAGTGAGTTGATTGCAATGATGAACCGGAAGCTCGCGCACGGTCGGCACGATGATTGGGTGCGGGCGATCACCGATTGCGGACGAACAGTTCCGGGGGAGCGGTCAAACTGCGAATCGGTGCAGGACAAACCAAGCTCAGAGTCGAGCGCGCGTTTCAGCCCATCGTTGCGCAGTTTGCCCGATTCGAAGTCTCCCGTTGCAGATCTAAACGTTGCTGGCATCTGGCCGGACATCGCGGCAGCAGTCGCCTAAAGCAAGAGCAAGGTAAGGGAAATGAAGGCTCGAGAAGCAGTCAAGGAACGCAGAATGCACGCTGTACTATCCGATTGGCGTGAGCTCCAAAGCGGTGAGTTCGTCAACATTGTGAGGAACGCAAAAGTGATCGCTCACGGTCGCGTTGAGGAAGTATCCGGGAGCGGCGGCGTCTTGTGGATCGGCAATGAAGAATCCGAAACACAGACATTCCTCAAGTCGGATGGTGTCTCTGTTCGGAGGCGCTGATGCTCGCCTCCACCATTGAACCCCAAACCCGCGCAATTACCTTGAAGGAAACCTAGGGATGGAAGTCCACCACGAATGGTGGGTCGCTCGTAGGCCTCGATATCGAGACATGACACGGTGGAGACCGGCGCGTCACGACCATTTAAAGGGCGTCACCGGGGAGGACCCCGTGCTCTGGCTGCAGAACTATGGAGCCTTGCAGCAGCAGCTCTTTGAAGGCTCCAGGTTCGACGTCCTGACCAAATGCAAGAGGGAAGCTATTTCTCATGGTTTCTAAGTTGCAGTCCACTCGGATCCCGGTTCAATCGCCGGAGTACGAAAACAAGGGAAGGTCGGTCACCACGGAGGCCATGTGGCACGTCCAGGCAGAAGCATCACGCGGCGGATCACGTGGGGTCAAAGTCACATGGCATGACGCAGCTTCCTACAGCATCGAACTAAGCGACGAGATACCCGTCGGAATCATCTACGAGTGCCTCGCAGAAAACTCGCCCAACAAAGCTTGAAGGGAACCCGCCAACGAGAAAGCGCGGACCTTTGGCTGAGGACTGCGGCAAGGACGCGCAACAGTAGACTGTTCGCCGGTAGACCAGCCGAAACAAATTTCTCATTACATGCCAGTCAGATTCGTCGCGATAAGGAAAATACCAACCACCGCCACCATGACCGCAGCCGCGCTCGCAGAAATGACGGGGATGAAGCGTGTGGACCCGGGTTCCGTCTGTGACGCAGCGGACCGCAAAGAGTCGAAGCGGATGCCTGCCCACCACAGTCCAGCGGCTATGAGAACAAGGAAAATACCGAAGTAGACCATCTGATCACCCTCTACATTGAACATAACAAGCAACCGTCTTTACGTCACTGATCCGCGTCGCCGGCCCTGGCGGCATCGGGACCCAGTACGATTGCCAAATTCGTGCTCGCACGGTCCGGACCGATCTGAGAAACCTGCATCGCACAACTGAAGCCATCGGTGCGCACGAGGCTCGCTTCGGCGCCTCTATCCAGCGCGAGAGCAATCGAGCGCCCTGCGACCGTCATCGACATATCGAAATGATCCGCCTCGGAGCCGAATTCCCAGCGACACCGAAGCACGACGATGACTCGACAATGGTTGCCACTCCCAGGCCTGAAGCACCTGCATTTGCGAACCCGAGCCAAGGACGCCTGCTCGTGGCAGTGTTTGCAAGGCGGCTGTTTCCGGGGGCATCGGTTTTTGGAACCCATCCCCCGTCCGAGCGCCGCGCTTACCGCAACCGAAATGCGCAAATGCCGTCGCGACCGGCCCGAAGGTAGGCGCCGTCGGCAGTGACGAGTTCGACCTCCCGCACGTGGTGGGTCATCCGCCCGTAGGCCAACCGAGTGGTTTCCGCAGGCATCTTTCCTGATGGACCCGCCGATCGTGGGCTCACGTCAGCGATGGAGGATCCGGAGCAAAGGTAAGCTCTCCCGAAGTCGCCGCCTCATCGTAGAAGCACAGTTCGCCGAGTACGACGCCGGCGTCGACCCAGACCGTTCGGGACTCGGCGTCGCCAACGGTCTTGGGGAATGCGACTGCCTCTGGTCGTATCCGATAGTTTGATGCGTCGCGGGGGTACTCCGAGCGCCGACGGGTCGAGTCGTCAATCTCGATACCACGTTCCCGGATCTCCCGAAGTAGCTGAGCAATTTCGGCGGCTCCGACATCGGCACTCGACATGTTCCGTTCTCATTCATTTCATTTTTGGGAATTTTAGGCGGGTGCCGTCGCCGTTGATCTGTCCCAAACGACTCGGGCACAGCGACCTAAATATCGCTGTGCCCGAGGTTGGTCCCGGATTCGTGTGGGTCCGATTGCCAGAGCAGAACTCCCGCACGAATCCGGGCCGCCGACGCTATTTCATGAAATCAGCCAAATTGTCCTTCGTGATCAGCGTGAACGGGAGGGTATAACGGTTCTCGACCTTCCCGCCCTTGAGGAAGTCAGTGACGACCTGAACGGCCTTGACACCCTGCCCGGCTGAATCCTGGCGAACGGTAGCGGTCATGGTTCCGGCTTTGATGGCTTCGAAAGCCGGCTCGGTACCATCGACGCCGAGCACAGCCTTGATTTCCGCGGTGCGGTGTGCGTCTGAAATAGCTGAGGCTGCGCCGAGGGCCATTTCGTCATTGTTTGCGACCACGGCGTCGATCTGGCCGGAGCCGAATCGCGACAGCGTGTCCTCCATGTTTCGCTTCGCCACGTCTCGGCTGCCTTGAGCTTGGAATTCGGCAACGGTCTTGATGTTGCTGGCAATCTTGCTTTCGTAGCCGTTCTTTCGACGGTCCGTCCATGAGGCAC
Source organism: Arthrobacter sp. 01T428 (assembly GCF_056398685.1). Taxonomy (NCBI): domain Bacteria; kingdom Bacillati; phylum Actinomycetota; class Actinomycetes; order Micrococcales; family Micrococcaceae; genus Arthrobacter; species Arthrobacter sp. 01T428. The sequence continues at coordinate 125,374 of NZ_JBFTPW010000004.1, read as the reverse complement.
CATAAGTACCCGCGGCGAAAACGATATTGGCGCCGTTGGGGAACAGCTTATTGATGTACTCGGCTTGCATTTCCCCCGCGAGCGTATCGTCGACGCCGATGTAGCTCTTGTAGTCGATCTTCGCCCCTTGAGAGAATTCAGTCGAGAGGATGAAGAGCGGGATTTTCGCGTCGGTAACCCTCTTGGCCGCGGTCTGGCTGGCTTCGCCGTCGAGGGGCTGCAGGATGATCGCATCGACCTGCTGAGTGAGCAAGTCCTCAACCTGGTTGAGCTCAGTTCCGACGTCCTTCTTCGCATCGGTAACGTGAAGCGTGACGCCTTCATCCTTGGCCGTCTGTTGCATTGCTTTCGTCATTTGTGCAAGGTCAGGGTCCTGCAGGTCGAGAACCACGACTCCGATGTTGAAGGTCTTGCTGCTCGAATTGTTGCTACCTGCAGTAGCGCCGCCAGAACAGGCGGTAAGGGTGAGTGCGCCTGCCGCCAACATTGCGGCCACAGCAGAGAATCGTCGCTGCATTCTCATAGGTGTTCCTTTCGTTGTTTTGAATCTGTGGTGGGGGATTCAGTTGTTCATTTTCGGGAGATAGCAAGGGTGAGTTAATGAGGGAACTAATCCGACTTCCAACGGTTGAGAAGCACCGCAAGCACCAAGATGATGCCCTGCATGCCCTGTTGGTAGTACGAGGAGACGCCGAGCAGGTTCATGCCGTTCATCACAACGCCCAACAGGAGCACGCCGACCACTGTTCCGCGGATCGTGCCGACGCCGCCGAAGAGACTGGTTCCGCCAATCACGACGGCGGCAATCACTTGAAGCTCGTACCCTGTTCCGGCGACCGGCGCCGCACCGTTGAGACGTGCAGTGAGCACCAAGCCGCCGAGGGCGGCAGTAACTCCGCCGATGACGTACACCGTGAAGAGCACCCGATTCGTCGAGATCCCCACCTTCTTCGCGGACTCTTCGTTACCGCCGACCGCGTAAACGTGCGAGCCGAATTTCGTCCTGCCCAGCACGAACTCGCACACGACGGCGGCAAGTACGAAAATGACCACGGGGACCGGAATCGGGCCGATGAAACCCGATCCGATCCATTCGGCCGGACCGCTCAGCCCGGAGACGACCTGGCCGCCCGTGATGACGAGGGCCGCGGTGCGAGCAATCGCCATTGTTGCAAGTGTCGCGAGGAAAGGAAGGATCTTTCCCCAAACGACTAGTGCTGCACTCAGGAAACCGACGAGGACGCCCACCCCCAGTCCCGCGATCAGAGGCCACCAGAATGCTTCGCCGGTTGATGGAGCGAAGAGTGCGAACACCATTCCGGCCAGACCGACGACCGATCCGACGGAAAGGTCGATGCCTGAAGTGATCATGATGAATGTCATGCCAAGGGCGATGAGTCCGATAATCGAGGACTGCCGAACCACGTTGACCAGGTTATTAAGCGTCAGGAAGTTGGGGGCCGCCATGGCGAGGAAAACCAGAATGAGGGCGAAAAATACCAGGATTCCATAGTCACCGATGAAGCGCTTGATCTTGGTAGATCGTGAGCCTTCCTCCAGTTTCGGCTTGCCCAGCATGACTGCAATCGTGTTTGTCACGAGTCGCTCCTGTTCGTTGAGTAGTCGAACTCATCGGCCGGTGGCTCGCTGACCGCGGCAAGCGAAGTGCTCCCGATCTTGCGGCGCTCCACGGGGACTTCTACGTCGGTGTAGCCGTCGAGTGTGCCATGTGAGATCAGATGCGCAACTTGTGTCTCCGAGATCTCTCCGGTGCGGAACCTACCGACAATCTGGCCCTGTCGCATGACCGCAAACCGGTCGGCGACTGCGAACGCCTCGTCGAGCCGGTGGGTGATGATGATGACCGCGATGCCCAGGTCCTTGAGCTTCTGGGTGACCTCGATGAGCTTGTCCACCTTGGCGACTGAAAGGTTCGCAGTGGGTTCATCCATGATGATGAGTCGGGCGTCGAAGGCGAGGGCGCGTCCGATCGCGACGGCTTGGCGTTGCCCACCCGACAGTCGCTTCACCTTGAGACGCGGATTGATCGGTATGTCCAATCGCGCAAGCACGCGATTGGTCTCGGCCTCCATCTTCTTCCTGTCGATGATTCGGAGCAGCGGACCGAGAATATTCTTCTGCGGCTCGCGTCCAAGGAAGATGTTCGTACGAACATCAAGGTTGTCCGCGAGGGCGAAGTCCTGATACACCATCTCGATCCCTTTGTCTCGGGATGCCGACGGGGTGTGGAACTCAGTGGGTTTGCCATCCATCTCGATGGTGCCCTTATCCGGCTGATACACGCCGGTGAGTACCTTCATGAGCGTTGACTTGCCCGCGGCGTTGTCGCCCAGAAGTGCAAATGTCTCGCCTGGCTGAACGTCGATACTCACTCCGCGCAAGGCAGACACTGCGCCGAAGGTCTTCTGTATATCTTTGAGTGCGACCAAAGGAGCGGTCACAGGTGGTGCTTCGGTCATCTCATCCTCGTGATTGATAGATCTATGGCCATGAATTTGAACTGGTGAAGCAGATTCGCCAGCGGTTAGCCGATTCAGCATGTGCAGATACGGCACGACGCCCTAGCGTCTGCTCCAGCACTCCGGAGTCTCACCGCTTTCATGTAAGAAACTATGAGTGACGGCGGTCATACTCGCGTGTGCCAGTTTGGAACATCTCGCCCCGATGGCGAATGCGCCTCAGGCGACGAACGCTTAAACACAGAACTGCTCCCCGGAAGCCCGAACTGATTTTTCAGTCCAGCTCCGGGGAGCAGTCCAAAGAAGCGGTGCTCCTCGCTCGGATCTTCTGACGACCAAGGCGGGCATACACATCGGGTCGCTTGGAGCGGAGGAAGAATGCGTAAACAATTCCGCCGAAGAACCCCGTGCGCGCCTTAAGCTTCGAGTACGTTCTCGATCTCGCTCTCGGTCTCAGCGACAGAAGCGATAGCGAGGCTTGCATCATGCGGTGACGCGCTCGAAGCAGCGGCTTCCACCTCGGCGTCTGTGGCCCGGCCAAGACGGGCATACCAAGCGGGACGGAATCGCTTGAAGTAGAGCGCAACCGAGGAACCGGCGATGACGAACGCGACAAGCACGAGGAGCATCCAGAGGTTCTGGCCTGGTTCGCCGCCGACGAGCAGGTCGAAGCGCGCGATCGCGAAGGCCACCACCGCACCAAGGATCACGAGCGATACGATCGGCGCAACGAACACTTTCCATGGGGATTCTCCGGCGGGAACACCCGTCCGCTTGAACCACGTGAAAACGGCGAGGCTGACGAGGACCATGAGGATAAGCACGCCCGCAGTTCCGATTCCGCTGCCCGCACCCATCACGAAGGCCGGATCGACCGAGGCAATAGCGAACGGCGCCAGCATGACTGCAACCGCGATCGCAGCAGTCAAGGACGCGCGGTACGGGGACTTGTGCCGCGGGTGCACGACCGAGAGGTACTTCGGGAGAGCGTGGTCTGCGCTGAGGTTGTACAAGTAGCGCGCTGAGACGTTGTGAACGGACAGCACCGAAGCGACTGCCGACGTCGTAATCAGGACCATCGTGATCTGCAGGACGCCTGGACCGACGAACCGGGTGAGCGCATCATTGAACATGGTGCCGGCGCCGTCGGTGGCGGCAGCCTGCGCCTTCGATCCGAACGCTACGATCAGGGTGTACGCGGACAGCGCGTAGAACAGTCCGATGAGGACGACTGCGAGGTACGTAGCCCGGGGAATCGTCCTGTTCGGCTTGCGGACTTCGTCCCGGTAGAGGGCGGTCGCTTCAAAGCCGAAGAAGTTGCCGAGTGCGAATAGGAGCGCGATGCCGGTGCCGCCGTTGATGAAGTGGGCCGGGTTGAGCGGTGCAAGGGACAGTCCGTCCGAGCCGCCCTTTGCAAGGGTGACGACGTTGAAGATGCCGACGAGGATTACCTCAAGAACCATGACGGTGCCCAGAACCTTCGCCGACAGGTCGATGTGGAAGTGTCCAAGGGTGGTGACGATGATCCACACTGCGGCGCCGCATGCCCACCATGGCAGGGCGGGGCCGCCGAAGCTCGTCACCAGGGATCCGATTGTCACACCCGCGAAGCCGTAGATTCCGGCGCAGTTGACGAGGTAGGAGATGGTGGCGAGGTAGGCGCTCCCGACGCCGGTCACTCGACCGAGGCCGAGCGAGATATACGCGTAGAACGCGCCGGCCCTGGGAATGTGGCGGGTCATTGTCATGTAGCCGATTGAAAAGACCATCAGGACGATCGTCGCGATAATCCACGCCAGTGGCGCGGCTTCGCCGACGAAGCCGATGGCGAAAGCCAAATAGCCGGCGACCGTGACGATCGGCGCGGAAAACGCGAGCACGCTCAGCACGAGTGAGACGGTCCCAAGGTTACCCGTGAGGCGGTTCTGCTGGTCTTCAGCGGACTGTGCCGCCGCGGGCGTCGGAGAGTTTGTGGCGGAATTCCTATCCATGGTGTTCCGCGATTCTGTTGATGCTGCTTTGGTCATTTTATCCTTCGTCCTCGCTAGATAGACCATGGGTGAACGGATGAATCACATTTGGCCGGCGAAAATCGGCCAACTTCCTCGTTGGATCCAGCACGACGCCCTACGGTCGATGTGCCGGAAGAAGCTCCGGAGGCCTGGATTCACCCGCGTCCAACAACTATGACCCGCATCACGTGCACCCCTATGTGCCAGAATGGAACGCCCCGGCTTCAGGCTCAATGACGTCCTACCACCCAGAAATGCCACCACCCAGGTAATCAACAAGCCAACCAGAACGTGCGCACACTCGCATCAGGCCCTGCATAGCGAGGAATTCATCTAAGTTCCGAGAGGCACACCAACGCGTTTAAAGGCGTCCTCAGAATTTGACCGCCGAGGCGCCTGTGTCAATGGCCCGGCTGTTTGGTGGCGAAGGTTCCTCGATCATCATGAAGTAGATCCGGGGTGCGACCTCCCAGCCTCAGAGTGCCAGGGTGTTCTACTGCCGGTCCGTCGAGGCCGAGGAGGGAGGACGCCAATGGGACCGACTCCCTGGTCTCCTCCAGGACGCAGCATGGGCATGTCGATCGAGGCTGTCGGTGATCGGTTCGTAGCTGGCGGGTCCGATGTCGGGTGCGCAGGCCCGACGCCTGGGTAGTCCAGGCCCGCGGAGATGGAATGCGACTCGATGGTCTGGCCATCCTCGTCCTGCATCGGGCAGGGCCGGGCTCCCGGGCGTCCGAGGGTGATGGCGGCAGCATGGCGGCCGGTTTCGACGCCTTCACAGCCAGCCTCGAAGCAATAGTGCCTGACAGAGGGATCGTCGAGGAAGCCGTGGAAGATGCTGATCGCGTTCGACCCGCCGCTAATGCAGGCGCAGACCGCATCCGGGATACGCCCGGCCTGATTGAGGATCTGGGCCCGTGCCTCCTCGCCGATCACCTCGTGGAAGTAGCGGACCATGGCCGGGAATGGGTGGGCACCTGCGGCTGTGCCGAGAACGTAGTAGGTGCTCCTTGCATTGGTGACCTAATCCCTGAGGGCTTCGGTGATCGGTCTTTCGGGTTTCGCGAACCGTTGGTGACGGGCGGCCGGTATAGTTCTTGTTCAGGTCCGCGACCTGCGCTGTAAAATTCCGGGTCGGTCTTTGCCTTCTCGAAGGTTTACTCCAGCTGCTCTCGCTGTTCCTTGTCGAGGCCAAGCCGCATCCGCCTGCGCGCTTGCACAGACGGATGCAGCCAAGATTCTGGGATCCCGGAATAGCGCGCCGGCAGCGCCTGGCCCCAGACATCGGCTTTTACAAGTCATGCACCGGCGTTCCCGGTGGCCTCCTGGAGGAATTTGTCCTGGGGTCCCACCTGCAGTCGCCTAATACGCCGCGCCGGAACCCGGGGCGTTCCGCTAATTGGCTATGGGCAGCCCGCTTGCGATGGACACAGTGATCCCTTCCTCAGCCGAGCGCTGTGCAGCATCGGCAATCATCAGGGCAGCGCGTCCGTCTTCGAAGCTTGGGCTGCTGGACTGCTCACCGCGCACCAGTTTGATGAATTCATCGAGTTCGAGTGCGTATGCCTGCGCGTACCGTTCGATGAAGGATTCGATGTATGGTTCCTTCGCTTCAACGGATGAGGCTGAGGAATAGCTCACGAGGCTGGACTGGACGTTGCCAACTTGGAACATGCCGAGCGCCCCGAACGCCTCGAGGCGCTGATCGTAGCCGATGGCGCTGTGCCTCGAGTTCGTGATGGTGACGATCGCGCCGGAGGCGGCACGCAAGGTCACCACGGCCGTGTCGAAGTCGCCGTGCTCGCGGGCGCCCGTATCGAACAGCTGGGCCCCGGTAGCGCTCACTTCGATGATGTCACCGACGAAGAAGCGCGCCATGTCGAAGTCATGGATGGTCATGTCGCGGAAGATCCCGCCCGACACTCCGATGTAGGACGCAGGCGGGGGGCCCGGATCCCGGCTGACGATCGAGAGGTGTTCGAGCTTTCCAATCTCCCCGGCCAGTACCCGTGTGTGCACGCGCGCGAAGCTGGGGTCGAAGCGCTGGTTGAAGCCCAGCGCTACGGGGATCCCGCTCGCTTCGAGCTTCGGACGCAGTGCGTCTACCCGGGCGATGTCCAGATCGATCGGTTTCTCGCACAAGACGGGAAGGCCTGCGTCGATGCAGGCCTCGATGAGCTCGATGTGGGTTGGGGTTGGGGACGCGACGAGCACGGCGTCCAACTGCCCGGAGTGGATAAGTTGTTCTGGCGAGTCAGTCGCGGTGCCACCGAAGCGCGAAGCCACCGACCTCGCTCCGTCGATGAACGGGTCTGCTGTCCCGACCAGTTCCGCCGCCGGATTGGCGGCGATGTTTGCTGCATGGACCTGGCCGATGCGGCCGGTCCCTATGAGTCCGAAGCGTATGGGATTGTGGCTCATGAATTGTCTCCTTCGAGAATCGCAATATCAAAAGTCCGCAGGACGGGTTTAGAAATGCTGGTGGGAAACGAAAAGGTGCGTCGGCATTCCGAGCCGATTCGCACTGAGATCAGGCTGCCAGCCCAACACCGAGACCTTGTGTCCCAGTTTGATACGGGTGCGAGCCAGTCGCGGAAGTGCCCGAAACTCAAAGCCGGGAAGGACGGGCGCCATCGCGAGCCCCTCCTTGCTGCTAGTTCTGGTAGTAGTCGGGTTTCGTCGCAAGCATGACCGTATGCCGGTTGCCGGTGCGCGTTGCCTCGATGGCTGCATCGGCGACCGCGGTAGCGGCAACTGGTGATGCCTGTCCGGCGCGATGGCAACCTCATACGGGTACCCTCGGTAGGAACCACAGCGCCCGGCATAGGTTCTGCGCCTTCGGTGTTCGACCATCACCCGCGCCTCTCCAGGGTAGTTCATCAGGGTTGCGATGAGTTCTCCGACATGTCCGGCTCTGGCAGGACTCCGAGGCACGCGGGCTCCGGAGGCGGCCCAGTGAAGGTGCCCGAGCAGAGCCCGATGGGCTGCCGCGAAGTCCTCCCGGCTCACTGCATGTGGATTCTGCGCGAGCCAGCGATGGTGGCCGAGGTCAAGAATCAGCTTCTCGTCGACGTTCGAGCGGGGGCGACGGATGCTGCGGGAATAGACTCCAATTCGTTTGTCCTTGCCTGAAAACTGGTACTAGGTCAGCAGATGGGCGGTTTCGACGGCGCCCCTTGGGTGTGGATCGGCACCGGACTGGCCCGGGTCAGAGACGAACCTCAACTTGAGTAGCTGGCGCTCCAGCTGCTACTCGAACAGCGTGCGCAGTGGAGCGTTCAGGAACGTACCGGTGGGATCGAGCTTCCTCCGGACCCCGATGAAATCGTCCCACCGAGGGTAGCGCTCCCGGAGGATGTCCGGAGCAAGGAAGTACTGTTGTTTGCCCCAATGCGGCCGCGCATCGAACTCGGAAAGTACGAGGTCGATGGTGTGGAAAAAGGGCAAATTGTCTCCGCCCTTCGTTCGGCAGAATCCGATCGCCATGGAATCCCGGCCGTACATGGGCGACAGCCAGGATTCGTCCCGCGCCACAGTCCGTGCTTCCATTGGAAATTCGTCGGGGAAGTGGTCCATCACGGGCAGGACTGCTGCGAAGGCATCGTGAGCCCTCTCGTAGGGAACGAAGTACTCCACTTCTTCCCACGGCGTCGGATAGTGGTCAGGGTAAATCCTGTACGGACGGTTGAGGCGCGCAGCCGGCGTGTAATCATCCTCCGCATCGGCGGGGACTGTGTCGTAGATGCGCACTAAGGTCGGGTCATCCATGCTGTCCGGCAGCGATGGCAGGACCGCCGACATGTCGTACATCGGTCCACGAACGAAGCTGAAGTGCCGGTGCCTACGGTTCGCTTCATCCCATTCGGCCAGGACTTGTGCAAAGGGCTGGAAGGTCAGCGATTCTCTTAATTTGAACGCTGGCTCAAGCTGCAGATCGATGCTGACGAGGATCCCAAGCATCCCCGATGAGGCTCGGAGAGCCGGCAGCCGTGGATCGTCGGGGCCTATTCGCTCCAGTTCGCCGGATGCCGTTATCAGCTCTGCGCCGACGACTGCCCCGGACATTGCGGTGAGTTGCAGTCCCGACCCGTGGGTTGAGGTGCTGACAGCGCCTGCGATTGTCTGGAGATCAATCGCGCCCTGGTTCTTCAGGGACAAGCCTGCGTCCCACAGGGGCTCGCCGATCTCAGAGATTTTCGTACCGGCCTGGATGCATGCCCGATTCGCGGTTTGGTCAATGTCGACAATTCCCGATAGGGCCGAGATGTCAAGGACGATTCCATCGGTGGGAACGAGCGGGGCAAACGAATGGCCGGACCCCACCGGACGGACCGAGATCCCCCGTTTGGTCGCGTCGGCCACTATCTCGCTCACGTGCTCAACCGAAACGGCCTTGACGACCGCCTCGGGCGAGCAGCCCTGAGTGCCGGCCCAGTTACTCCATGTCGTTTGAATGCTCATGTTGTTCAATCTCCGGTCCTGCGACGCATAGCCCGGTCGCTTTTGGGAATGGTTCATTGCTGAAACGCCTCATGCTTCGACAGTTGGCCCGAGCCACAATCCGGGGCACCCCTCTACACCTAGCGCAGCTTCTTCCTGATGCTGTCTCCAAAAGGTCAAAAGACGACCGAGTGTTCGTCTGTCAGGGTCGCCCCAAGCTAAGGAAGTTCGGTCGGCCCGGATCAGTCGATCTTTTGCCGGCCGAGCCGAACGTAGATGTCCGGTCGCCGGGAGCGCAGGAAGAATGCATAGACAACGCCTCCGAAAAACAACGCGAAGGTGAAGCTCATAAAAATGCCCGTCATCTCGGCTGAGCCGCCAATGAGTTCGGGGTAGTTTGCGATTGCCAAGCAGGTGACGGCCCCGAGGAAGACCACACTGATGAGCGGGGCAACGATTGTTTTCCATACTGACTCCGGGGCGAAGCTGCGGCGACGCAGGAAGTACACGAGGACGGCGAAACTGGTGATGAACATCAGCAAGAGCACAGCGAAGGTTCCGCTGCCGCTGGCAATCGGATACAGGGCATCCGGGGAGACATCCAACACCGTGAAGATTACTGTCGCCACCGCCCAGATGAGACCGATAGCGATTGCGGCAACATAGGGTGACTTATGCCGGGGGTGTACGCGTCCAAAGAACGCGGGAACGGCGTGATCGGCTGCAAGGGAGAAGCCGTAGCGTGCTGCGATGTTCTGGATGGACAACATGCATGCCAGTACGGATGTAATGAGGAGAATCGTTGTAATATCCGCGAAGATCTTTCCCACAAGGACTCCTACGGCGTCGTTGAACAGATTCACGGTGTCGCTTGACGCTGCCGCCTGTACGTTGTCCGGGCCGAAAAAGGCGATGAAGGCCGACGCGGCGACGGCGTAGAAGAGGCCGATTCCGGCGACAGAGAGGTATGTGGCACGGGAGATTGTCTTGTCCGGATTCTTGACCTCGTCACGATAGATGACAGTGGCTTCGAAACCGAAGAAGTTGCCGACAGCGAACAGCAATGCCAAACCCACGGTCGCATTGGTTACCGATGACGGGGCGAATCCTGCGCTCTGTACCGCGTCGAGTCCTTTGGCTGAGAACGAGGCCACATCGAAGACAACAACGATGGCTACCTCAAGGAGCATTACTGCGGTGAGCAGTTTCGCGGAAAGGTCGATGCGGTTGTAGGCAAGGGCCGTTGTGACTGCGGTGATGGCCAGCGCGTACCAGTACCAAGGGATTTCCGGACCGTTCAAGCTGCTCACTACGAACCCTTGCAGCGTCACTCCGAAGAATGAAGGAGCGAAGAATCCTATGAAGATGTAGCCGAAGAGCGCAAGGAAGGCGCCGCCGAGGCCGGCTGGTTTGCCGAGTCCGGCTGTGACAAACGAGTAGAAACCCCCTGGCGACTGGACGCTGCCGCTCATCTTCACGAAACCAACGGAGAAGATCAGCAGCATGAGGGTGACCAGTACGTAGATAGCCGGAGCCGTCTGACCGCTGAACATCAGCAGGACGGGAAGGGTTCCGGCTACCGTGGCCAGCGGCGAAGAGAAGGCGAGCACGTTCATCACTAGTTCGCCCACCCCCATGTTGCCATTGAGCCGGCTTTTGGGAGCGGAGCTCGTCGCCTTTGGTTTGTCGATTGTTGTATTGCTCACGTAATCCTCGTCACTAGAGTATGAGTGCCGACTCACAGTATCGACAGCTGGACCGGCAGGGGTGTGCCAGTCTGGGGCAGTTCGAGGATCGATCGGGTCAGCGTGACGGCACGGTCCAGCACTTCTGCGAGTTTCACTTGCCCAGCCGTTCGGCCACCCCATCGCTTGACCCCATCCAGAAGGGTAAAAATCACCCGTGTTGTCTCGGTTGTGAGGCTGTAGCCCATCTCTGCTGCCGCGGCGGCAAACATGCCTTCGTGGAAGCCAACCAACGCCCCGACTTCATCCCGGACCTCGTCGCTGAGAAAATGCGTGACGCGATCTGTGGCGATCAGGAGGTCCCATAGCTCAGACTCGGGTTGCAGCAGTTGATGTGAAAGGTGGAAGCGCACCAGGGCCGCCCAATATTCCTCGGCTGATCCGGCATCCCTGGCTGCGGCGAGCAGACCGTGGGCGAAGTCGTAAGTGAACGACAGGAGTGACGCGGCGACAATTTCGCCCTTTCCTTGCGGAAAGCTTGAATAAAGACTCGGAGCCTTCATTCCAAGCTCTCGCCCCAAGGTCCTCATCGTTACCGATTCGAGTCCGCCGCTGGTGGCCAGCCGCAAGAATGCAGCCAAGATGCGTTGCTGCGCAGGAGTGTGGGGAGGTCGGTCGCGACTGAACAAGAAGGCGGCGATTGACGCGGTCGCTTGCTCGCGCGGCACCTGAATCATTCCAACGTCACCCCCGTTATCCATCAACACAAGAATAGCTAACGACCGTTCGTAAGTCATCAGTTGTGATCCACCCAAAGCAGTACTGGTCGCGGGCAGCCAGCCGGAGCCGCCCGGATGGCAAGCAGCTTCCCCTGGAGGAGCTCAATCGCGTCGGCGGCGGTTTAGGGACTGGCTATGTTCCCCGTGTTGGCCACGGCGACGGGTCGCGTGTGTCGCGGCCTTCTGCCATGTCCTGAAGGAGTCGGTGAACGAGCTTCCCGGATCGCCTGAGCGGAACGTTGGTGCGTTTGCCAAGATCGGTCTCACTGAAGGTTTCTGACGCCCGCAGCCATTCGACATGCCGTCCTTGTGCGAGCTTCCTGTTCATCATCGAGATCAACTCTCAAAAATATTCGGGTTGTTCGGTCCCTTCCAGCGTCCGTCCCGTGACGCGAAACCAACCGTGCCAGTTCGGGACACGGTCGCACCGGAATGGGGTTCACCGTGTGCCGATGCTTGTGAAGAAGATGAAAACCCCGGCGGCGGCCACCAAAAAGGCGGCGGCGCCCGGGGAAACCGCGTAGATTCCGTAGAATGTGCCCTGGCTTCGCGGCTGACGTCCGGCCCTGGCGAAGAAGTGGCGGCCCAACAGGCGCAACCCGGCCGCCACCAGGATCAAGAAGAGGCCGACGTACTCCATTAATCCACCCAACGAGCATTGTGCGGGTCCAGCGCCAGAGCCAGGTGTTTGCCGGAGCGCTCCGGGTCGATCTGTGAGACCTGCATGGCGCAGCTGAAGCCGTCGGTGAGGACCAGGGCGTCTGAATCACCCTTCGCCAAGGCGGGTATGACGGAGTGTTTGGCGACCTTCATCGACATGTCGAAATGCTCCGCCTCGAAGCCGAAGTTGCCGGCCACTCCGCAGCATGAGGACGATTCCACAAGGTTCGGGACGCCCCAGGTCTCCAGGATGCGTTTCTGTGCGCCGGAACCGAAAACGGCGTGCTCGTGGCAGTGGGTTTGCAGCACTGCTGTTTCCGGCGGCAGGGTCTTTGGCTTCCATCCGCGTTGCATGGCTTCGTCTACGGCCACCGAGAACGACCGGACCCTTGCCGCGACCCGGGCGGCGGCTGCGCCGCCCACGAGCTTCGGGCCCTCGTCCCGGATGGTCGCCGCGCAACTCGGTTCGAGGACGACGATGTCCCGGTCCGTGCCGTCATCGAGCTTGCTGATCAACCGGGCCAGCCGTCGTCGGGCACCGTCGCGCTGCCCAGTAGAGATCCAGGTGAGGCCGCAGCAAGCGTCCGGTGTACAGCCAACCGAGCTGCCGGATTCGCGGAAGATCCGCGCCGCAGCCGGCACCACCTCGGGTCGGAACGCGCGGGTAAAGCTGTCGATGAACAATAGGATGTCCGCGTTCCCGGTGAATCCGGCTTCCCGGATCCGCTGCCCGATCTTGGCCGACTGCGCGAAGTCCGGAAGCCGCCGTCGCGCGCTGACACCCAACAGCTCCCCCAAAGCCCGGAACAGGCCAATGCGCGTACCGAGGTTGGCAAGCGTGGAGACCCTCGTCAGCAGCGGCAGCCAACGCGGCAACCAACCAATCGAATAATGCGTGAACGGCCGCAGGCGGCCACGATAGTGCTCATCCACCAGCTGCGACTTGGCTTCCGCGATGTCCACACCCGTGGGACAGTCGGTTGAACACGCTTTGCAGGACAGGCAGAGATCCAGCGCCTCCCTCACTTCCGGGCTTGACCAGCCGTCATGGCTCGTCCCCTTAGTCCTGGTAAGTTCCTGCAGTACTCTCGCCCGTCCACGCGTCGAATCCTTTTCGTCTTTGGTGGCCCGGTAGCTGGGGCACATGAACCCGCCGGTCGTCGCCCTGCAGCGTCCCACCCCGATGCAAGCGTGGGTATTGCCCATGAAGGGGCTAACCACCGGGAGCAAAGCACGGTTTTCGGAGGAAGGCACGACGGCGGCATCCAGGACCGCGCCCACCTCGCCTTGGTCGGAGACGGGTTGAGGTAGGCCTTCCAGGGCGAGCGAAGCAGAGAAGGGCGCCGGGTCCACGATGATCCCTGGGTTGAGGATTCCTGTCGGATCCCAGAGATGTTTGAACGCTTTGAAGATGGCCAACATCTCGCGGGAGTACATCACCTCGAGCAATTCGCCCCGCGCCCTGCCGTCACCGTGCTCTCCGGATAGCGACCCGCCGTGGGCGACCACGAGCGTGGCCGCTTCATGGGTGAAATCGCTGAATGCCTGCCGGCCGGCGTCACTGCGAAGATCGTAATCCAGCCGCATATGCACGCAACCTGCACCGAAGTGTCCGTACATGAAGGCGGTATAGCCGTACTTCTTCACTAAAGGCAGCAAATCCGCGAGATAGTCAGCCAGCCGCTCCGGAGCGACAGCCGAATCTTCCCAACCTGGCCACGTCTGCACACCATCGATGCGCCTTGACGAGAGTCCTGCACCGTCTTCGCGCACGCGCCACAGCTTTGAGCGTTCCCGGGGTTCGGTAACGATTGCATGGTCCACGATCCGGCCGTCGGCGCGGAGCTTTTCCGCCAGACGTTCGCAGTCGGATGCTGCTTGGTCGATGGTTTCGGCCGAAAACTCGACCATGAGGAAGGCCTCGCCCTTCGGCAGGGAATCAACGCTCGCGGCCCCCCTGCGGTGGCGCATGATATCCACAATCGATGCATCCAAGCCTTCGATCGCGCTTGGCTTCGCCGCCAAAATAGTCATCACATCACGGGCCGACTCGATGGTGTCCTGGTATCCAAGGCACAGGAGCGCCGTGGTCCGGGGTTTTAGGACCAGTCCGACTTTGGCCCTTACTATGATGGCGCATGTGCCTTCGCTGCCTGCTAAAGCGCCCGCGATGTCCAGACCGTTTTCCGGCAGCAGATGGCCCAGGTGGTACCCGGAGACCTGACGCGGAATTTTCTGCAGTTCTACCCGCAGCGGAGCCATGTTTGCCCGCGCCAGTTCTTTCAAGCCTTCCAGCAACTCACTGGCCCGGACCACGGAGTGGTGATCTGTCACGTCCACCGCCCGAAGGAAGTCCCGTCCGGCATGCAGGTGGGCGCCGTCAGCAGTAATGAGTTCCAACTCCTTTACATGCTGGGTCATCCGCCCGTAGGCCAGCGAGTGGTTACCACAGGCATCGTTTCCGATTGAACCGCCGATCGTGGCCCGCGTCATTGAGGAAGGGTCGGGAGCGAAGGTCAGCTTCCCGTGCGTGGTTTTCTCAACGTACGAGCGCAACTCGCCCAGGACAACGCCCGCATCCGCCCAGACCGTGGCCTGGTCGTCGTCGAGGCCTTCCACTGAAACCATGCGGCGGGAGAGGTCGATCACCAAGCCCTCACCGATCGCGTTTCCTGCCATGGAGGTGCCGCCGCCCCGTGCGATAGTCGGCACGTTCGAAGCGGAACACGCCCGCACAACCTTCCGAAGATCGTCGACGCTTCCTGGGAAAACGACGGCGGCAGGCCGGACGCGGTAATTCGAAGCATCGTAGGAGTACTCGGAGAGCCTTCGGGAAGAGTCGTCCACTTCGATGCCTTGCTCGCGCAAACTCACAAGAAGCTGCCTCAGGGTTATGTCCCGGTCGTCACCATGCGGCATATTTGCGTTCTCCAATCGTCGTGGTGGAAATCTAGGCAGGCTGGCACCCTGCTGGAGTGTGCCAAACAGAACGGGCACAGCGGATGGATCCCCTGCGCCCGTTCATGTGGGAACTGCTTATCTCAAGCTTTGTTCGTGAGCGTGATCGCCGGCGGCAGGGGTCAGCTCCTCACCATGAGGCTGTAACCGTCAGCCCTGTGAAAGAGGCGACGTTCACCTACTGAAACAACCCAGACGATTTCTCCGTCGGGAGTCTTCGTGTCCACATAACCATCGTGCGGAGGCCAGCCTGCTCTTTGCAGTCGAACGGCGTCTCCCACTTCTGCTTTTTCCCAAAAAGCGACCGGTTGGGGCATTTTCGCGTTCAGTTCTCCACTGGCATTATGCGTTGCACTCATGGGGCGATTACGGGAGTGTTGCAGCAGCCCGGGACGCCACTTTTGGAGCTGTCGCCCCCAGCTTTTTGAGATCCACCACGTCATTGAGAGGCTGCCCCGTTTTCCACCGCTCAAGGTTCCGCGCGAAGCAGTCCACGACTCGGCCGCGCCAACCGATCAGGTCTCCTGAGGCGTGGGGGGACACCAGGATGTTCTTGCGGCTCCACAGGGGGTTACCAGGTGTAAGCGGCTCATGCTCAAAGACATCCAGGGCTGCCGCGCCCAGGTGACCTGCGTCAATGGCTTGGAGGAGGTCCTGCTCCACCACCACCGCGCCACGCCCGACATTTACGAGGCGGGAGCCCGGTCGCATTTTGTCGAACCGTGCAGCATTGAACAGGCCACGGGTCTCCTCGGTGAGCGGTACGGTCAGCACCACGTCCTGAGCCTCACCGAGGAGTACGTCGAGATCGTCGAAGGACGCGATGGCGCCGAGCTGGGCATCATCACGGGCGGATCTTCCAACGACCGTGACGTCCATGCCGGCTGCGCGCAGCAGGAGGATTGTCTCGCGGCCCACAGGCCCAGGACCGACCACCAAGACTTTCCTGCCCAGGAGCGGCTCGGTTTCGCGGTGCTGCCACGTGCGGGCCTGCTGCAACTCAATGGTGCGGCGCAGGTCCTTGGTGAACATCAGCAAAACTCCCAGAACCCACTCCGCGATGGGCCGTTCGCACACTCCACGGGAATTGCTCACCACAATGTCGCTATTGACGATCTCATCGGTCATCAGGCTGTCTACTCCGATGCTGGAGGTGTGGATCCAACGCAATTCCCCTGGACCCACTTCGCGCAGAAGCTTGGTGCGGAAGTCATTAAGGAACAGGATTTCGGTTCCGGGCAGTGCCGCCCGGAAATCGTCTGCCGTCCGGACCACCACGACCTCGGCCTCAGCGTCCAGCCGCTCAACAGGCGGGACAGGACGGCCCTCCTGGACGATGGTGATCACCTTGGGTCGAGACATCTTTCTCTCCTTTCAGTCCGTCCTTCTGAGACGGCGGCGCATCTGTAGTTGTGAGCCCTGCTCTTACCAGCCGCCTTGCCAGCCGCTCATCAGGCCGTAAGGCAGCCGTTGGGGCTCTTCGTCCGGCAGGCCCTTCAGGAAATCGAAGTCACAGCCTTCGTGCGCCTGATTGACGTGGTCGATGAACAGCCGGCCGTATCCACGCCGGTACTTCGGCTCGGGGAGCTTGAGTTCGGCCAGGCGGTTCTCGATCTCTTCCGCCGGCAGGTCCAGGTCAAGGCGCTGATTCTCGACATCGAGAACGATCGGGTCCCCGTCCCGAACGATCGCGAGCGGACCGCCGACGGCTGCTTCGGGCGAAACATGCAGGACGGTTGTACCGAAGGCCGTTCCGCTCATCCGAGCGTCTGAGATCCGTACCATGTCCCGGACTCCTTTGCGAAGGAGCTTCTCTGGAATGGGAAGCATGCCCCACTCCGGCATGCCGGGCGCTCCGACCGGACCGCTGTTGCGGAGCACGAGTACGGAGTCCTCTGTAACGTCGAGCTCCGGGTCATCGATCCTGCGTCCAAGGTCATAGATGTCCTCGAAAACGATCGCGGACCCCTTGTGCTGCAAAAGATCTTTGGAGGCTGCGCTGCGCTTGATAACGGCGCCGTTGGGGGCCAGGGAACCGCGAACGACGGCGATGCCACCGGAGGCGTCAAAGGGCTCGTCAAGACTACTGACTACGACGCCGTCAGGCTCAGGGGCGTCGATATAACCCTTTTCGAGGGTCTCGCCGCTGACCGTGATCACATCTTTGTTCAGCAGCGGGGCAAGCGCTTTGAGCACCGTGGGAATACCCCCGGCTTCGAAGAGCTGTTTCACCAGGTACTCGCCGGAAGGACGCACGTTGACGATACGGGGAGTCCGCTCCGAGATCTCGTGGAACCGGTCCAGCTCCAGCTCGTATCCCACGCGCCGTGCAAGGGCCAGGAGGTGGACCACGGCGTTGGTCGAGCCACCCACTGCCATCAGGAGCGTGATCGCATTGTCGAAGGCTTCTTTGGTCAGTACTTCGCTGGGCTTTGGACCCTGCGACAAAGCCAACTCCACTGCGCGGCGACCTGTAGCTTCTGCCGCGGCGCCACGACGCGAATCGACAGCGGGAATGGAGGCGGTGCCGGGTAGGCACATGCCGAGGGCTTCAACGAGGGAGGTCATGGTGGACGCGGTGCCCATCTCGCTGCAGTGACCTGCCGACGGTTTCGCGGCAGATTCCAGTTCATCAAAATCTGATTGCTTGATTTTCCCGGCCCGCAGCTCGTCGGCGAATTTCCAGGTGTCCGTTCCGACGCCGAGTTGCTTGCCCCTGAAGTGTGCCGGCTCCTGGGGTCCGCCGGTCAGCATGATCGTCGGAATGTCGGCACTGGCCGCGCCCATGAGCTGGGCGGGAACCGTCTTGTCACAGCCTCCCAGCAACACGATGGCATCCAGCGGGTAGGCACGAATGGATTCCTCGACGTCCATGGCCATCAGGTTCCGGAACTGCATGGCGGAAGGCTTCATGAGGCTCTCGCCCAGGGAGATGGTCGGGAACTCCAAAGGCAAACCGCCAGCCATCAGGACGCCCCGCTTGACAGCATCGGCCAGCAGCTTGAAATGGATGTTGCAGTTGACGAGCTCGGACCAGGAGTTCGCTATGCCGATAACCGGCTTGTCCTTGAGGGCGAAGCGCGAGAAGCCTTCTGCCTGGATGGCCGTACGGTGCACGAATCCCGTGAGGTCCTGCGGCGCGAACCATCGCGCACTGCGGAGGTCGTTGTAGTTCGACTCTGGCATGTCTTTCGAAGCTCCTTGGCTTGTTCTATATCTTCGGGTTTTGGTGAGGCGGTTACGCGGCGGAAGTGCCGCCGTCGAACGCCATGCTGGTTCCGGTTGCGAAGGTGCCGTCGACGGCGAGGAAGTAAATGGCCGCGGCCACCTCATCCGGGTCCGCGAGCCGGCCCAGCGGCACAGTGCTTTTTTTCTGCTGCAGGGCAAGGACCGGGTCCGGCTCCGATTCAAGGCCCGTCCTCAACATGGGCGTATCAATAGGTCCAGGGCAGATGACGTTGACGCGGACATCGGGGGCCAGCTCCAGAGCCAACGCCTTGGTGAGTCCCACGACGCCGGCCTTCGCTGCACAATAGTGGGCCAATCCGGGGACTCCCATAACTGCGAGGTCCGAGGCGACATTGACCATCGCTCCTCCACCGGCACCGCGCATGTGGAGGCCGGCTTCCCGGGAAACGTAGAAAGTGCCGGAAAGGTTGGTCTCCAGAACCTCGTGCCACCGGTGTTCATCCAAGTCTTCAAGGGCTACATAGCCGGCAACCCCTGCGGCGTTGACCGCCACGTCGAGTCCGCCAAGTGAATGGATTGCTCCGCGGACCCCGTTCCTGGCCGATTCAGCGTTTGCGACATCGGTCGTCACAACGTGCACGCCCGCGCCGATCTCCCGCGCAACTCGCTGAAGTTCTTCTGACCGCCGGCCCAGCAGTGCGACACGGGCGCCCCGTCGTGCAAAAAGTTTGGCGGTCGCTTCCCCGACACCGGATGTGGCGCCGGTGACGAGGACCCTCAACGGTTCCGTTCTCGCTTGTTCGCTGCGGCTCATCATCGTCGACAGGACCCCTTATGGTTGGCGTGGTCTAGGTTGTGTTCCACTAAACCAGCGCCCCGGTCCCGCCCGATGTCTCACATTGAGACACAGAGGACGCCTCTGTGCCTCATATGCTGATCGACAGATGCCGCCCCTTCCCGCGGCACCATTTCCAAGAAACCATTGCTAGACGGAGGAGTTCCCTTGAAAGACCAGAGCCGCATCGGCGTAGGCCTGATTTCGGTAGGGTGGATGGGGCGGTTGCATTCACGTGCCTACCTGGCCACTAAGCAGTTTTTCCCAGAACTGCCCCGTCACCCCGAGTTGGTGATTGCGGCCGACCCTGACGACGCCGGACGACACCACGCCGAAGACGCGCTTGGCTATGCCGAGACTGCCACTGACTACCACAAGGTCCTGGAGAACCCTGATGTGGACGTGGTCTCCATCTGTTCTCCGAACTTCCTGCACCATGAGATCGCTTTGGCCACGATCGAGGCGGGCAAGCACTTCTGGATCGAGAAGCCCATGGGCCGTAGCGCACGGGAATCCCGGGAGATTGCTCAGGGTGCCGAGGCCGCGGGCCTCATCACCTCGGTGGGCTTCAACTACCGTCACGCTCCAGCGATCGCCGAGGCACGCCGCCTCATACGCTCGGGCGCCCTTGGCCGTATCACGAATGTCCAGATCCGTTTGCTGACGAGCTACGCTTCTGACCCGAACCAGGTATTCACGTGGCGCTACGAGCAAGCCCGTGCAGGCTCCGGCGTCCTCGGTGACATCTTGAGCCACGGGTTTGACCTTGCCCAATTCCTGGTCGGCCGCATCGCCTCGATCAACGCCGTCACGGAGACCTTCATCAAGGAACGCCCCCTCCCGGCAGGTACTTCCTCGAATTCCTTCAACACCGGTGAGGCCTCGGATGTCACCCGTGAAGTGGAGAACGAAGATTACACCGCCATGCTCGCCCGCTTCGAGGACGGCGCTATCGGCATGTTCGAGACGACCCGCGTGGCCATCGGCCCGCATGCCGAGTACATCGTGGAGGTCTACGGCACCGAAGGATCCGTCCGCTGGAACTTCGAACGCATGAACCAGCTGGAAGTCGCCACGGACCGCAGCGGCTACCGCACCATCATGACCCCGCCGTCCTTCGGTGAGTTCGGCCGCTTCCAGCCCAACGCAGGTCCGGGTATCGGCTTCAACGACCTCAAGACGATCGAAGCAGCACTGTTCCTGCGGTCCGTCGCCGAAGGCAAGCAGCTCGGCCCGTCGGTCGCCGATGGCTGGTCAGCATCCGAGCTGGTTGACGCGTCATTGCGCAGCGCCGCGTCCGGCGCCTGGATTGAAGTTCCCGAGGTCTCTGGCACCACCACGTACCAGGCATAGCCCTGCCAACAAGAAATGCGAGGCCGGATCGAAATTGAACTGCTCCCCGAAAGTTGGACTGAGAAATCAGTTCTAACTCTCGGGGAGCAGTTTTATGCGCGTCAGCAGTTCGTTATCGGAGGAACAGCGTGAGGGCGCGATAGGGACACTCAAGTCCGAGATCATGGACATCTACAAGAAGAACCACGCCCGGTACGGGCACCGGCACATCCACACCGAACTGGCCAAGGAGGGGTGCTCGGTTGCCAAGAAGACCGTGTTGAAGCTGATGCGTGCCCTCGGGCTGGTCTGCAAGGCCCGCAGGAAGAAGCTGGCGACACTCAAGGACAGGTAGAAACCGCTAGTCCGTTCGGACCAGGGTTTCCAATATCAGCACGTCTCGTGGCTCTTCCACCACGTCCGGTTCCTCACCGTCGACGCACTGAAAACAGCACTGCACGAGTACATCCACTGGTACAACACCGAACGGATCTCGGCAAAGCTCAAGGGCCTGAGCCCGGTGCAATACCGTGCCCAGGCCCTAGCGGCTTAGGATCTTATTTGGCCAGTCCAACTTCCGGGGACCAGTTCAAAATGATCCGGCCTCTCGTTTTTCTGCGGTTCTGTGGTTGCTTATTTCGCGAAACGGAACAGCTTCTTGTTGGCGAACTCCAGCATGCCCACCTTGCCCAGTTCCCGCCCGTAGCCGGATTTCTTGACGCCGCCGAACGGAACGTCAGCGCCGCTAAGGTCGTAGGCACCCACGAAGACCATGCCGACGTCGAGCTGGTTGCCGACCCGTTCGGCGCGCTCGAGGTCCTCGCAGATCACGACAGAGCCAAGTCCGTACGGGGAGGAGTTTGCGAGCTTGATGGCTTCCTCGTCGCTGCTGACCTTGTACAGTTGCGCCACCGGACCGAAAAGCTCCTCGCTGTAGACATCCATTGAGGGTGTGATGTTGGTGATTACCGTTGGCGTGAAGACGTTCCCCTGGGGCTGGTTGTTGCCGACCAAGATTTCGGCGCCCTGATCGAGGGCGCCCTGCACCTGCTGGGTCAGGAACTTAGTGGCAGCGTCCGAGGAGAGCGGCCCAAAGTCCCCGTTTTCGTAGGATTGTCCGGCAATCGCGGCCTTGAACTTCTCGGAGAATTCGTCGAAGTACTTGTCCATGACGACGATTCTCTTGGAACCGTTGCAGGACTGTCCGGTGTTGCCCATGCGGCCCATGATGGCCTTCTTCACGGCGAGGTCGATGTCATTGGTGTCGAGCACCAGGAATACGTCCGCACCGCCGAGCTCCAGGACGCATTTCTTCAATGCGCGCCCGGCCTGCTCAGCAACAATCGCACCAACCTGTTCCGAGCCCGTCAGCGATACACCCTGCACACGGTCGTCGGCGATGATGTCCGAGATCTGCTTGTGCGTGGCGAAAAGGTTGACGTACGCGCCTTCGGGGAACCCTGCGTCGCGGAAGAGTTCCGCCAGGGCCAGTGCCGACTCGGGGCACTGGCTGGCGTGACGCACAATGACGGTGTTGCCCAGGATGATGTTGGGGATCGCGAAACGAGCCACCTGGTAGTAAGGGTAGTTCCACGGCATGATGCCGAGGATCACTCCGAGGCCCTGGTACCGGAAAAAGCTCCGCAGGCCGTCTGCTACTTCGAGTTCCTCATCGGCAAGCCACTCTTCGGCGTTCTCGGCGAAGGCGGTGGCGATGCTGGCTGAAAACTCGGCTTCCCCGACCGCCTGGTGCAGCGGCTTGCCCATTTCCCGGTTGATGATGGCTGCGAGCTTGTCCTTGCGCTCAACGAACAAGTCAGCCAGGCGTTTTGCCAAGGCTGCGCGCTCCGCGACGGTGGTGGTGCGTGACCACTCCTGGTACGTCTTCTGGGCAGCGCTGAGACCTGCTTTGATCTCTGCATCTGTGGCCGCAGGGTACTCTGCGTGGGTGGTACCTGTGGCCGGGTCAATAACAGCGAATGCGCCCATGGTGAATGCTCCTTTTCGAGGGATGTTGGATCCAAACAGGGCCGGACGGGACCGCCCCTCAAAGACGATCCCGCCCGGTAACGCCTAGCTGGCGTCGGGTACGGTGGTAGCCGCGTAGTAGCGCTGGCGGGCACGGCCTTCGAGGTGCTTAGCAGTCCCTTCCTGGCTACCCGGGCGCTGGGACGTCATCGGAACTCCAACATCCCAGAAGGAGCCGTTGCCGGACAGGTACCGCCACGGTTCCACATGGGCGACGATGACGGCGGGACCTTCGACCTCGCGTGCTTCGGTCAGCGCCGCAGTGAACTCCTCGACCGTCGTCGTGGACCAGGCGGCGCAACCCATGCTCGCGGCATTGGCAGCGATATCGAACTCAAGAACCGCCCCGTCGAGACGGCCGGACTCCGTGCCGCGTTCCTTGTATTGGGTACCGAATTCACGGCCCGGGCCGCCCTTGGCAACCTGGAGCGGCCAGATGCATTGGTGTCCGCGGTTGTCGATCACGATGGTAATGATCTTTTTGCGTTCCTGAACCGCCGTTACCAGTTCAGTGGGCTGCATGAGGTAGGTGCCGTCACCGATCAGCACGAACACGTCACCCGGCGCGTCGGGACGGGCCAAGCGGTAGCCGAGGCCTGCCGGGATCTCGTGGCCCATGCAGGAGTTGGCGTATTCGAAGTGGATATCCGTGCCGTTGGACGGATCCCACACCTTGTGGATGCCTTCCACAGTGCCGCCGGAACCCAGAACCAGTGCGTCCTGGCTGTTCGTTTCCTTGTTGAGTATCTCGATGACCTGCGCCTGGCTCATGTTTTCGCCGGGGAAGGCCTGGAGGTCATGCTTGCGTATTTCGGCGGTAGCCTTCCGGGCATCGGCGATGTCGTTGCGGAAGTCCCCGGACGTGCTATAGCCCTCCGCCGCGAGGCGCTCACGCAGTGCAGCCAGGTTCAGCTTCGCGTCACCGATCACCGGGAATGAGCCCATCTTGTGCGCGTCAAAGGACCCGACGTTGAGGTGCACGAACTTGACGTCCGGGTTCTGGAACAGTGAGTGCGAGGCTGTGATGAAGTCCTGCAGGCGCGAGCCCACGGTGATCACGCAATCGGCGCCGCCGGCGATTTCGTTGGAGCCGACGGTTCCTGTGACGCCCAGGCCGCCCAGGTTCAATTCACTGATCGGGCCGCTACCTTTGCCGGAAAACGTTTCCGAGACAGGGATGCCGAATTCGGCACTGAAGCGCGCCACTTCCTCCTGCGCCTTGGAATAGCGGACTCCGCCGCCGGCGATCAGCAGGGGACGCTTGGCATTGCGGATGATTTCAGCCGCGTCGCGAATCTCGTCCTCCACTGCCGGACGGCGACGGATGTGCCAAACACGCGGGGTGAAGAACGACTCCGGGAAGTCGAACTCCGCGCCCTGGATGTCCTGCGGGAGGCAGACCACCACTGCGCCGGTTTCCACGGGGTCGGTGAGGACACGCATGGCTTCGGGGAGAGTGGAGAGCAGCTGAGCCGGGTGGGTGATGCGGTCGAAGTAGCGGCTCACCGGGCGGAAGCAGTCATTGGCGGAGACATCGCGTTCGACCGGGTGTTCGATTTGCTGCAGAACCGGGTCACCGAAGCGGTTGTTGATGATGTCTGCCGGGAACAGGAGGACCGGCAGGCGGTTGGTGGTGGCCGTTGCCGCGCCGGAAATCATGTTGGTGGATCCCGGGCCGGCGGAGGCCGTGCAGGCGAGGGTGGCTGCCCGGTTGGAAGCCTTCGCGAAGCCGATGGCTGCGTGGACCATCGATTGTTCGTTCTTGCCTTGGTAGTGGGGGAAGTCCACGCCGTATTCGTCGATACCTTGGGCCAGTCCGACGGAGTTTCCGTGGCCGAAGATGCCGTACATGCCGGCAACCAGGCGCCTCTTCTGGCCGTCCAGTTCGCTGTACTGGACCTGGAGGTATTCAACGATTGCTTGTGCGACTGTGCGGCGACGGACGGCTTTGATGTCGACGTCGGTGCCGATATCAGCAGCGGCTGTGCTAGTCATGCGTTCTCCTAAATTCGTAGGTGCGTCGGCATTTGCAAACCGATTCGCCCGAACATCAGGTTTTCACCGTGGAGGAGCAATATTGTGTCCCAGTTTGATACGCAGCCCACGGGATCGACACAAGAAAACAGCAGCCGACGGCGGCACATGAGTACCGCCGTCGGCTGCTGTTTTTGCTGGCCGTCAGTCGAATCGGTAAGGTTCCTGCGGGCCTACTGAAGGCAGCGGCCGGGGCCGCTCGCAGGTGCTCTTGATCTCGATATGGCGTCCTTGCTCAGAGGATGCTTCAAAGGCGAGCAGGACCTCCAGCACGTGGTAGGCGAAATCGCCGCCCGTGCGGGGCTCCAGTCCCTTGCGGATGGCGTAGCCGAATTCGGCCAGGCCGATGCCTCGGTACGCGTCGTCGCGGTGGGTGATGGGCGTTTCCCGCCAGTCACCACCGCCAGGAGGGGTCATGTCCAAGGAGAGATCACGGGGCTCACCGCGCCGAAGCACCGGCGCGCCGGAGAAATGGTCGGGGTTGGGCGCTGCGAGGGAGCCGCCCGTACCGTAAATCTCCAAGTGCGGCAGGTTGTGGTTCCAAATGTCCCAGCTGACGATCACCGTGGCCGCGGCACCGGACTCGAAATCGATGGTGCCCGTAACGTGGGTGGGGGTCTGGATGTGGATCACTTCCCCTTCCTTGCCGGGGCGGGGACGCGTCTCCGAAGAGCGGGGCGCCGTAGCGGAAACGCGCTTGACCGGACCGAAGAAGTTCACCAGGTTGGTGATGAGGTAAGGCCCGATGTCCAGCATGGGCCCGGCGCCGGGGCTGTAGAACGGATCCACGTTGGGGTGCCAGTGCTCGTAACCCCGGCACGCGAAGGATGCAAAGGCTGCTACCGGCTTGCCGATCCACCCATCGTCAATGAGTTTGCGGCTGGTCTGCATGCCCGACCCCAGGAAGGTGGTGGGCGCGGAACCTACTTTAACGCCGGCTTCCCGCGCCGCATCGAGGATTTCCCTGGCTTCCTCCAGCGAGGTGGCAAAAGGCTTCTCGGAGAGGACGTGTTTGCCGGCGGCGATGGCCTTGAGCGTCACTGGTGCGTGGAGCTTGGGCGGGGTGAGGTTGAGGACCAGCTCAACGTCCTTGTCGGCCAGCAGTTCATCCGGTGTGAGGGCTTTGGGAATCGAGTACTCTGCCGCCCTCGCTTTCACGGCATCCGCGTTCACGTCCGCCAGCGCCACGATCGCTACGTCCGGGTGGACGCTGATCTTGTCTAGGTATTGGTTCAGAACGTTTCCGACG
Organism: Arthrobacter sp. 01T428; assembly: GCF_056398685.1. Taxonomy (NCBI): domain Bacteria; kingdom Bacillati; phylum Actinomycetota; class Actinomycetes; order Micrococcales; family Micrococcaceae; genus Arthrobacter; species Arthrobacter sp. 01T428. Next base: position 99,693 of record NZ_JBFTPW010000004.1, on the reverse strand, counting down.
CCAATGATCCCGACTCGAATGGGTTCCATGTCTATCTCCGTTGTTGATTGTTGGAACATTCCGGGGCGAGGAATATACCCCGCCCCGGAAATAATTGCCATGACTGTGTTCTAGCTGGCCAGACGCTCCTGGCGGTTCTTGAAGGTGGCCTCTTCGTCCAGCACTCCATTGGTGAAGACCACGCCGTAGTCCGTGAGTGCGGCGTCGGGGCTGACCCGGGACTCGCGGACGTCGTCCAAGACCGCAAGAAGGTCCCTCTCGAGGGGGTCCCCGTATCCTCCACCGCCCGGAGTGATGGACACGACTTTCTCCCCCGACTGCAGGTCGTAGCGGCCCACCACGGGAATTTCTCGGCGTTCTCCGGTCCGCAGGTCCTCGACCCAAGTGGCAGGGGCTTTGCCGTCGTGCCCGCCGCGGACACCCTTGGGTGGGTTGAGGCTGCCTTCAATGCCGTAGGTGAGGGTGACGCTTTCCCCTCGGGGTTCCATGGTGACGCGTGTGGCGAGTCCACCGCGCTGCCGGCCTGCTCCGCCGGAGTCGGCGACGAGGGTGCGTTCGTGGATCAGGATCGGGTAGCGCTGTTCATCCACCTCGGCACTGTCGTGGTAAAGCAGGGAGCCGCAGACAGGACGCTGGTAAGTCGGCCACCCGTCAACGTAGGGCGTTGCCGGGCCACCGACACCGCCCACCAGGATCTGGTTGACGTAAGGGTTGCCGTTGCGTTCGTCGATGCCGGAGATGACGGATTTCGCCGGTGCCTGGCCGGCCGCGCCTTCGGCCGTCCCATAACCGTCGTCGATCTGTGAGAAGGCAGCCTGCACGATGTTCACGACGCGGTCGGCGAGGTTGGTCGTTCCGGACGAGCAGGAATAGGGGTGCTTGGGTACACCGACGGCGCAACCGTCCCGCAGCAAGACGTCGACGCGTCGGAAGGTTCCCGCGTTGCTTGGCAGGTTCTCCGGGATGCCCGAGAGGATACCGGCCAAAGCGGCGCCTGTGGCCGTTGCCTTCGTGAGGTTCAGGCCGTTGGGCAGGTTGTCCGGGTTGTCCCGCAGGTCGATGACGATTTTGCCCTGCTTGGGCTTCACTTCGATGGTCGCCTGCAAGCGCACGCCGTCGGGGCCGGTGCCGGGGAAAGGATCGTGTGTTGATGTGCCGTGCAGGACGTACTCTGGGAGTTTTTCGATGGCGCTTGCTGTGAGGCGTTCCGAGTAGTCGAACCAGGCGTCAACGAAGTCCACCAGGTCTTCGACTCCGAACTTTTCGGCGAGTTCGTGGATGCGGCGCTCAGCGATGCGGGAAGCACCGACGGAGGCGAGGTAGTCGCCGTACCACTGGTCCGGGACACGGATGCGGGAGCGGCACATGCGGATGATGTCGTCGATGTCGGTGTAGTCGCGCTGGATCCGCACACAGGGGAAGATCAGGGCGCCTTCTTCGTACACGTCCCGGGCGGTGGCGAAGAACGTGGTAGGCAGGGAGTTGCCGCAGTCTGCCTGGTGGGCCTTGGTCACGGCGGTGAAAAGGTGGCGTCCTTGGATGAAGATCGGCACCAGGATGACGTGGTCCGCCGCATGGGAGTTGCCCATGTAGGGGTCGTTGTGGAGGAAGGCGTCGCCTTCACTGATGTCGTCGTGCAGTTCCACCATGTCTTCGCCGAGCGGGCCGGCGCCGAAGACGTGCACGGGGACACCTTCTGCCGCTGCGAGTAATTGGTTGTCTGCCGTCAGGACGGCGCAGGAGAAGTCCCGGGCTGTGTTGATGACGGACGAGCGTGCCGAGCGGAGCAGGCCGCTGGTCATTTCACGGACGATGCCGTCGAATGCATTGGCAAGTACCGAGAGTTTTACGGGATCGAATTCGCGCGCCACGGTTATGCCTCCTTACGCGTGAGGTAGATGTTGGATCGTTCGTCGAGCGTGGCGTTCCATTCCGGCGGCACGACGATGGTGGTGGTGGGCTGGTCGATGACGGCCGGCCCAAGGATCTTGTCGCGCGGGGCGAGCGTGATTCCGCGGTACCGCTGGGTGCTGAAGCTCTCGCCACCGAAGACGATGGCGTCGGTTCGGTGGACCTCGGTGGTCCGTGTGCGTTCGTTCTCGGACTTGGTGTGCTCGGGCCGCGGGATTTCCACCCGGACGCCCCAGGTGATGATCTCCACCCGGCTGTCCGGATCGTGGGTGCCGTTCCGTCGGTCGTGTTCTTCGTGGAAAGCCCGTTCAATGATTCCGGCGGCATCGCCGGAGGTGTCGGGTGCGGCATCCAGGTAAACCTTCAGGTCCCAGGCCTGGCCCGGGTAGCGGGCGTCGACGAAATAGGTGATGTTGGGTGCATCTCCTACGCCATCGAACCGCTTCACGAAGAGTTCTGCCTTGGCGGTGAGCTCCTCGACAGCGCGGGAGGCTGAACCGGCGTCGAAACTGCGGGTGTCGTTGTGCAGCGGCGAGAGGAACTCGGTGGCGATGGGTGCGCGGTGGGCGCCGTAGGCGGCAAGGACACCTGCGGTGGCCGGGATGAGGATCGTGTCGGCTTCAAGGAGGACACCGATCGCGGCGGCGACCATGGCGCCTGCGCCGCCGCCGGCAACAATGAGCGCACCGCGAGGGTCGACGCCATGCTCGAGTGCGGCCTGTCGGATGGCCGTGGCCATGTGGTTCGCGGAGACGTCCAGGATGGCTTGTGCTGCCTGCAGAGTGTCCATCTTCAGCGGCCCGGCGATGCGGGTGTCGATAGCCTGGACAGCGGCCTTGCGGTCCAGGGTGAACCCGCCTTCGAAGCCCTCTGTATCGAGATACCCGAGTGCCACGCAGGCATCGGTGACGGTGGGCTCTTCGCCGCCGCGTCCGTAGGCGGCCGGCCCGGGGGTGCTGCGCGCACTCTGCGGACCGACGCGGAGCAGGCCGCCGCCGTCGATCCATGCGATGCTGCCGCCGCCGGCGCCGATGCTGGACACCGCCACGGAGGACAGTCCCGTGAGGTGCCCAACGAATGGCTCGCCCAGCCATGCTTCACGGGTGTGGCGGACAACGCCTTCTTCAACGAGCGACACGTCAAAGGTAGTCCCGCCCATATCGCATACAACGACCGTGTCGMGGTCCGGGGCGGCCGCCGCGCCGACCAGCGGCGCCATGGACGGGCCGGAGTTAAGCAGCAGCACGGGACGGTCCAGGACGTCTGCGACGTCGAGAACGGCGCCTTCGGAGGTGACGACCAGGAGGTCGCCGGCGAAGCCATACTCCTGAAGGTCAGAGCGGAGCTTGCCGAGGTGGTCTGCCATCAGCGGCTTCAGGGAAGCGTCGATTGAGGCCGCGGAGGAGCGGCGGTATTCGCGGATGGTGGGGTTGGCTTCGTTGGAGAGTGTGTAGGGAATGCCGGGGAGAATTTCCTTGATGAGTTCGGCAACCCGCTTCTCGTGGGCGTCGTTGATGATCGACCAGAGGAAAGAGACGGCGACGGCTTCGATCCCGTGTTCCTTGAAGGAGCCGAGGACTTCCCGGACCTGTTCTTCGTCCAGCCGCACCAGGATGTCGCCTTCGGCAGAGATGCGTTCGGTGATCTCGAAGGTCAGCTGGCGGGGGATGTAGGGCGGCGGGTAGGCGGCCTTGGAGTCGAAGGCGTCCCGGCGTCCGCCTTCGCGCAGCAGCAAGGTGTCGGCGAAGCCGTCCGTGGTCAGCAGTGCGGTTCTGGCGACCTTGCCGGTGAGGACGGCGTTGGTGGCGTGGGTGGTGCCGTAGACAATGACGTCGGCGTTGCGCAGTACGTCGTCGCCGCTCCAACCGACGGACTCGGCCGCACGGCGGACAGAGGCTTCGAAGCCGGTGAATACGCGGTCGTAGGTGGTCAGTGCTTTGCCGACCGCCATGTCGCCGCTGTTGGAACCGACCACGACGTCGGTGAACGTACCGCCGGTGTCGACGGCGATGCGGTACCGGGCCTCACCTGGTTGTGTTTGTACTTCACTCATAGGTCTTCATTACTTTCGTAGAGCTTGCAGGGAATTAGAGCTGAGGTTTGCCGACGCGGTTACGGAGCACCCCGACCTTTTCGATCTCGATCTCCACCGTGTCTCCAGGTTCAAGCCAGACAGGCGGGTTCCGCTTGGCACCGATGCCCTTTGGGGTACCTGTGGCAATGACGTCGCCCGGCTCGAGTGTGAGGAAACTTGAGAGGTAGGAGACGATCCGGGCGATGGAGAAGATCTGGTACCGGGTGTTGGAACGCTGAACTTCAATGTCGTTCACGCGCGTGGCCAGTTCCAGAGCTTGCGGATCACCCACTTCATCCAGGGTGACCAGGGCAGGACCCCAGGGGGTTGAGCCGTCGACGGCTTTGCCGGCCAGCCACTGGGTGCCGCGGTATTGGAGGTCCCGCGCCGTGACGTCGTTCAGTGGGGCGAGCGCGGCCACGTAGTCCAACGCTTCCTCCTCTGTTACCTCGCTGGCCCGACGTCCGATAACGACTGCCAGCTCACCTTCGAAATCAAGGTTTTCGCTGACCTTGGCGCCCCCGATCTCGTCTTCGGGGCCAACCATGGTGGAGGCGAACTTCGCGAAGACGTCGGGGTACTCGGGGAAAGCCCGTCCGGTTTCGGCTACGTGGTCCTTGTAGTTCAGTCCGATGCAAAGCACCTTGGAGGGATCCAACACCGGTGTGGTGAGGCGCACGCCGTCCCGTGGACCCACGCGGGCAACAGGGTCTTGACGGACCAGAGTCCCGATTTCGGCCGAAATTTCCTCAAGCCGGTCACCGTACAGTTCCAGGAACTCACGAACGGAGGTTGTGGCGCCTTGAACGGCTTGGCTGGAACCCTGAAGGAGCAGTTCTAGGTCGTAGACAGCGTCGTCAACCAGGACTCCGCCGCGAACTCCGGATTCGTGTTCGTAGGAAACGATCTTCATGCCTATTTGCCGCCTTCCGTTGCCGGAGCGTGTGCTGCGACTGCCAACACAGCATCCGCTAGGCGGTCGGCGATGTCGCAGACGACCTTCTCGTCCATCGGCGTGGACAGGGACAGCAGGTTGGCAGGGGAACCGAGAAGTCCCCGTTCATAGGAGGCCCACCACAGCTGGTGCTGGGTTTGCTCGCCTACTTTCTCGGCTCCGGCAGGAACGGCGCGCAGCAGCGAACCACGTCCGCGGATCTCCCAGCCAGCATCGGCGATCCTGGCGTTCACGGTGTCCCGCGCGGAATCGCCCAAGTGGTTGAGTCGCTTGACTTCCTCCTGCGTGTACAAGCGCAACGACACCGCCCCGGCGGCCATGCTGACCGGGTTGCCGGAGAAAGTGCCGCCGTGTGGCAGGCTGCCCGGACGGGTCGGGTCCACTTCGGCCATGAGTTCGGCTTTGCCGCAGACGGCGCCAACGGGGAATCCGCCGCCGATGAGCTTGCCGGCGGTCAGCAAGTCGGCCGCAACGCCGTATTCTCCGCTGAACCCGTTGAACCCGAGGCGCAGGCTGATGACCTCGTCGATGATCAGGACAATGCCGTGCCGGGTCGCGAGTTCCCGGGCGGTCCGGACGAACTCGTCGGAGATCGTGAGCAGGCCGGCGCGGTTGGGCAGCAGGTCGAGGATGATGGCGGCGTACTGGTCGGGGGCGGTTTCCACCGCGTGGCGGAGGACATCGACGTCGTTCAGCGGTACTGCTGTGACGTCGTCGATAACACCTTGGGTCACGCCGCGCTGGTAGGAGGGTCCGCCAGGGACCAGGGCCACTTCGGACGTTCCGTGGTAGCCGCCCTTGGTGACGATGACGCGTTCGCGTCCGGTGCTTGCCCGCGCGATGCGGATCGCGGACATGACGGCTTCGGTGCCCGAATTCGTGAAACGGACCTGGTCAAGGTCGGGCAGGCGGGACAGCAGGAGATCAGCGAGTTCCCACTCGTAGAGGTTTGGAATGCCCCAGCTGGATCCCGTGGTGAGGGCCTTCGTTGCGGCCTCCACGATTTCCGGGTGGGCGTTGCCGTGGATCAGGGACGTGAAGTTGTTGTTCGCGTCGATCAGTTCGCGGCCGCGGTCATCCCACACGAGGTAGCCTTCACCCTTGATGGCGTAAGGGCTTGGAGCTCCGGTGTAATAGGTTGAGCGCCCGTAGCCACCAGGGAGCAGCGGGAAGCCGCGTGGCCCGCGGCGCAGGTGGGGATCTTCCGCGGGGTTAATGCCCGCGACGTTTTCCAGATGATTGGTTGTTCCCAATTTCGAGTTCTCCAGTCTATTCAGTTCACAAGGTCGATTAGTGGCTGGCCGGTCAATGCAAGTCGGACCCGTTCGACGGCGCCGTCCTGGAGCGCGTCCGTGGACCGGTTGGAGCGCCAGGCGATGTGCGGAGTGAGGATGGTATTGGGGGCGGAACGAAGCGGGTGTTCCGGGCTCAGTGGCTCTTCGGCGAAGGTGTCGATGCCGGCGCCGGCGATGTGTCCGGAGGTTAGTGCCAACGCGAGAGCGGCTTCATCGATCAGGCCACCTCTGGAAACGTTGACGACGACCGAACCCTTCCGCATCCGTGCCAGGACGTCCTCGGAGATGAGGTTGGCAGTGTCCTGGTTCAGCGGCAGGTGCAGCGAGACGACGTCGGAGTTTTCCAAGATGTCTTCCATCCCGGTCAGGTCGACGAAGCTCTCGGTGACGAAGGGGTCGTAGGCGCGGACGCGGGCGCCGACAGCCGAGTACATCCGGGCCACGTGCTGGCCGATGCGTCCCATGCCCAGCACGCCGACTTCCAGCTCGGAGAGAACCGGTGTGTCGTAGCCGATGGTTCCGGCCCATCCCAGGTCGCGGATCGAAGCGTTGCCTGCTGGCAGGCGACGGGCCAGAGCCAGGCCCATGGCAAAGGCGTGGGAGGCAACTTCCTCCGATGCCGTTCCAGGGACGATTGACACCGGGATGCCGGCTTCCGTGGCCGCGGCAACGTCGATGTTGTCGTAGCCGATTCCGTACCTGATGACCGCGCGGCATTTGGACATCACCGGGAAGTCCGAGGCCGTGAGTTTGGCGTAGGGGGTGATCATCACAATGTCGGCTTCGGGAAGCGCTTTACGGAAGGCATCGGTGTCTGCCGCGGGGTTGAGTGTGTATCCGAACTCCTCCGCGAGGGCGTGCTCGCGGTTCAGGTTCGGGAAATGGTGAGGGGCCACCAATATGGTTCCCTGGGCATCGCGGGTCATAGTCTGTCGTCCTCTTCGTCTCGTACCCTCATTCGCTGCCGAACACTCCATGGGACGGGTGCCGGTGTCGGGTGTTTCAAGTACAACCCGATATCCGGGACTCCATCCGTGCCAGATCGAGACACCGGGTGGGACACTGTCCCACGGGCAGCACTCGCCCCGGGCAGGACTCGCCCCGGGCAGGTACCGAACACGAAGGAGCCGGCCATCAAGAAGATGGCCGGCTCTTTCAGTCCATGGGAGTTATTCCCGGTGCTCCGGGTCAGAGATCGAAGCCCCGGCTGCGGAAATAGTCCATTCGCCGGTACAAAGTGGAGCGCCCTATCTGGAGGTTCTCTGCCGCCAGGCTGCGGTTTCCCTCCGCCTCCTGCAAAGCCGTCCGCAGCTCGCTGAGCTCTGCATCCTCCAGCCGCGAAAGCCTGCCCTTTGTCAGGACGCGGTGGAATCCCTGCGGCAAATCGTCCACTGTGACTTCGGCGCCTTCTGCTCTTTCCACCGCGTTGCACACGACGGCCCGGAGCTGGTCAATGTTCCTTGGCCAGTCAGCGTGGGTAAGCGTCGTGATGAGCCTCCGTGACAGCCTGCGCTCCCCCAGCTCCGCTGCGATGGCATTGGCGAGTTGGGGGATGTCTTCCCTTCGGTTGCGCAAGGGTGCGACCGAGATCTCAAGGACGTCGAACGCTTCTGAGAGCAGCAGTGTGGCGTCGGTAGGGCGGGTGATGGTGAAGATCAGTTTGGTGGCCGAGTTGCCCCGCAGGTTGTGGGCGATTTCGCTGGCTTCGTGCTGGGAAATCTCGTCGGCGTGTTCGACAATTAACGTCGCCGGAAGTTTTGTTGCCACCTGGTGCAGCACATCCATGAATTGCGGGGCCCGGAGGGCGCCGCTTCGTGCATCAACCACCATTTGGCCTTCCCGCAATGATGCGATGGCGCTGGCCAGACGAAGTTTTCCACTGCCCGACTCACCGATCATCACCACGGACCTCTCCTGGTCCACAGCCTTCCGGGCCAGGTTCAGGGTACGCTTGAATTCCGTGCTTGTGCCCTCCACGTGCTTCATCAAGCGCTCAGCGGTCCCTTGCGGGAGCGATTCGAGCCTTGTGACGATACTTGCCACAGCTTCAGCATGCTCCTTGGCGGGGGCATGGGGCCGCACCACAACAATTGCCCCAATGTTCGCGGCGGACAAGGTCACAGGCGAAATTTCCAAGGTGGACAGCCCCGGACCCTGCAGCATGACTTCACAGGTCATATCGCGGCCCGAGGACATCACTGCCTTGGCATAACCGGAGACGATGGAAAAATCGCTGTCCACCAGCATGGCCAAGGCCGAGGCATTCTGGAGCGAGTTCTTCCCGTCAACTGCGATCACTGCCCGGTTGCCCCTTCGCCGCGAGATTCTCAAATACTCGCTCAGAAGAGCCCGTTCCCTGGAGGAAGTCCGCACCTCGATGTCTCGCTCGATCCGCGAAGCAACGCCCTCAAGCATCAGCAGCGTAGATGACGGCTCTAGGGCAGGGACGCGGTTGGCCGGGAGCGTCAGACCGATGACAGCCCGCACGCGGTTATGGAACGGGTCCCGCACAAGGGAGGCAAAACACCAGTTGCCCCGCATGTCCTCACGGAAGTGCTCCTCAGGGGCCAGCCAAACACCGCGTCCCTCCTCCAGCGCCAGGCCCTCTCCGTTGCTGCCGCAGCTCTCCTCCAGCAGCGAGTATCCGGCAGGGAAACCGTCGTCACGGAGGAAGCTAGCTTTGACAAGCACCCCGTTTGGTGCTGTCAGGCTGATATAGCCGCCCAAGTCAGCAGCCACCTCATCCAGCTTCTGTAGGTGCGGACCGGCTGCTGCCATGGTGTGTTCATCAATGCGGCCTTCACCAAAGAAGCCGCGGTCCGCGACCCCATCGACACCGGCAGCGCGGCTCCGGTACCAGGAACGGGCAACGATCGGCCGGATGCCGCTGAGGTCCGCATTTGGTTGCCTCAGGAAAAGTTCGCGTACTCGGTCGATCTGCTGCAATGCCGCATGCGGCCAAGGGGACAATACTTCGGCAGTAGCCATCTCAAGATCTTTCTGGGGAATCCGATACGAGCCAGGCGACGACGTCACGTCCGGCACCATTGACTTCACGGCCTGATCCAGAACCGCTTCCGTGACCACGTCCGCCGCCTCCTGTGTCTAAAACTTGGAGAAGCGCTCAATGCGGGCGCTTCATTAACCCCACCTTCAGGATAGGCTAACTAATGGTCGTTAGCCAAGAGTTTTTTAGGGGTTACTTCTTTGTTAGGGTCAAGTTATGAGCGGTAGGTCATACGAGGCTGCGCGCGACGCCTTCGCCCGCCAACTTCAGGAGTGGGACTGGGCAGGCCAAGGGGCCTCGCGGCGGCACATCCTTGAAGCCTTTCTTGAGTTGGCAATAGCGAACGGCTTCAGTTCGGTCTCGATGCGAACGATCGCAAATGCCGTTAACATCAAGCCCCCCAGCCTTTACTCACACTTCCCGAACGGGAGGGACGAAATCGTTGCAGAATCGCTCCGCTGGCACTTCCACCGCTTTGGCATGGCCTTATTGGAAGCGGTCGGACCGGCGACCTCTGCTGAGTCTTTCTGGGATGCCATGGTCAGGCTTCACTTCATTCGTCAGGTGAAGCTCCCGGAAAGCAACCTCTGGGACTTGCTGGTCGCCACCGACAGGATGGCCCATATCCTCCCGCCAGCCCTGCGCAATCAGGTCAATGACTGGGTAAGCCTCCATCAGAACATGTACGTCGCTGCCGCCATTGACATGGGCTTCACGCAAGCCGAGGATCGGGTCAAGGTCATCATGACCCTTCTTGAAGGAGCTACCAGGTGGGCATCACCCGATTGCAATGACAATGAACTGGAGGCGTTGACCAGTCGCGCCGTCACGCTTTCCCAGGTCGTTCTCGCTGCTCAATTTTAGTTCGAGCGCAAGGTTTCAGCCGGCCCCCTCCGTGAGTATCTTGCCCGTCTCAACCGTGAAGCTCCGGGCTGGTTGCCGCTCATTACGGTGAGTTAAAGATGAGTCGGTTGCAATCGCCGGGGCCTCGCTCGGCCAGGTCGCCGCTTGTGGAGCTCGTCCCGACTTGGACATTCTCATGTTCACTCCGTCTTTAGGGAAGCGATGGAAGAATCACCAAGATGCTGCTTTTTCATCGACAACCAAGCCATTGGTAACCGGCAGTTTGGTTCGAGAGAACGCCACCGAGGGCCTGGGGCACGGGTCTCTCCGGCGATACAATCTTGACCGTCGACCGCACAGATGTGGCCTCATGTTGCAGTAGTCATCGCTGTTTGTCATTCTGATCGTCGATTGTCGCTGGGCAGGCCCTCCGCACAACCAGGGCGCTGCGCGCCGGCCCCGGTCCGAAACTTCGCTCGGCGCTCCCACGTCGCTTATTTCCTCGCGAACTTTCGGATCGTTCCCGGTTCCCCAAGTTGCACTCCGGCCCCTCATACCCAGCAGCGGTCCCCGTATCAGAACGACGCCGAGACCTAAGGCCACGGCCGACGAGGTATAAGAAATAGCAGATGCCTTGGTGGCTAGCGTTCAGCGGCCGCATCTTCATCAGCACGTAAGGTTCGACGTCATCCACGAGTTGGACTCCCGTGTGTCTTCCAGCGGCGGCCGCCCCAGGCTGATGTGGTCTTGGAGCACCCACTGTTCGAGAGGTTCGCACACCATAGACCAGGCGTCCTCGACCTCGAATTCCGATGTGACGGTCTCACGGTCGATCTCAGTGGAGACCGGGGTGATCCGCTCCACCATTCTGTTGGGAAGGAATATTCTCCACGACCCAGGCGCCAAGCTCCGGGTCCTTGAGGAGTGCAAAAGCAGTGAACATCGGGGCAGCCCCGGGTGATTTCCCGGCGAAACACGAGGCATGCAGGGCAGTTTTCCTCGAAAAAGCGGGACGCGGCGATGATTGCCGTTGCGTAGAGTGCAAGGCGCGAAAAGGAATCAGCGTGCCTCTTCCTCTCTCGGAAGCGCAGCGCCGTCCTACTTTCCATGGAAAGCACCGCTAGACAGTACTTGAACGCGACGACTATGTCTGCCAGATCTGCGGACTCCCAACTGACCCAACTAAGCACATCCAGTCGGGCGCACCGCAGACCGGCCTGGTGAAGTCTCTTCTGTTTAAGCTCGCAGACATGGCCGCGACGGGCACGATCCAGGGTGGTATCGACGCACTCAATGCCATGATTCATCAGGCTATGGGCATGATGTAGTGCAGGCGTGAAAGAGGGGAGGGCGCGCTTCCGCTACAAAAGCGCACCCTCCCCGGTCTAGTGGGACATCTCAGACTTGATCCGGTCGGCTACAGCCTGTGGCATCGTCGCGCAGCTGTTCGAATCACCCAGACTAGCGGCATGGTCAGCCGCCGTATCAGTGATGCCGACCGTCGCCACAGCCAACTGCCAGCCGCGCAACGGCCAGTTGCTTCGGTACCCAGACATTGGCCGCGCCATTGACCAGGTCGACCGCCTTGGCGTCCGCAGTTGGGTCCAAGGTCAATCCCGCCACCGGGCGCGCGGTTCACCTTGTCAGGGAGCGGCAGCACACCCATGAGCTGTGCCGCCTGGTACTCGGTCACGGCGGACGGCGGTGTGTTGAAGTAGTACCAGGTCGCCGCGCAGACACCGAAGAGTTTCGGGCCGAACTGCGCATAGTTGAGGTGCAGCTCCATGATCCGCTTCTTCGGCACCATGAAGTCGACCTCCTCTGAAAGTACCGCCTCGATGCCCTTGCGCACGGGATCTTGGTTAGGCCATAGGTAGATGTTCTTGACGAGCTGCTGGGGAATGGTCGAGCCGCTCGGATCGGGCTGCCCTGCCGTGTAGGCCTGAGCGCGAGCCCAGAACGCGTCCCAGTCGAAAGCGCCCACGCGGGTGCCGAGCTGGTCATCTTCGTGCACGAGTGTCGATGCAACGAGGAACCGGCTGATGTGGTCCATCCTGACGTACTGATAGACGATCGGTTCGCCCGCCTGGAACATGTACGACGTACGTTCAACGTGCATCCGGTTGAGCGAGCCCGTTGCGGCCACGCTAAGAACGACCAGGACGGGCGTCTTGCAAAGTCGTCTCACTGCTCATCGTGTCTCGCGGCGTGATTTTGGTATTTCCGAGACAGGATCGTGGGGTGAGCCAACTCGGGTACACCAGAATCAGCACCGCCAGCCAGGACGCCCAACTCCAACTCGACGCTCCTCGCCCGCAGGGGTCCAAGAAGCGCGACGTGTTCGCCGACCTCCGGAAGCAGGACGGCGATCGAGCGTCCCGGGATGAAGAAGCTGCCGGAGTACGCCGAAGCCGGCGGCACTGTCGTGGTGTGGCGGGTCGACCGGCTCGGCCGGTCCCTGATCGACGTCCTCAACACCGTCAACCTGCTGCGCGAACACGGTGTGCACCTCCGATCCATCTCGGACGGAATCGACCCGGGAACCTCAACCGGGCGGATGATGCTGAACATTCTTGCCACTTTGGCCGAATACGAGCGCGAGTTGATCGTCGAACGCGTAAACGCCGGAATCGCCGCAGCCAGACAAAGCGGCACCCGCTTCGGCCGACCACCAATCAACCCGGAGGTCATTACGGAAAAGCTCGCAATCGTCGCCGATGCCCGCAAACGTGGACGCACCGCGGCAGACGCTGCCGCGCTCGTCGGATGGAGCCGCGCGACGCTGTACCGCCACCAGACGGCCATCAGCTCCGCTGGAACCCAGGCCACATAGCGCCCGCTGCGATCCACAGCAAATGGTGGTCTCGTAACTGACCGTAAATACACCGATTCAACCAGAAGGTTTTGAGACATGGTTACGGGAATCACTGACCGTGGACGTACCCCGCCACTCCGCGAAACTGGCGTGTCGCCGCCAAAGTGATCGTCGGGATGGCGAGACGCCTCGTATCCCAAGGGTTGCAAGACCCTTGGGTTGGAAGTGACCTCCGCTCAACGAGCTCTGTCACCATCCGGGGAAAACAACTATTTCAAGGACATAACGCCTCAGTCTCGGAGGACCGACAACGCGAGTCGGTGAGAGGCTGTTGGGCTGTCAGGTTCGGCTTACGGTTAGGCGGGCTCGTGTTTCGCAGCCCAAAGTACCTGAGCCAGCAGCGATTCGGCATCGTCAGAGACGGTCTCCCCGAACTGATCCACGGTCACCGGCGTCGCTGAGGCGGCTGCTTTTACGACGGCTTGCACCGGGAACCACGGAGGGAGCTGCCGATACCGGCGGCGGCGATCGCGCACCTCCATGGTCTCTGAGTCGAGATTCTCAACCCAGCCTGCGCAAGCATTAACGAGGAGGAGGAGAATGCCAGGCTGCTGCTCCAACGCGCAGGTCAGCCTATCCGCAACGGCTTGGGACGAGGTGAGTCGCGCGCCGGTCCAAAGGGCGGATTCGAGGTTCAGATCTTTGGGGTCCCAAGAACTGGGGTCGGACCAATCGACGCTGTCCCAGAGGGCTAGGAGGGCTGTCTCAGCATGCCCTTGTGCAACGAGACGGCCGCGTTGCTCAGAAATCCGTGCGGTCTCGGCGAGCAGGCAAAACGCAACAGACAACGGTCGGCGTTTGGCGTCTTGATCTGTCAGGACCGCTAGCTCGTCATCTTCTGCATTCGCGGCGACCGCAGCGGCGAGACTGCATGTCGCACCGAGTCCCAAGGCGAAGGCAGACATTACAGGCGGAATTTCGGAAGCGGCCGAAGCGGCCTCCGCAAGTTCTGCGCGCAGCGCTGCGTCGTAGGGACGATGATGAACCCGCGCGTAGGGGCGAGCCCTCTCAAGCAGTGCCAGATGGTCCTGCATAGGGTTGTGTTCAACTGCAGGTGGTTTCGGTTGCGGTACAGGTGGAGGCGACTGGACTTGCTCACCGCGCCAGGCTGCGCTGAGAGCATCTGTGGCCTGAGCAAGGTTGTTCAATCTGGCCTCGAACTGGCCATCGTCGTTCAACTCAGGTGTGTCGGGCCATGTTCCTGATGCGGCTACGACATCGTCGACGGCACGGGATACCCAAGAAACCCAAGGCGCGATGGACGGGCGACTCGCTTTGGCTGCCGCGAGCTCAACTTTAACATCGTCGACGGCGGGAATGAGCTGCTCGCAGGCTTGGGTGAGCGCCTCCTGGAGTGCGGCCTTGTGCTGTCGGGTCTCGAGCGAGGACGGTTCCGCATAAATCGTGTTGCCGTCTTGGTCCCACGCAGTGCTTTTACGTGCGCGGGCTCTGGTAGCACGCCATGCGGCTGCTTCGGTCGCCGGGCCGCGCCGGACGTTTCGAGCCGTCAGGGTGAGCCGCTCCGCGGCGCGGACTCCCTCTAGGATCGCACCTGCATGATGAAAGTCGACCGCTTGTATCGACGCGCCGATTACTTGGCCGGCTTCTGCATCATTGAGCGGCCAGGCTCGTTCGACTTGCTGATACTCCTCAAACTGAAGGGCTTTCCATTGGCGGAGCATGTCGGCGGGGAACAGAATGGGGAAGTCATCCACCTCATAAGAGTGCTCTATGCACAGGAGCACGAGGTTCGATGCGCTCCGGTTGTCCTCTGCAGACATTTCTATCCACCGCGGCCCTCCGGCGCGACGGGCGTGAATGTGTGCAATACGACTGTTCAAGACGAGGTCACCGGTGTCGTCATTCGTCTTGTAGAGCGGGCGGAGACAATCGGGCTTCGCGCATCGGAACGCCGAGGCGTACAGCTGTTTTACAGTCGCCACAGTTGGCGAGGGATGTTCTTTGACGGGTGCCCCCGTCGGCTCATCAGGTATGCGCGTTACCAATAGTTCATTCTTCCTGTCCAAAGGACGGACGTGCAACGAGCGTTCTTTGCCGTACCTGTTGAGTGTCTCGAAACCTTAGTATCTCAAATCCTTAGGGTTGTGAGGCGCCAGTGGTGTTGCAGTTGGGGCACCTTTCCGGGCATTTAGTCGGGCCGGGTATACGGGCATGTCAGCTCCAGCATCCGCACAGACAGTCTTTAGGGAGCTGGGGGCCCGATGATCGACCGGCTTACGGACAAGCAGATGTTGGTAATTGCGGTAATAAAACTGGGACGTCATGTACAAAAGACTCATGGAACCCAAAGATCGGAGAATCCTTGTCATCGCGGGTGCTGGAGCAAGCCGCCTCCTCGGGCGCGATAACCGGCCGATGCCGCTTATGACTGACTGGGCGCAGAGTCTCCGCGAAGACCTAGAGCGTGCAGAGCCCGGGGCCGCAGATGTGATCGGGCTCTTCCCTGATCTTCCCGGTGATCAGTTCGAAATGAATCTTGGCGAGTTCCTAGCGTTCCAGCGGGGTTTGGATCTCATCGAGAAGATGAGAAGGATAGGCGGAACGACTGCTCACGATGAACCGCCCGGATTCCAGGTTTGGCTCCCCCAAGCTCGTCAGCGCTCCGAAGCAATCGTTGAGATCATCCGTAAGAACCTCTTCCGCAACTTTGGGGTTAGGCGGGTTGATGCTGACCTAGCCAAGAACGCCTATGGCGCCCTCCTCTCGTTGTTTAAGGAGTTGGAGGGGGCCACAGCCTTTGCTTTTGCCACCACGAACTACGACCCGGCAATTGAAGTTGGTCTTGATGCTCTCGGTTTCCAGACCCCGGATGGGTTCAAGTCCTCACGATTCCAAACCGACGTCCTAGAGCCCTTCGGGGTGGGCTGGAAAGATTGGGCGGAGAATTCGATTCCGGTTCTGCATCTCCACGGCGCGGTGGGCTGGTATCGAACTGATGCCGGCCCAGTTGTCAGGTTCCCCGCGGATCAGGGCTACAACAACACCCACGGGATTCCCGCGCTCATGCTTCCGGATTCGACGAAAACTGCTGACAGCTTTCAAGGAGGAGAGGGGCTCTGGAGCGAATTCGACGTACTTCTTGATCGTTGCACGCACGTCCTGTTCCTTGGCCATTCGCTCCACGATCGTCACATTGTGGAAAAGATCAACGGCGCAGGAAAGCCAACCGCCGTCACATGGTATCCGGGGAATGCTGACAATCTGCCGGAGCGGTTTGAAGAAGCCTCCCTGATTCATCAGGATTTCCTTCCGGAAGCACGCACAATAGCCATGATTTTCGGGCCAGAGCTTGAAACTACTCGGAAGATGCTCGAGGCATGGCCCGAGCTGGACATCCGCTCCTAGGGGGCCGACATCGCGGTCGTCTGGTAGAGAGGGTCTGCCAACGGGCGGACCGCCCCCGATCTGGACTATTTATCGGCGTCGGCAGTGGACCTGGCAGCACCGTTTGCTTCGGCAGGTGATTCAGTCTGAAGTAACTTGAGTTCGTCCTCGATAACACGACGGGCCATATGCCGAAGCACGGGGGAAATCCTTCTGCACACGCGGACGTCCTCGATACTGTCCGCCACCTTGACGCCATCTTTACCTTGCGACAGGTGGGCAATGGCATTGCGAATCGTGTCGCTGACAGAGTTGGTGATCTGCTCAAAGGATTCCCCAAGGAACGGAATGAAAGGGGCTCGTTCCATCTCTTCGGAAAATGGTAGCTCCTCGGCTCGCGAAGGAAGGACCTGGGCGAGAGGGCTTGGGCTAGCCATAGCGCCCTTCATAGCGCGACGGCGTCTGGTGTCATGCGCCTTGATGCCTTCGAGGACCTTATAGAACGAGAGCGCTTCGTAGAGCGGGGAGTTGGACGACATTCCTTCGCGGTATGCGGACAGGAAAGGTGCAAGCTCAGTCGAGGCTGTTCCTTCGATGCCGGGTAATGTTTTGACCCTGCCAGCGATGGTCGCGCCAATCTGGATGATGTTCGTGGCTCTCTCCTTCATGACGAGAGCGACCGCGTCGACCGCGGTGTCAGTCGTGAACGCGAGCCAACTCAAGAGCGGCATAACCCGGTTGGAAGCGATCGTCTCAGCTTCCCCGAACGACTTGGCCGAAACGGATATCCGAACCCGGGCAAGCCGACCCGACGAATTGGGAAGTACCTCCGCCGAGGACGGCTCGCCGCCGTCCGGGGGGACCAATTGGGTGACAAACGAGCTTCCCACAATCAGCGAGTTCCCCGACTTGAGCAGTTTCTCCACGTCGAGGCCCGCCGTAGTGACATCATCGGCCCCAGGAACACCGAGTATATAGGTGATGTCGTAGTCTCCTTCCCCGCCTTTAGGAGACCCGGCCGGGCCGTAAGGGAACACTGGAACCGAAGTTAGAGTGAAGTATTCCGTGACGGAAGGGCGAGGAATTTGCGCGGAGTTTGGGGTCTGGTTGCGGGAATTGTTGGTGGACGGTCGTTTTCTCTTCTTCCTATTCTTCGTCGTCATGTAAGAAGCGTAATCATTGAGAAGCCCGGTGCCCCTCTCACCGTACGCGCTCGTCGCTCACCGATAGCGTCCGGCAGAGGATCCTTTTTCGGGCACCGCGCCGCTCGGTTTTGCATGGTCAGCCTCGGATTGGCCTATTAGGCGAAGACGGTCGTCGGGGCTACGAGGGTAAGCAGCAATCGGGGGAACGGGTCCTGTTTCAGCCTTCGGAGTGGCGGTAGGTAACCGTGGCGAATGCGCTGCCCACCAGAGCCCCTGTGACGCCCGAGACTACCCAGGGGTTCCCTGACTGAACCAGGCTGTAGAGGGCGAAGGCCATTGCGCCTGAAGTCATCAGTGCAACGACTCCCGTGACAACTGCCCGCGTCTTGCGGGTCGCTTCCTCGGCCACCGCCAACCTGGCAACGATTACTGCGCCGGAAACTGCCACCCCAAGCACCGTCATAACAAGGACTTCAGGGAATAGGTAGAACAGATAGTAGAGGACGAAGACAGGGTTGAAGGTGGGCAGTGTGTAACTGAGAAGATGAACTAATGCCGCTGCGATACCCAGGCTGACGCCGAGGCACGCAAGCCTCCACCTTAAGTTTCCTCTGCGCCACCAGCCGAGTTGGCCGCTACTTTTTGCCACTATTGAGCACCTCACGTCGAAGATTGCCGCTTGTGTTCACGGCTCTTGCTCATGCTTCCTGGGTATGTCAACCCAATTGAGGACCACTGAGACGGCCTGATCCAGGACCACCTACGAGCCTACTGACCAGGTCGCCGATTTCGGACCGATCAGGGATGTCCCCGCCTCGTATGGTGTGAGTCCGGAGCTATCCGTGTGGCGTTTCGTCTGAACGGTCCTCAGGCAAACCGCGACAACCTCGTGGTTCACTGGGGCATGGGGTATTCAAGCGAACGAAGCCGGCCGATGTGAGCACTCTGCCCTCCGGCTTACTCAATGGTGGATATGGAGCTGTGACTTGGTAACCAGCGATCCTGAAGGTCGGCTACTGGCAGGGCCCACAGCCTTCGCGCTGCTGCGCATGCGTTTCAGAAGTACGACTATTACTTTGGCCTTGCTCGCCATCATGGGCGTCCTGAACGTCTCGGGCACCCCCCTGTTGTGGCCCATGTACACCGCTGCGGCTGCCATGCTCGTGAGCGGCTTTTCAGTCGGGATCCTGATCCCATATGTAGCCATAAAAGCAGAGGCGGAGCGCGAAGCCGGTTACACCACCCTGCAACACGGGAACAGTAAACTGGAACAACGCGACCCCTACCTAGGCAGGGTCATCCGCGGACCAGGCGAGGACTACCTGCAACGGGCGGATTTCCTCGAGATCGTTCAGTCCGCCAAAGCCGAGGCAGAAGAATCTGCACAGAAGAGCCGAACGTCCCGCCGCTGAGTGTTAGCCTGCGGTTTGTTGGGCGATGGTGTGGGCGAGCGTGTCTAGATGACATGGTTGAGGTACAACGCGATCAGGAGGAATGAGGCGATGAGCACCCATACCGGTGCTAGGCCCCTGCGCGGGGCGACTTTCCTGATGACGGTTGTCCGGCCGATGACATAGACCGTGGGCAGGAAGGCCCAGATCCAATGGAAAGGCCGTACGACCCCGACGCCGCGCAGCTTCCGCCAGTCCAGGTAGCCCAGAAGACCGGTGGCACCAAAGGACATCACGGCAGAGAAAAGAACCACAGTGGCCGGTGTGACCGAGCCGGCGTGGAGGATCGCCGCTACGATGCGCACGACGTCGCCGCGGGCAGCCAGGACAGGCACGGCAAGGAGCATCCAGATGTAAGGGGTGTATACGGGCGCGTGGGCTCCGAGCATAGGCCGGGGAAGCCGTAGTCCGGGGATCCGTGCAGCCAGCGGACTCTGGGTGCCGGTATCGTCTTCGGCTTGCCCGGCGCTGTCTCCCCATTTGGAGGTTCCGGACCCGTAGGGATCCGCAGACCAGCCTCCCGGTGGGAGTCCTGGTTTCTGACCCGTTGGATCCATAAGTCATCCTTTCCATTCCGGACGCTCGTTCAAGCGCGACGCCGTGGTCAATTCTCCGATGCCTTCCCCTCACTGGGTGCCTCCGGCACGCCAGGCCACGGCCTTTTTCGCGGCGCGGGGTGCAGACGAGGGAACCGCGGGGTGCAGGCGAGGGCACAATGACACCGAACCCTTGTTGGCGACGGCCTAGAACCAGTGGGCAAGTAACCGAGCACGCTGTTCGGTCCAAAGAGCCCTCGCACCATGCCCGTAAGCCGGTGGTCGACCCCACAGCGCCCGATAGTGGATCCCTTAGCGTGCTTCCGAACAGCTTCGAACATAGTCACCTGGCATCACGCCGGCTTGAACCGCGAGGCTACCGACTCACGCGTCCTCGCCACATCAACGTCGCCGGCTGTCTGCTCCATAAGCACTTTGGCCAATCGTTTCGGCCAAAGCACGTGAACGCCACGAGTCGAGAACGCGCCCCCGATCAAGGGCCAGTCTGCTTCGATGAAGCACAGCGCCCCGGTGACCGGAACATCCCCGACGAGGTCGCGCACGACATCGACCTGTTTGAGCACCCCATCAACCAGTTTCGTGCAATCACGGCGGCCAACTAGGAGCTTCTCGACGCGTGGGCGAAGGATGCCACCCTCGATCTTCAGTTCAGGCCGTCCCTTGTACCGCTTGGCATCGATCACCCAGATTCCACCGGGAGTGATGGCGATGTGGTCGATGTTGGCCTTCGAGCCGGGGATGCGCCGGTCGTGGAGGACAGCCAGGCCATCGGTGGCCAGGGTATTTAGCCGGGCGCCGAGGCGTTCCTCACCGATCGCACCCTTGTCCCAGGACTTGGTGCTTTGCCGCTCGTCGGAGAGGGCGACGGCGAGGCCGCCGAAGCGACCCCACTTCTCGCGGAGCTCTTCCTTGTCCTTCGCCTTGCGGCGCTCATATTCGCGTCGGGCGGACGAACCGGCTACTCCGGGCTCAGTGGACAACGACGCATCACAAGGTGATTCCGGGTCGGGGGACACGGTTTCTGCAGCCACGGTGGCACATCCCAAGCAGCGGACGGTCTTCGTCTCGCTCTCGTAGATCGCTTCTGTCCCTGCCGGAAGAGAGGCACCGCACAGCCTGCATCCTCCGGAGTACCGGAGCCTCATCTGCTTCATGAGGATGCACTTTGGATCACAGGCACGGACCCGGTCTGCTTGTAGATCGCGGCGGTTAGGCTGCGGTTGCGCGCTGTCATGGCTCAATCCTCACCCACGGCAGGAACTTTTTCTGGGTGTGCCGCGCGTAGCCGCATCCAAAGACCTCTCGAACTGTCCCACTCTCGAACTGTCCCACTCTCGAACTGTCCCAGTGAAGGATCCTTGAACGCACACCGAGAATTCAAAGCACGGGCAAGAGCGAAGTGCTTGGCTCGAAGGACCACCCTCCGCGGTGCGCCCAGCGGTGATCATTTCTTTTCCCGCGGCCGCCCTCCTGACGGCACCCTCTGCAGCGAAACGCATGTTCGAAGGGCGGGGCCGTAGCATTGGGCGGATGAAGGTTGGTAAGTTCCACGGACGCTCAGAGCGGAAGCTGCAATGACCGGCGACCGGGATCGGGATGCTTCAAGACGCCCGAGGCAGGCCCGGCCACGAGACGCTCTTGGACGGCCGCTGCCATACGGAAGCGCTGGAGTGGAGCCGGTCTCCGAGGAACCGTTGCCGCCGGCGGAGACTTTGGTCTCGGCCCGGAGCCTGGTGGAAGCGGGCCGGCCCTTTGCCGCCCATGAGGTACTTGAGGCCCGATGGAAAGCTGGGCCGGCCCAAGAACGCAACCTCTGGCAAGGTCTCGCCCAGATCTGCGTCGGGCTCACCCACGCCGCCCGAGGGAACAGCGTTGGCGCGCTGCGGCTCTTCGAGCGCGGTGCGGCCCGACTCGAGGAGTACGGTTCAGGCGACGGGCCAACCTACGGGCTCGATTTGTCCGCCGTTGTGAGTTGCGCGCGTGATCGGATGGGCACCAGTGGCTGAGCTCGCGACCAGCATCCTCGGGGCAGGCGGCCGAAGGCACTATCTCCGGGACACTGCTAAGAGTTTGTCGTACTCGAACGGTTCCAAATGCGACGGTGCGCTTTAACCCAGGAATCCCGGCATCTCAGAGGCAAAGTGTCGGAGGGCGGGTCTAGGGTAGTGACGTGAACCAAAGCGTTGAGTATCCGGGTCTCATTTGGGTCAAGGATCCGATTAACCTTGATGGCCAGCCGACCGGCGCAGCTCCGCGACGAAGGCACCATGAGGATTGCTCGCACTTTTATCGTGCCAGCAATGGTTCGATACTCGGCCCGGCGCCGTACCACGCATCCGAGGAGCAGATGCGCACTCTCCCCCCTTGCCAGACCTGCGCCGAAATGTCGCCCGGCTCCGGCGCCGTCGACCGTGATGTAGCTGGCCGAAGGGGTGATGTCTGTGAGTCGTGCTTTATGGAACGGCCCCTGATTGGTGCATGCCCCAACTGTGGAGACGAGTGACATACCAGTGAAACCGATGATGGCAAAGCTCGAATTTGGGTCGCTCCGCGAAGCTTGGAAGGGCGAGGCAACGGACTTCACGCCGTTGCTGGCGGAGCAGTTGGATGCCATTGGCGACGAAATTGGCGTAAACCTTCTGGCTGTCGGCCAGACTGAGGTAGCGACGGCTGGTGGCCGGAGCATCGACATCGTGGCCCAGGCGTCCGACGGCCCGGAGTTCGTGATTGAGAACCAGTACGGACGTGCCGACCATGACCACCTAACCCGAGGCCTTGCGTACGCTATCGCGCGCGGCGCTCGGGGTCTTGTCGTCGTGGCGGAGGAGCACCGAGATGAGTTCCGGGCAGTAGCGCAATACCTGAACGAACTTGCCGAGCACGATGCAGAGCACGGAATTGCGGTGTGGCTGGTAGAAGCCAAAGCGGTTCGAATTTCAGGGAGTCCCTGGGCCCCTCTATTCAGCGCCGTGATCTCGCCGAACTCTTTCACGGCTCAAGTCGAGCAGGCCAAGCAGTCCGAGAAGCCGCTGAGTCTCGACGAGTTCATCGCGCTGTGCGAGAACCTTGAGATCAGGGAGGCGATGAGCGTGCTCGTCAAGCGGTGGCAAGCACTGGGTCACCTCGTATGGCGATACTCGGGCTACGTCAGCCTCGCTGCGAAGGGGCCGGCCAAGAGTGGGGAGCGTGGAGTGCTTGCACTCTTTCCAAATGGTCAGGTTGCTGTGCCGTACGGGGCGTTTGCAGGCCAGAATACCGGTATCCCGATCTCGGCACTTACGACTGAGGACTTCCGCAGGCGGGCCGAGTCACTCTTCGGGTCCGCCGGGACGCGGTGGACAGGTCGCACCCCGCCGGGTTGGGTTAGTCACGAACGGGTGGACCAAATCATGCAGTTCGCAGTTGAAGTCGCCGATGCATATGCAGCGGCGCTGGCAGAGAAGAATACGTCGGACGTGTTCCTCGGTAAGGAATGACCGTGCTTAATTCTGTAGGTCCCACCGCTCAGGTCTAACAACAGGCATGCGAGGTTCACGCTTCGCGGTGACGGAATACGAAGCCCGGTAGAGGCAGTATTACGACCAAATTCCGGGCTGTGTGCAGGACGTGTTGGTACTGTCCGGACGTGCGACTTCGGTGGACAACGGCAACAACCCCGGCCTGATCCATTGCAGTCCGGGGCCTGGCTTGTCCGGTGGAGGACCGGCTAACGGACATCCTCCCCCGCGCCTGATTCCCCTGATCGCGATCCCAACTGCATCCCGAGCGATGCTTAGCTCACATACCGAACCGCTTCGCCGGCCGGTTGGCCGCACGCGTCTCGTAAACCTCTAGATTCCGGGCAACCGTTTATTTGTTTGGGGCCCCGACCATAAGTCGAATGGGCTTCATTGACATGCACTCTATACAAACGCATACTGTGCATACGAGGAAAGAGGAAGAACGATGGCTCGACTGAACATTTATCTGCAGGACTCGCTGGCGGCTTCGGTCAAGACCGCGGATCTGAACGCATCCGAGATCTGCCAGCAGGCCCTCCGCGAAGCGTTGGAGGCCAAAGGCCAGGGCGTCGGCGCCAAGATAGAGTCGCTGCGCGCGGCACTGCGCCTCCAGCGCACGACCCCCAAGGGACATCGGGCCGTGGGCGCCGACGAAGGTGCTCGTTGGGCAAGAGAGGCCGCGACCGTAAAGGAGCTCCAGGACATGGACGAGCTGGTCGTGGAGCAGCTCGAGGCAGAAGCCGGTGAAGATCCGATATACATGGTGCGGTGGGCGGATGACGCGAGCGGAACGCAAAGCTACCTCGACGTCGGCAAAGAATTCGAAACTCTCGGCCCGTGGCTGCTCAAGAACGGGTCTGAGGACGTCGCCTACCAGGATCTTTCCGGCAAAGGACGCGACTTGGGGCTCGATGCAACCGAATACTTAGTGGGATTCGTCGACGCAGCAAGACGGGTCTGGCACGAACTGAAGCCCTTGGTTGAGCAGGACCAAGCCGTTTTACGCCGGCAGCTCGTCATCCTCAGCGGGATGGAGCACGGCATGCTGGCCAGCGACATCCTCACAGCGTCGAACCCGCCGGGCACCACCTCACAGTCCGCCGGCGAAGAGGCAAACAGCTGACTCGGAAATGCAACGAGGGGCCCGCGTCAACGGGCCCCTCGCGCCAGGATCCGCACGTACGCACGGTCCCACCACTCCCAAGCGTACGGGATGGACCTGGCTCTCACCCACCCACCGGCGCACATGCGCCGTCGACAGAGAGAGCCAAAAGATGTTCGACCAGACCCATGAACCCGCCCCCATCTGGCACCTGACCTACCACGCGCGCAAGCGAGCCGCGGAACGCGGCATCGCCGACACCGAACTGCTCAAAGCCCTCAACCAGCCCGACGTGACCTACGAGCAGAACGACTACGGACCCAACCGCCAGATGCGCCAACGCGGCGGCATCGGTGTCGTTGTCGACCAATCCACCGGTGCCATCATCACCGCCTTGTTCCGGAGCCAGGACTATTGGCTCGCGCAGAAGGCGAGGTGCCACGCATGATCACCCCAGCCGCGTCGGAGCTTTCCCAGGAATGGGTGACCAAGACCGAGCTGATGACCTACGTCCGTTGCCCCTACACGTACTCGCTCCTGCACCGCGGCGAGCTCGACCCGGCCGACCTCTTCGACGACTTCATCCTTGACCTCATTGCTCAGGGCCAGGAGTTCCATGACCGGGTCGACGCAATGGCCCCCACCGTCGAGCTCAAATCCATCGAAGAGCTCGACGAACTGCTCGCCGAGGGCACGGTCATCTTGCATCCGCCCCTCCTCTTTAATGTGGAGCTCAAGATCTACGGGATGCCCGACGGCATAGACCCGCAGGGCGGGGCCCTATGGCCCATCGAATACAAGTCCCACAAGGACGTCCAGCCCCACGACGAGATCGAGCTAGCCTTCTACTGGCTGCTCCTGGCACCGCACCGCACCAAGGGAACTGATGATCCCAGAGGTCTCATGGTGCTTCGCCGCGACGGTGAACCTTACCCTGTCGAAGTTGCCATCCCACCGCACCGGATCTCACAGGTGACGAGCTACCTCGCCTTAGTCCGCCAATCCCGAATCACGCCGATGGAGCCCCGCTTGTGCAGATGCCATGTCTGCACCGGTGTGCGCCGGGACGAGGTCCTGCAGAGCGTGACCGCCCGCCGACACGTAAGCCTCCTGTTCGGCGTCGGCCCCGAGTACGAAAAGGCTCTCTCAGACCTCGGGGTGCACGACTACCTCGACCTGCTCGAATGGGATCCAGGCGCACTCGCCGCGGCGCTCCGCCAGGCTGGGCAGCGGCGTTGCTCTCCTTCGATGGCCGAGCGCTGGCAACACCATGCGCGCGCGTACCGTGAAGGCTTTGCCCAGTTCTTCGGGGCCCCGCCGCCCGTCGGGGACGGGTTCATCGTGCTCGACCTCGAGTACCTGACGCAGCCGTTCGGGGAGCGTGTCTGGCTGGCCGGCACCGTCGTGGCGAAAGGCTTCGACCCCCCGCAGGTCCACCAGCTGTGGGCCGACGACACCGACGCGGACGAACGAGGGCTTCTCGAAGACCTCGGACGGCTTCTCGACACGCACCCCCAGCTTCCGATCGTGACTTGGGCAGGCCGCGGGGCCGACCTCCCGGCGACACGCAGGGCC
Organism: Arthrobacter sp. 01T428; assembly: GCF_056398685.1. Classification (NCBI taxonomy): domain Bacteria; kingdom Bacillati; phylum Actinomycetota; class Actinomycetes; order Micrococcales; family Micrococcaceae; genus Arthrobacter; species Arthrobacter sp. 01T428. The sequence goes on along the minus strand of NZ_JBFTPW010000004.1, from coordinate 74,058 downwards.
GCCGCGAGGCTCGGGACCAAGGATCCGCTCGCCGGCCGGAAGCACTGCGACCTGTACGTATGGGCTCAAAGGAGCATGCGGTTTCCGGCACCCGGTCTCGGGTTGAAAGGACTGGCCGAATACTTCGCCTTCCCACGCAACTCCAATGTCGCCGGAGGGATGGAAGCGCAAGGCCTGTACCTCAGGATGAAAGACGAATCCGGCAGGTCAAAACAGGACACAAAGCGGCAGCTCTTGGATTACAACCGCGACGATCTGGACTCCACCCTCGCTCTGACGCGGGAACTGAAAGCATTGGCTTCACCTCACGAGAACCGCTGAGCCGTGGGCCCCCCTGTTCCCGCGCGCCATACATCGCTGACAGAACAACACCAGGATCTTCACCTGCCTTCGTCCGGTGAGGGATCCCTTATCGGCTCTTAGTTTCGTTCTGCACAATCGCGCAAGAGAAGGACCTCCACGCTGGAGACATCCCCCCCAAAGCGGCAAGCGCCAAAGATTGCGGCTGACTCCGACTAGGATCCCGGCCCATTGACGACGCCATCGCAGGCGGCTGAATGGGAATAGGCGCTTGGGTTGCCAAGCACCTCCTTCAGAACCTCGACCGGCACAGCGTACTCGCTACCCCCGCCCGCGTAGACGACGCCGGCCAGGTGCCCGGCATCGTCAATCAAGGGACTACCCGAACTGCCGTGCTCGATCGGTGCATCGTTCACCAACATAGGGAGCACCGACCATCCGATCGGGTCCTGCGCGTAACCGAGGACTTTGCCGTGAGTCGTAGTCAACGGGCCGCCGAGTGGAAAGCCGATCGCGGTCACATTCGCACCCACGGCTGGGTCGGACGACGCCAGCGTAAGCGTCTTGGGAAGTGGATCGCGCGTCCACACCAGCGCCAGGTCAGCGATCGTCACGGCGCCTGTGGCCACAACATCGATATCGCGTCCGTCATAAGTGCTCACTTGAAGGACCGCGGCACCTCCGATGACGTGTCTGTTGGTAATAAACACGTGGTCTCCGATGGCAAAGCCTGATCCGCTGGCGACTCCACCGCAGCCAATATTGCGCACCCTAAGGGCAGCCCGTTCGTAGTCCGAGAACCCGGCGGGAGTCACCGTCGGTCCGGCGACGGGGGTAACAGCGGGGCCGGCTGCAGGGCGGCCCGATGGGACGTCGGATGGAGCGCCGGAGGGCGGGGGCGGAACCGGCGCTAGCGAGCACCCAGCTGCCGCGGTCAGCACCAGCACGGTGGCCGCAAGGGCGTGGGCGGTTCGGACGGTGAACATCAGCCCCCCAGCTTCTTCGACAACGCATCGCTATCGGCCCGTGCCTGGTTGCAGCCCTTGTTGATCCCCTGGGTGTAGTTTCCCAGAGACACGGAATCATAGGATCTGGAGTTGACCAGGTAGCCCTCGAGGGTCTGCAGTGCCGAGATGCACTGATCCATTTCTTGGGTGACTTGGTGGGACATCGCCAGGAATTCGGTCATCAAAGCGGCCTGATCACCGATTTGGGCCTTTTCATTGGAAAGGGAGCGGATCCTGTCCGAGACCGCATTGAACTGTGAGGTCATGTCAGCCAGTGAGCTCTGGGTCCGGGTCAACTCGTCGCGTACTCCACGGAGCTGATCTCTCTCCTGGGTGACGGATGCGAGGTCTTGCCTTGTGGATGCCAGGTCGCTGGCAGCCTGCGTCGAGCTTTCTCGCCACGCCTGTGCGGAGCTGTTGCTGTAGGCGAAGCCTGCACCCATGCCGGCCGCCACTAATAACAGGACAACGATCGCAAGAATGAAAGGCCACCGTCTCCCTCCAACCCCTGTGATTTCAGGCTGCCAGGAGCTTTCTTCGCCCGAATCCTCGTCCATTTCCCCTCCAGACAAACAAACCGCGATCCCACGTGATGCATACATTACAGCTCGCCACATCGATGCGGATCACATCAAGGCGGTTCATTAGAAGGCCACGTTTACCGCCATTTCCGGGAAGCAGTCACCCATTGGACGCGCATGAAGCCACAAGATACGCAAAGTCCCTCAGCGCAATAAACAAGCTGAAGCTGTTACCGTTTGGGTGGCCCTATGTCGGGGCCATATTTAGCGTGTTCGGAAGGTACTTCCTATGGCAATTGATCTCGATTGTTCCACCTGCCATACCGATGAACACGTCGTGCGCGTGGACATGCTGTCGGGGACGCAGCGGAAGCTCAAATGCGAGCACTGCGGACGCGAGTGGCTCCGCGGCGAGCCGGCGCGGCAGAAGATCCCCCTGCCAACGCTCGAGGACATCAAGAAGCGGTTCCCGAAGCCCGGGGACGTCGATCCCGAGAAGCTTGCGCGGGCCAATGAACTCAAGGCTGAGTTTCTCGGGCGAGAACCCGAACCTGTGCCCAACGTCGCCCCGTACTGGAGCAAATACCAGCAGGTGTTCAGCGCCGAAGGCCTGCCCAAGGCGAACCCACAGGATCTGAAGGACTTCGCCAACTCCAACGTCGGCGCGAACCCGGGAAACATGTCTGTCTTCAATGAAGCCTGGAATGAAATGGGCGCCGACGCCGCCGCCGCCCAAGTCCGCAGGACTATCGAATATCTGCTTCGCGGCACGTCGCCATCCGCGTTGGAGGACCGCCTTACTGCGCTCATCAACGACTCCACCCCTAATGCGATGAAGGGCTTCAAGGAGTCGCTGCTCACGAAGGTCCTGTGCATCGTCTACCCCAAGGAGTACCTGACAATCCTCATGTACACCGGCTTTGCTGGTAAACGAGAGATCGCCCGGTCCCTCTGGGGCCTCGAACTGCCCGCTCCTGAGACGACCACCTGGACTAAAGGACGCCTCATCCTGTGGAGCAACAATCTGCTCCGTGCGCTTCTCGGTGACGGCTTCCACCACCAGCAGCACGCTGCCGAATTCCTATGGTGGGCCAAAGACAAGGCCTAGACGGAACGGCTCCGCCGGGGAGTACTGGTCGTTACCGCCCGAAGTCCTTGGCGGCTTGTGGCCGCCCTCTGTGCTGCGGCGCGCGCGTTGTTGAGGCGGCGCGGACGGCGGCCAGGGTCTCTCCATCGACGAGCGGCCCGTCAGGCTTCGCGCGCCCCTTGGTGGTTTCCAGCTTGGGACCGGCGTCCTTGTCGACCACGCGGTACACGATGTATTCGCTGACGCATCCGTAGTCGGCGGCCACGGCGGCGGCGTTGGCCGCGCAGATGGACTCCTTGGCACCGGCAGTGGTGAAAAGCGAGGCCGGGAACGACTGCGGAACCCACCGGCCTCCCAGCTCGGCGTCACGGCCTGTGGCCGTGCCGTTCTCGGCCTCGAGGTAGCCGCGTTCCCACCGCCCCAGGGTGCGGGCCTCGCTGACTGCCCGGGTGGTCTCCCTTCACGTCGTAGCCGGCGGCCTGCAAAGCGTCCAGCTGCGCACGGGCGTTCTTCTCACCTGACAGCGTGCCGTCGATGATGATGTTGTCCCCCCGTTCAAGGGCGTCCCGGATCGCTTTCTTGGCCAGGATGGAGGATTCATTGTGGACCAGAGCCGCCAACTCGCGCGGGTAGAACTTCTCCCCCGCTGCTTCCATCTGGCGCACCTCATCCGGAACCAGGTAGCTGTCATAGCTGCCGTCGGCAAGGGCCTTGACCAGCAGCTCGTCTTTGAAGTCATCGGGGTTGATGGACAGCCAGTGTTCCGGGCCCGTCCGGGTCTGCGCGATCAGCGCATCCTGTGCGGTGGACTTCCCCGCCCCCGGCGGGCCGGCAAGGACGATGGCCTTCCGGTTCCGCAGCACTTCCGGATGCGCCGCGACAAAGTCGGCAAGGATCTCGTTGTGCAGGGCCCGTCGTTCCTGGCGCGGTTGCTGCCGCTTGACGTTGAACCATTCCGGATTCTGGGTTGTCGCGTACCGGGAGTGGGCCGTCAGCGGTCCGCCGTCAGCGCACAGGCGTTCCAGCTGGGCACGGTGCGCGGTAAGCCTGATCGTCAGTAGTCACGCTCTACAGAGTAGTCACGGCACGCCGGGAGCGTCTTCGGCCGCGTCCAGGATGATGTCGTAAGCGTCCCCGTCGATCAGGCCCCTGTCGAAAGCCTCCCCCACCTCTTCGAAGGTTCCGGGAGGGTCCGGGGGAAGGATCGCCTTCCACTCCATGGCCAGCTGTTCCGTGTTGTCAGGGGCATTGACATGGGGCCACGCGGACAGTTGGCGGATCATCTCGTCCCGGTCAATGTCCCCGGCAGCGTAACGCTCCGCGATTTCGTAGGGGCTGGCTCCACTGAACCCTTCCGGAATCGCCTTCACACCCCTGGATTCAGCCTTCGTCAGCGCCTGGCTGATGGCCGACTGGGTGATGTGCAGCGCACGGGCGATCTCCCGCTGCCCCAATCCCTGCTGCACCGCTTCCCGCAAGGCCCTCAAATAGTCCAGACGGCCCAGATCCTGACGGGCCAATGCACGGCGTGCCAGAGCAAGTGCGTGGTCGGGGCTGGTAATCGTCATATCCGAACCTCCTATATTAGTAAGCTTATCAGGCTGACGTCCGGTCTTTCTGCTTGCGGATCGAATCCCGGGACTCGTCTCGCTCGGCTGGGAGACGGTCAGGCTCCGATTTGAAAATGGTCACCGCTCTTATTCGTCAGCCACAGCACGAGCCTCCGATTTGTCGGCGCGGAACGCTGCTCGCCCACGCCTCTGGAACACTAGCGGAAAGCGCCACATCGGCGGGCCATGTATTTATAAATAGCCACGCGGCGCGACAACTCTCGTCCCTGGGCCCTAAAAAGAATGGGTGCATGGCACACATCCGCGTCATGCACCCTCCGGATCATGCACACGTCTGGCATCCAAGCAAGGACTCACGCCTGTCGACGGAAAGTGGTCATGTGCCCGAACCCATTGCTGACGATGAAGGGGCGTGAAGCAACGGCGTAACAGCATCACAACCCCATGCCCGGGGTGCGGTGCCTGTCCGCGTTCCGCGGGCGTTCCTGGGGCATTGGGGTGACGATGTCCATTGCCCGGCTGTCTGCGGATGCCGGGGTGAAGTACCTGCTGAAAACTACGGCCCATGGTGATGTAACCGTGCGCAATCTGACGGACTACTACACGAAATCTGGTAACCCGCCCGGGACCTGGCTGGGCAGCGGCATGGACGGCATCGGCCTGGCCCCCGGCACCGTCCTGACGGATGATTCGGCGAAGGCAGTCTTCGAAGGAGCACTGCATCCGGTCACCGGTGAGCCGCTGGGCCGCCGGCACGGGCGGAGGGCCACCGTCCCGGCAGGGCCGGGACGGGAACCCGGAACATCAACGCGTTGCCCGGTCGCCGGGTTCGACTTGACGTTCAGCGTTCCGAAGTCGGTCTCGGTCCTGTGGGCGCTCAGCCCACAAACCGTCCGCGACCAGGTGTTCGCGGCGCACCACCGCGCCGTGCAGGACACCCTGGCCTGGCTCGAGTGCCGGGCCATCGGCACCCGGACGGGCCGCAACGGCGTGGCCCACGTCCCGGTCCGCGGAGCCATCGCCGCCGCGTTTGATCATTGGGAATCCCGGGCCGGCGACCCGCAACTGCACACCCACCTGGTCATCGCCAACCGCGTCCAACGCACCAGCGACGGGGCGTGGACCACTCTCGATTCCCGGACCCTGTACAAAGCAGTGGTCGCGGCCAGCGAGCACTACAACGGCCTACTCTTCGACGAGCTGCGGCGCAGCCTGGGAACCGAAACCGAACTGCGCGCGCCGGTCGCGGTCGAACGCAACCCCAGCCGCGAGCTATCCGGGGTCGACGCCGGGCTGATCACGGAGTTCTCCGCCCGGGCACGGATCATCGAGCTGGAGAAGGACCGGCTGGTCCGGCTCTGGAACCTCGAACACGGGACCAGTCCCTCCGACGCCACGGTCCTGAAGCTGCGGCAGCAGGCCACCCTGTCCACCCGGACGGCCAAGGACGCCCAACCCGTACCCCTGGGCGAGCGGCTTGCGTCCTGGCGCCGCCGGGCCGAAGGCCTTGGCTACAGGCCGGAACGCTTGGTTACCGGCACTGTCGACCAGTCCCGCACCCGGCCCCTCACGATTGCGGACCTGTCCCCGGAATGGCGGCAGGTCACCGGGCACCTGGTCATGGACCTTGTCGCCCAAAAACGCGCCACCTGGAACCGGTGGAATCTGCTCGCCGAGGCCGAACGCGTCTGCTCCGGCATCCGGATGGCCAGCCCCGCCGAACGCACAGCGACGATCGACGCCCTTGCCGACGACGCCCAGACGCTCTCTGTCCCGCTCAACGACTACCGGTACACCGCACCTGACAACGCCCGGGCTGATCTCGCCAACGACGGGCACACGGTCTTCGACCCGGTCACCGACAGGGTCTTCACCAACACCCGCACCCTCGCCGACGAAGAAGCCATCATGGCCGCCAGCCACGCCACCGACGCGCCCGGCCTGGAGCCCTGGGACGCCGTCGACGCCGTCACCGCCACGCCCCGCAGTGCCGGGCCCGTCCTGTTCGCGGACCAGCAGGACGCCGCCATCCAGATCCTGACCAGCCGGCGCCGTCTGGACGCGCTCACGGGCCCCGCCGGGGCAGGGAAGACCGCCACCATGAAAGCCGTCAGCGACGGGTGGCAACAGGTCCACGGCCCCGGCAGCGTAGTCGCCCTCGCCCCGGCCGCCGTGTCCGCCGACGTCCTCGGCGACGCGTTGGGACTCGAAGCGGAAAACGTGACGAAATGGCTCTACGAATCCAACGGCCCCGGAGCAGCCAACCGCGCCCGCCGCTACCTCCTCGCCGAACACGCCCTGGAACACCCTCTGGCCACTGGTCCGATCCAGAAGCGGCGGCGGCAGCAGACGGCACAGATCCTCGCCACCGTCACCGCCGAACAGGCCCGCTGGCAGCTCCACCCCGGCCAGCTGCTCATCATCGACGAAGCGTCCATGGTCCCCACCTACCAGCTCGCCGCCCTCACCGGAATGGCCACCGCGGCAGGGGCGAAACTGGTGCTTGTCGGTGACCCTGCCCAGCTGGACTCCATCGACGCCGGCGGGATGCTCGGCTGGCTCGACCGCACCGGCCGTGCAGTGCGGCTGACCTCACTGCACCGCTTCACCCACCCCTGGGAAAGCGCCGCCTCGCTCCAGCTGCGGGCAGGGAACTGGGACGGGATCCTCGAGTACCAGCAACACGGCCGGATCTTGGCCGGCACCGACCACCGGATGATCGAGGCCGCCTACGCGGGATGGGCCGCCGACGTGAAGGCAGGGCTGGCCTCCATCCTCATCGCCGCGGACAATGACACCGTCACCGTCCTCAACCGGCGCGCCCAGGACGACCGGGCCGCCACCGGAGCGGTTGACACCGGGCACACCGCGCCCCTGTCCGATGGCCTCACGGCCGGTTGCGGGGATGTGATCCTGGCCCGCCGCAACGACCGAAGGATCAGGGACAGCATGGGCGGGTTCATCCGCAACGGCACCCTCCTGACCATCACCGCACACCCCACCAAAGCCGGCACCGTGCCCTGCGTCAGAAAAGACACCGGCGCCACCATCAACCTTGACCGGAGCTACCTGTCCGGATTTGCGGAATTGGGGTACGCGACCACAGCGCATCGCTCGCAGGGAATCACCGTCGACACCGGGCACATCGTCGTGACCGAAGGCAGGCTTACCCGCGAACTGTTCTACGTCGGCATGACCCGCGGCCGGACCACCAACACCGCCTACATCGTCGAACCCGACACCGACGCGGACGAACGGATTGATCCAACCGGTCTGCCTGGCTGGCCGGAGATCCTGGGCCAGGTCCTCGCCGCCGAAGGCGCCGAACACACCGCACACGAAACCCGGCAGGAACTCCAGGACAGCACCGATACCCTCCACCAGCTCGCCGCCGAGCACGACTACCTCACCCAACTCGCCGCCGACGAGGACCTCACGGATTTCCTCACCACCAACTCCCCCGGTCCGGCCGGGGATCTGCGGCGCTCCCCGGCATGGGGCCCCGCCGTCGCCGCCTGGAAGCGCCTGGCAGCACATGACCGGAACCTGGCCGAACACGAAGTAATCAACGCAATGACGCCCCGCGGCGAAGCCCGCGACCTGACCGCCATCATCCACAACCGGCTACGCACCGCCGCCAATCACCACCAAACACCCGGAGGCCTCGTCGGCTGCCCAAGCAACCGACCCGACCTGAACAACCTCATTACCCAGGTCGAACAGCGCCTCCGCAACCGCGCCAAACTCGTAGCCGCACGCATCCCCACCAGCCATGAACCATGGGTGCAAAACCTAACCTCGCAACTCCAGAACATCCCGGACCCGCACCGGCGACGGCGAACGCTCCAGGAAATCCTCATCTACCGGGACCGCTGGGCCATCACCGACACCACCAACCCGCTCGGCACCCCTGCAAGCTGGGAAGAACCAGACAGGCAAAACCAACGCCAACGGCTCCAGACCAAGCTCTCCCCGGTTGCCCCCACCGGCACCAGCCCAACGACGGCAACGGTGGACCCCTACCAGCCGTCCCCCTCGACACGGGACATGGGACCGGGACTGAGGGTCTAGCGTTAGACGCCGCACTTCCCGTCGCTGGCCGAACATGCCGACCGCTCAGAAAGTGGAATCCTTTCGATGTCGTGAAGCGAAGGAATCTCACGTCAGCGGAAAGGACCGTGCTCAGAGTCGACGCTTTGGAGCCCATCGGCGCATCCATTTGATGCCTCTTACAAAAGCCCACGTCGACGGCACGTGCGACATATCGGGGCGCGTTCCCCGGCAACAGCAAATCTTGGCGAAGACCGTCGCATTCCAATGTTGGTCCCCCGCCTTGGAGACAGGGCGATTCAGCGCCGCTAGGCCTCCAGCGGATACATCGAGGCCTTCGGCCGTGGGCACTTTTTGGGCACATTTTGGGCACATCCGATGTAAAAACCGGTGATTTGAGGTAACCAAAATCCTTGAATTCTAGGGCTTTTTCATGCCCTGATTGAGGCTGAAAAGGTTTCAAATCCCACCGTCACCGCCAATGAAAACCCCCGGAATTCCGGGGGTTTTCTGCTTTTCGAAACTGGTCGCGCCCGCGTCGGGGATGTTGACGTGGCGGCTACGCGTGAGGCGGTAGCCTCTGCTAAATCTCGAGCACGGTCGCGTGACGCCGCCTGAACGGTGCGACAAGCCGCCCGGCCTGCCGAGGCCCCCATAGCGGCCTTGTGGCTGGTCGCGGCTGAAGGTGGCCAACGCGCTCATGATGGGCCGCGGAGCTGACCATGAAGCCAAGGATGGCCAGGCCGGCAATGAACGCGTAGATGACGCCACGCTCAAAAATGCCTGAGAATTCGGTTTTACCGCCGGTGAGCAGCATCAACAATCCCGATACGCCAGCGACGATGGCCAGTCCGAAAAACCAAAGGCTTGCGTCGGTCCGTCTGAACCAGAGCACGCCGATCGAGACGAGGGTTACGAAGATACCAACCGACAGAATGACGACGGCGGGGTCGTGGATTCCAATAGTGTGGCCTGCATTTGGATAGTCTTCGGGGAAGACGCCGATGGCGAAAATAGCCAGCCCAGTAACGGCGAGCGACCAACGAATGATGGTTGTCGTTACCTTGGCAAAACCGGTGGGCTGCATCCGAATCTTGCCGTCAGTTTTGTCCCGACGTACCGCCTTGTACGCGTCATCAAGGTCGCCGGCATGTGCTGCAATCCAGAGCACCGGCGAAGTGATGAGACAGGCCGCTACCACGACGTTCACGCCGATGAAGATAAGAGCCAGATCCATCGCAGCGAAGGATGGAGAACACACGTAGCGGGCAGGGTTGCCGACGTTGTCGCAGTGCACCGCGCCGAGGTCGCTGACGTAGTTCGATGCGTAGCTGTAAGTGCCATTGCCTTTCCACCCAAGCTGAACGACCCACTCAAATACGATGAAGCTAAGCATCGCTTTTGCGGCCCATGATCCGATCATGTGCCGAGTATCCGACGTCCTTGGACGCCGCCCCAAACACCAGCCGCCGAGTAGCTCGATCCAGCTGTTCACCTTGTTCATAGCAAGGATTAAGGCGCTCGACTGGACAAAATACTAGAGGTTCCGCTACTCGAATGAAGACCTGCGCATCCTTGCTCGGAATTGAGTAGAGGAGAGCTCGCCGTGCTACCCGTTAACTAGTCCAGCGAATAGCCTCCGTGCCGAGGCGGTGATAGTTGAGACATCGGCAAGTGGGCGGCCTAGAATCGTCGCATGGGTCTCCTTACCTTCAGCATCAACGTCACCCTGGATGGTTGCGTCGACCATCGGGAAGGGATCGCCGACGACGAGACGCACGCCTACTTCACCCGCCTCATGGACGACGGCGGCGCAATGCTCTGGGGCCGCACCACCTACGAGATGATGGAGAGCTACTGGCCAGCGGTCGCCCGCGGCGAGGAGGACGCGCCGCCTGCGATGCGCGAGTGGGCGCTCAAGCTGGAGGCCAAGCCGAAGTACGTTGTGTCGTCGACGCGAAGCGACTTCCCGTGGACCAACAGCCACCACGTCGTAGGCGACCTGCAAACGGCGGTGCAGGATCTCAAGGATGCGACTCCCGGCGGGGTGCTCGTCGGCAGCGGCAAACTTGCAACAGCGCTGGACCAACTGGATCTGATCGACGAGTACAAGTTCCTTGTCCATCCCAGGATTGCCGGCCACGGTCCCACCCTGTACCAGGGCGGACTGCCTAGCACGCGACGCCTCGACCTGATCTCGGCGGAGCCGCTCAGCAACGGCGCGGTCGCCTTGCACTATCGACGGGCTGATTGAGGGTGGCTGCCCGTCGCGGGTGAGCTTCGGCTGAAAGACCGTGCGCTCGTTAATGTAGAACCAGATGCGTGCGGTGCCCTTCGCCGTCGGCCTGTGCTGCCAGCGCTCGTAAGTCGCGCAACCCCGCTCGAGGTCGGCGCTGCCGTGTCCGGCTACGGCCGTGGCCGTCTCTTTCCAGCTGGTCAGCTCGGCCAAGGCGAGGTGCGGCTGGTTGGTTGAGAAAGAAGTCGCTTGACCTTCTGAGATCTACTCGTGTAGATTCAGTCAGGATTGTTAGCCAGGTCACACTCAAGAAGCTCACCCGAACAGTCCTGGGCATGAAGTAGAAATGACCAGCCCATGAAGACCCCAACGACAGCCGTGGACCGTCCGGGCCTGGCCATACTCGGCGCCCGCACCCTGGGTAATGCCCTGGGCTCCGGACGAAACTCGCTGAACGCCCTGCGGTTGGTCTTCGCGGCAGCCGTGATCGTCTCCCATTCCTGGTGGCTGGGTGGCTACGGCCCGGAACCCTCGCTTTACGGGATCAAGCTCGGGACCGCTGGCGTCATGGGCTTCTTCGCCATCTCCGGCTATCTCATCACCGTCAGTGCCGAACGCTCGGACACTGTGCTCGAGTATGCCGCAGCACGGCTCGCCCGCATCTATCCGGCCCTCGTGGTCGCGGCGCTTACTGTTGCCTTCGTGGCAGCACCGCTTGGCGCCCTCCTGACACACGGGACCTACGACCCGCGCGGAGCATTGACCTTCCTCGGCGCGGCGCTGGCACTCAGCATCGGCGTCATGGACACGCCCGCCATCGGGACGTCCCTCTGGGGCAACAACGACCGCTTTGACTGGAACGGCCCCCTATGGACCCTCACCTGGGAGGGGCTCTGCTACGTTATCGTCGCCGCGATTGTGTTCCTGCTCCGCAGGATTCCGGAGAGCAGGCGAGGCACGGCCACTGCAATATTCCTGCTTTTTGCCGCATCCACGGGAGCAGTCTTCGGAAAGCTGCTCGCAGGCAGCTTCGGGCCGAATCGCACCGAATTCGTCCTCCCGCTGCTCGCGGTCTTCATGGCGGGATCCCTCCTTGCCACCCAGAGGCGCAAGGTCCGCGTCGGTGCGGCGCCAGGCCTCCTCGCCGCACTGGCCGTGTGGGGCGCCCTCGCCACGGGCTACGGAACAGCCCTCGCCCCGCTGCCGTTTGCCTACCTCGTGCTGTCGATCGGTTCAATCGGCAGCGCGTCCCCCATCGGGTCCCGCTACGACATCTCCTACGGGATCTACATCTACGGATGGCCCGTCCAGCAGCTCCTCGCAGCCGCCCACATTCCATCCCACGTTCCCGCGCTCGGGTTTGCTGCGTTCGCTCTCGTGGCGGTCTGGCCGCTTGGTTTCTTGAGCTGCGTGGCCATTGAACAGCCAGCCCAGCGGATCCGGCGCGCCCTCATGCGCCGCCTCGCCCTCCGGGCAACCAGCTAAAATAATCCGCTTAAACGCTTGATCACGAGTCAAGTGCCAGTTATTCTTGCCGTGATTAAGCGTTTAATCAAAAATCCTTAGCTCCACCACAAGCTCCCCCGACTGCTCAACAACGCCGTGTGCAGAGGCTCGACGCAGAGCTATCGGCGGTCGAGTAGTCCTGACCGAGACCCGGAGATCTTATGGCCCACTCAGCAAGGAGGCTGTCGAAGAGGGCGAGCATGCTCGCCCTCTTCGCCGCGCTCACGATGTTTTTCACCACAACCATAGTTACCGGGGACATCCCCGGCGCAGGAGCCGTCGGCAGCGCGACCCCACCGCCAATGCGGGCCGTCTACCACATGACTCCCCCGTCAGGATGGCTGAGCGACCCTCAGCGGCCCATCTATCTCAACGGCAAGTACAACCTGTACTACCTTCACAGCAACCAGGACAACGGCCCCGGCGGATGGCGACATGCGACGTCGTCGGACACTGTGGTGTTCAACGACCAAGGCGACGCCCTCCCCCTCCAAAGCAATTTCCCCGTCTGGACCGGCTCCTCGGTGATCGATACCAACAACACCGCGGGCTTCGGGGCCGGCGCCGTCGTCGCGCTCGCCACGCAGCCCACCGACGGCGACCCGTTCCAGCAATCGCAATACCTCTGGTACTCGACCGACGGCGGGACAACCTTCACGCAGTACGGCGCACCGGTCATTGCCAACCCGGACGCCTCGGACTGGTTCCGCGACCCGAAGATCGTTTGGGACGCGGCACACTCGACCTGGGTAGCCGCGATCGGCCGCCAGCAAAAGATCACCTTCTACACCTCGCCGGATCTTAAGACGTGGACGCACCAAACCGACTTCAGCTACACCACCCCGAACATCGGCGGCGTTGAGTGCCCGGACATCTTCCAGATGAAGGCCAACGACGGTTCGTGGCATTGGGTCATGGCCGGCAGCATGCAGGGCGACTACAGCGGCAAGCCGGACACGTATGCGTACTGGACCGGCACGTGGAACGGCTCGGCGTTCGTCGCGGACCAGACGGACCCGCAGTGGCTCGACTGGGGCTCGGACTGGTATGCCTCGGTGACCTGGCCGGACGCCGCGAATCCCGACGCTTCCCGTTACGCGATCGGCTGGATGAACAACTGGCACTACGCGCCGCACACCGTGCCGACGGACTCCACCGACAACTACAACGGCCAGATGTCCGTGGTGCGCCAGCTCAGCCTCAAGTCCGAGGGCAGCGGTGTCTACAGCCTCCTATCCCAGCCGACCCCGAATCTGGCCGACTACGCCACCAAAACCGTGAAGCCCGCCAACGCCACGGTCAACGGACGGACAACCCTCGACTACCACGGCTCCGCCTACGAGCTCGATGCGGACGTCAGCTGGACCACCCTGAACAACGTCGGCATCTCCGTCGGCGAGAACAAGGACGGCAGCCGGCACACGAACATCGGTGTCTACGGGGGCAACCTCTACGTCGATCGCTCCGCGCAGGACCAAGTGCCGTATTCCTTCGGCACGTACCAGCAGTCCCAGGCGCCGCTCGCCTCGGGCACGACGTCCTTGCACCTCCGGATCCTCGTGGACCATGGCAGCGTGGAGGTCTTCGCCGACGACGGCCGGATCGCACTCTCGAACCAGGCCTTCTTCACGTCGTCGGACACGGGGATCTCCCTCTACACGATAGGCGGCAGCGCAAACTTCGCCAACCTCTCGATCACGGAATTCGCCAACATCACCGAACAGGCGAACCCCGCGGCGCCGTACGCGGACTTCGAGGGCAGCACCTATGGTTCATGGACGACGGCGGGAGCGGCCTTCGGTTCAGGGCCCGCCAGCGGGGCTCTCACCAATCAGCAGCCCGTCACGGGCTACCTGGGGAACAAGCTCGCCAACAGTTTCAACGGCGGCGACGCAGCGACCGGAATGCTGACCTCGCCGTCGTTCACCATCGGCCACTCGTACGTCAACTTCCTCGCAGGAGGCGGGAACAACCCACGGCCGTCGGACGTCTTCGCCGACTTCGAGGGCGCGACGTGGGGTGCCGGGTGGACGGCGTCGGGCAGTTACATTGGCCAGGGCCCGACGGCGGAATCCCTCCCCAACCAGCTCGGCTCCAAGGTCCTCGATACGTACGTCGGAGGAGGTGATGCCTCCACGGGCGCGATCACGTCACCGACGTTCACGATCACGCGGGACTATATCGACTTCCTCATCGCTGGAGGAAACCACCCCTGGGGCCAGTCCGGCGCCGCGGCGGTGAACCTCCTCGTCAACGGGCAGGTAGTGCGAACGGCAACAGGCCAGAACTCATCGACGATGTCGAACGTGAAATGGGACGTCCACACGCTCGTGGGGCAGAAGGCCCAAATCCAGGTCATCGACCACGCAACGGGATCCTGGGGCCACATCATGGTGGACCAGATCGTGTTCAGCAGCGTGCCAAACGCGGTAGGAGGTGAACCGGACAATCAGACCACGGTGAATCTCGTCGTCAACGGGCAAGTGGTCCGCACCGCGACGGGCCAGAACAGCGAACGCCTCGCCTGGACATCGTGGAACGTCTCCGACCTCATTGGCCAGAGCGCACAGCTTCAGGTGGTCGATAACGGCACGGGAAGTTGGGGCCATATCCTGCTCGACCAAGTCACCTTCGAAGACATACCGGCCGCCTAAGTCGAACGTGGCCTGTCCGTCCTGACCTTCTTTGCCGCGCAAAAGCCTCGAAATGACGCGACTCGCCGTGCCGTAAGCGCTTTCCGAAACGAAAGAAGGTCAGGACGGCGCCGCCCTCCCTGAAAGAAGACGCCGCTACTCTCGGCGCCGCTAAAGATCCCGGGCATTCGCCAGGACCGGAAGCTTGCCCCGGACTTCTTCGACGACCGACGGATCGATGTCGACGACGGCGAGTTCCGGCATTTCCCCGAGGGCCACCATCACGGCACCCAGTGGCGAGATCACGGCACTGTGCCCTATTCCCGTGGGCGCGGTGCCGGTGGTGGGCAGGCCGACGCTGGCCGGGTTGCCTTGGCCGCACGCCACCACGAAGGTGGTGCTGTCCACTGCGCGGGCCCGCACCAGCAGCTCCCACTGCTCGGCTTTGCCTTCGCCGTCGCCCCACGAGGCGCAGACGATGTTGACCTGCGCTCCTGCCCGGGCGTTGGCTGTGAAGAGGGCGGGGAAGCGCACGTCGTAGCACGTGGCAAGGCCAAACACGGTGCCGTTGAGTTCGAAGGTTACGGGTGACGTCCCGGCGTCGACCGAATCGGATTCCGCGAAACCGAAGGCATCGAAGAGGTGGATCTTGTCGTAGGAGGCGTCCACCCCTGGGCCGGTGACCAAAAGGGTGTTCCGGACCCGGCCGCCCTCACCGGGAGTGAACATTCCCACCACGACGGCGATGTTCAGCTCCCGTGCGAGGCCGCGGACCGCTGTGGCCCACGGCCCGTCCAACGGTTCGGCGATGTCCGCAAGGCTGTTGCCGAAGGCGCGCATCGCTGCTTCGGGAAAGACCACGAGTTCGGCTCCGGCGGCTTTGGCGCGGGTGGCGTATTCTCGGATCAGTTCCAGGTTGGCGGCCAGATCGGCTCCCGTGATGATTTGTGCCACGGCTAAACGCATGAATTTACTCCAAATTGTTGTATACATGATGTATGCGAAAAAGTTCGGGGACTGCGGCGTCCGGCCGCGAGAAGGCGTACGCGTACTTGCGTGAAAATATCCTGATCGACCCCGAAGTCCAGGGGAAGTTCCTGAACGAGCAGGAACTGGCCGCGGAAATCGGCGTATCGCGTACGCCGGTGCGTGAGGCGCTCCTGCTGCTCGTCTCGGACGGCTTGGTGGAACTGATTCCCCAGCGCGGGGCTTACGTTCCTCCGGTGACCGGCCGGGAAATGTCCGAATTGATGGAACTGCGCGGGATCCTTGAAAGCCACGCCGCCGGGCTGGTCATCGAGCAAGGCCGGGTTCCCGCCCGGACGATGCAGGAAACCCTTGACCAGCAGGCAAAGCTTCCCGAGGAACTGAGCCCGGAAGCGGCCCGTGAGTTTATCCGCCTGGACACCCTGTTCCACCAGCAGCTCATCGACGCGGCCGGCAACGAGCTCATCTCCCGGACGTACAGCAAGCTCCACGTCCGGCAGATTCTGGTAGGCGTCTCCGCGCTGTTCCGTACCGGAGGCCGGCGCGAACAGGTATGCGCCGAACACCAGGACATTCTCGACGCCCTGATGTCCGGCGACGCGGCGAAGGCCCAGAAGGCCATCGACCATCACCTGGCGGTGACCCGGGACATCCTGCTGCGCACCTGAGGAATCTTCTGTCCGCCCAGCGCAGCTTGTCAGGATTTTCGAAGGCATGACGTGAGCGTCAGCGCGTTTCCGCGACGGCGGACCGTTGGCTTGCCGCGGAACCTTCCAGCAGCAGGCGATAGTCCTCGTCCTCCACGGTGTTGGAGTCCCGGCCGAGCGCCAACCCCACGGCGGTCACGACGGCGGCCACGGCCACATAGATGGCAACCGGAATCCAGGTGCCGAACTGGGACAGCAACAGCGTGAACATCAAGGGTGCGATGGCGCCCCCGATCACGCCTGCGAACGTATAGGCCAACGAACTTCCGGTGGACCGAAGTCGCGGAGAGAACTGTTCCACGATGAAGGCTGCCTGCGGTCCGTACATGAAGGAGTGCGCCATGAGGCCCAGGACGATTCCCGCGATCAGCAACGGCTCGCTGTGTCCGCCGAGGATTCCGAAGAAGACGAAAGTCCAGACGGCCCCGACCACCGCCGCGATCCCGTAGACGAGTCGCCGGTTGAAGCGGTCGGAGACGGCCCCGGCCAACGGGATCATGAACAGTTGGAATGCCGAACCGATCAACACGGCAGTGAGGACCTGGCTGCGGTCGTAACCAAGCGTCTGGATCCCGTAGCTCAGGGTGAAGACGGTGAACAGGGCATAGAGCACGTCCGGGCCAACCCTGCACAGGGTGGCAGCGACGAGCGGACGGAGTTCCTTGCTGAAGACTTCGCGGACCGGAGCGTTGGGCTGCTCACCGTGCGCCTCGATGGCCTTGAAGATCGGGGTATCTTCAAGCTTCAACCGGATCCAAAGACCGAAGCCCACCAACACGGCCGAAACCAGGAAAGCGATGCGCCAGCCGAAGCTGATGAACTGCGCTTCGCTGAGGGTGACGGTCAGGACGGCCAAGATGCCGTTGGCCAGAAGGTTGCCGGCCGGCGGTCCGACTTGGGCCGCGGAAGCCCAGAAGCCGCGCCGATGGGGATCGCCGTATTCGCTGGA
Organism: Arthrobacter sp. 01T428; assembly: GCF_056398685.1. Lineage (NCBI taxonomy): Bacteria > Bacillati > Actinomycetota > Actinomycetes > Micrococcales > Micrococcaceae > Arthrobacter > Arthrobacter sp. 01T428. The sequence goes on along the minus strand of NZ_JBFTPW010000004.1, from coordinate 56,504 downwards.
GAGCAGCACTGCCCCGCCCCATTCGCCGCCGACACCCACGCCTTGGGCGAAGCGCAGCAACACCAGGATGATCGGGGCCGAGATGCCGATGCTGCCGTAGCCAGGCAGCACCCCGATCAGCACAGTGGCGACGCCGATGATCATCAGCGTCGTCACGAGGACCTTCTTGCGGCCGATGCGGTCACCGAGCCGGCCGAAAATGATGCCGCCCACAGGACGGGAGACATAGCCCACCGCGTAGGTCGAGAACGCCAGGATGGTCCCGGTCAAGGGATCCGACGACGGGAAAAAGACGATGGGGAATACGACGGCGGCCGCGGCGGAGTAGACGGCAAAGTCGTACCACTCGAGCGCGGTGCCGGTGAGGCTTGCCGCAAAGGCCTTGTACAGGCCTTTGGGATGCATCGGCTTTCCGGGACGCGGCGCTGCGCCGGAAGCCGGAACTGGAACATTGGCCATGGGTTTCCTCCACGAGAAGTTTACGGTGACGCCTGCCACACTGGCGTTAAATGTATACATTACGCATACTGGATGTACATTGGCGACTGTTTCCGGTTTCCGATCTGAAAAATTTCTCCAGCAGGACACGCAAAGGATGGACAGAAAATGACGACTCTGAGCTTTGAACTTCCCGATGGCACCACGCGGAATGTCCAGGTCAAGCACCTCCTGAACGCCGGCTACGCAGGGCGCGAGCAGGAAGAAGTGCAGGCCCACATCGCCGAGCTGGCCGAACTTGGCGTTCCCGGCCCCACAACCACGCCAGCGCTGTACCCGGTGTCGCCTTATCTGGCCCAGCAGGTTTCGGAAGTCCGCGTCCAGCACGGCCGGACCTCGGGCGAAGCGGAATGGGCGCTCGTGATCACCGATGGGGACGTCCTCCTGACCGTGGCGTGCGACCACACGGACCGTGAGCTCGAGGTCCACGGCGTGGCGTGGAGCAAGAACGCGAGCCCGGACGTCTTGGGACGCAAAGCATGGCGCCTGGATGATGTTCGCGACCATTTGGACAAGATCACGCTCAAGGGCTGGGTGGGCGACGGCGAAACTCCGGACACCCTGATCCAGGACAGTTCGCTGGAGGCCCTCCTCAGCCCGGACTACTGGCTGGCGGTGCTCGCAGAACGCGGCCTGAACCAGCCGGGCACCGTCCTCATTTCAGGCACAGTGGCAATGAAACAGGGGGTCGACCAGTTTGCCCGCAGCTGGAGAGTGGAAATGACCGATCCGGTGACCGGCACGTCGGTGGACGCCCAGTATGTCGTGGAGAAGATGGCAGAGCCCATCGGCTGAGGCCGCCTCCGCCGCCGTTCGCCCGACCGCGGTCCATTGTGGGCGCCCGGGACCGGGCATACTCTGGGAGAGTCACAAGCGGTTGGCACTACTACCGCGTTGAGAGGGCGCTCCATGGACGCCAATTCCATCACCGACACCTTCCACCGGCCCCTGCGGGACCTGCGGATTTCCGTCACGGACCGGTGCAATTTCCGGTGCGTCTACTGCATGCCCAAGGAAATCTTCGGGCGGGATTTCGTTTTCATGCCCCGGGACCAGCTGCTGACGTTTGAGGAAATCACCAGGCTGGCCTCGATCGCGGTGGGACACGGTGTGCGGAAGATCCGGCTGACCGGCGGTGAACCCCTGTTGCGGAAGGACATCGAGGAACTGGTCCGGATGCTGGCCCGCTTGCGCACTCCCGACGGGCTGGCACCGGACCTGGCGATGACCACGAACGGCTCGGTCCTGGCGCAGAAGGCGCAAGCCCTCAAGGATGCGGGGCTCAACCGGGTGACGGTCTCGCTGGACTCCCTCCGGGAGGAGACCTTCCAGGCCATGAACGACGTCGGCTATCCCGTGGCGAAGGTCCTGCATGCCGCAGACGTTGCCCAGGCCGCGGGTCTCGGGCCCGTGAAGATCAACATGGTGGTCAAGCGGGGGACGAACGATCAGGACATTCTTCCCATGGCTCGCCACTTCAAAGGGTCCGGGTTCATTCTGCGGTTCATCGAGTACATGGACGTGGGTGCGTCCAACGGCTGGAAAATGGATGAGGTGGTGCCCTCAGCCGAGATCCTGGCCCGCATCGGCGCGGTGCTTCCGCTGGAGCGCGTGGCGCCGAACTACCCCGGCGAGACCTCGGATCGCTGGCGCTACGCGGACGGCAGCGGCGAAATCGGGGTCATTTCCAGCGTGACCCAAGCCTTCTGCCGCGGCTGCACGCGGGCCCGGCTCTCCGCCGACGGGAAGCTGTTCACGTGCCTCTTCGCCACGGCGGGCACGGACTTGAGGGCACTCCTGAGAGGCGGGGCGTCCGACGTCGAGCTTTCGACGGCGTTGTCCGCCTTGTGGGGCGGCCGCGCGGACCGCTACTCGGAACTGCGCAGTTCGCACACGCCTCAAGACCCCGCAGCGACACACAAGATCGAGATGTCGTACATCGGCGGGTAGCCCACCAGACCGGAGCCCTGCCGGTGACCCTATGCTGGTGCCATGACGCAGACGTCGATCAGCTCCGCCACAGCGCTGGCCGAAATGCTGGCCGCCACCGGCTACCTCGCCGACGAGGGCCTGGCCACCATTGGCTACCTCGCCCTGAGCATGGAACGGCCGCTGCTTCTGGAGGGCGAACCGGGCACGGGCAAGACCTCCCTCGCGGAGGCCCTGGCGGAAGGGTTCGGGCTGCCGCTGATCCGATTGCAGTGCTATGAGGGAATCGATGCCTCGCAGGCGTTGTATGACTGGGACTTCACCGCCCAGATCCTGCATCTGCGCAGTGTGGAGGCCAGCGGCGGAGCGGGAATGGACGCGCGGCTGAGCGTGGCCGAACTGGAAAGTTCGCTTTACGACAAACGGTTCCTGCTGGCGCGTCCCATCCTCAAAGCGCTGCAGCAAAGCCCGGCGGTGCTGCTGATCGACGAAATCGACCGGGCCGACGACGAGTTCGAGGCGTTCCTGCTGGAGGTGCTCTCCACTTATCAGGTCTCCATCCCCGAGTTCGGCACGGTCAAAGCTGAAACCCCGCCGATCGTGGTGCTCACCTCCAACCGGACCCGCGACCTGCACGATGCGCTCAAACGCCGCTGCCTCTACCACTGGATCGACCACCCCGGGCTGGCCCGAGAAGTGGAGATTGTGCGGACCCGGCTCCCCCAGGTACCCGCGCTCCTGGCCGAGCAGGTGGTGCGCGCGGTCCAGCAGATCCGGGTCACCGACGACGTACTGAAGCCTCCCGGCGTCGCCGAGACCCTGGACTGGGCCCGCGCGCTGCACCAGCTCGGCCGGGCCGAGCTTGACCTGGCTTCGGCCGCGGCCAGCATCGGCGCGCTGTGCAAGTACCGCGAGGACACCGAGCGCGTCTCGGCTGCCCTGGCCCGGATGCTCGGCTGAGCCCATGCCAACGGCAGGACAAAGCCCCGAACACAGCGCCGAAGAGATCCTCCTTGCCTTCGCTGCAGCCGTGCGTGCGGCCGGCGTGAAAGTGACCGCGGACCGCTCGCTCAGCTTCGTCGACGCCGTCGGCAGGCTCAAGTTGGACCGCCGTTCGGACGTGTTCTGGGCCGGCCGCGCGACGCTATGCGCCTCGCCGGAGGACTTGCCCGCCTACCAGCGGACGTTTGAGGCCTGGTTTGCCGTGGAACACTCCGCCGCCCAACGCCTGGAAAACTCCGCGACGTCCGTGAGCGCTGCCACTTTGGATGACGACGACGGCGGCCCGGAAGGTAGGAGGGAACAGTTGCGGGCACTCGCCAGCCGCCGGGAGTTGCTTCGGCACCGCGACGTGGCCGTATTGGACGACGAGGAACGGGCCTTGCTGCACCGGATGTTCGAGGAGCTGCCGGTGCGCCTGCCCACCCGGCAGACCCGGCGCAAGCACCTCGACCGGCACGGCGACGTGGACCGGGTGCGGACCCTGCGCGACCAACTGCGCCGCGGCGGGGAACCGGGGCCGCTGCGCCGCGCCCGGGCTCCCCGCAAAAACCGCCGGGTGGTCTGGCTGATCGACGTTTCGGGCTCCATGGCACCGTACGCGGACAGCCTGCTTCGCTTGGCCCACCGGGTAGTGGAAGCCGCCCCGCGCCAAGTGGAGGTGTTCACGCTGGGCACCCGCCTGACCCGCGTGACTGCCGCACTGAGGGTGCCAGACCCGGACAATGCCTTGGCTCTCGCCGGCCGCACAGTCCCCGACTGGTCCGGCGGTACCCGGCTCGGAGAAGTGCTGCGGGCGTTCAACGACCGGTGGGGGCAGCGCGTGATGGTGCGCGGCGCCGTCGTCGTGATTGCCAGCGACGGCTGGGAGCGCGGCGACCCCGCACTGCTGGGACGCCAAGCCGAGCGGCTGCACCACCTGGCGAGGCGGATCATTTGGTCCAATCCGCACCGCGGCAAGGCGGGGTACGAGCCGCTGCAACGGGGAATCAGGGCGGTGCTGCCGCACGTTGACTTCTTTATAGGGGGGCACTCAATGCAGAGTTTCGAGGAGTTGTTGGACGTGGTTGCCAATGCGTGAGGTCTTGGACGATCTGGTCGCCGCCATGGCGGCCGGCCACACAGTAGGACTCGGAACGGTGGTGCGCACCTTCCGCTCCGCACCGCGGCCGGCCGGTGCCGCCATGATGGTCGACGCCGACGGCAGTGCGGTGGGCTCGGTGTCCGGCGGGTGCGTCGAAGGAGCGCTTTACGAACTGGCCACCAAGGTGGTCGAGTCCGGCAAGCCGGTGCTGCAGCGCTACGGCATCAGTGACGACGCCGCGTTCGAGGTCGGCCTCACCTGCGGCGGGATCCTGGACATTTTTGTGGAGCCGGTCTCCACTGAGAACTTCCCGGAACTGGCCCAGGTAGCGGACGACGTCGGTGCGGGCCGGCCGGTTGCCATCGTCACCGTGATCGAACACCCCGATCCGGCGTGGCTGGGCCGCCACCTGGTGGTCCGCCCGGAGGGGTTCGTGGGTTCCCTCGGCAGCGAGCGTGCCGACCATGCGGTATCCGATGACGTCCAGGGCCTGCTGGCCGCGGGCCGCAACGCCACGCTCATGTACGGACCGGACGGGCAGCGGCGCGGCGAGGGCATGCGCGTGTTCGCCCTCAGTTTCGCCCCGCAGCCGCGGATGCTGGTGTTCGGCGCGATCGACTTCGCCGCCGCCGTCGCCAAGCAAGGCACCTTCCTGGGCTACCGGGTCACGGTCTGCGACGCACGCGCGGTTTTCGCGACGGCTGCCCGGTTCCCGCAGGCGGACGAGGTGGTGGTGGAATGGCCGCACCGCTACCTGCAGGCGCAGATCGCTGCCGGCCAAGTGGACGAGCGCACCGTGATCTGTGTGCTCACACATGATCCGAAATTCGACGTGCCGCTCCTTGAGTTGGCACTGCGCCACAACGTGGCCTACGTGGGCGCGATGGGATCCCGGCGCACGCACCACGACCGATTGGAACGGCTGCGCGAAGCCGGCCTGAGCGAGGCCGAATTGGCCAGGCTCTCCAGCCCGATCGGCCTGGACCTGGGATCCCGCACCCCGGAGGAAACGGCCGTCTCCATCGCCGCCGAAATCATTGCCTTGCACTGGGGTGGCGGCGGCGGAAGATTGAGCACCATGGAGGCTCGGATCCACCACGAACCCACGGTTGAAGCGGACCACGAGGATGCGGGGTACGAACTCAAGCCGGGCTAGGGCGCTCGCCCCTTCCGAGGAGTAACCTGTGTCACATCAGGACTGGATGCCGGGCAGTCGTGCCCGTCGTCCAACGCGACAGGAGATCCCAATGGCGAGTTCCAAGACGATCACCGTCGAAGTCGATGATGTGAGCTACACAGACGATGTCGAGCCACGATTGCTGCTGGTCCAGTACCTGCGCGAACGGCTTGGCAAGACCGGCACATTGATCGGCTGCGACACTACCAACTGCGGCGCCTGCACCGTCCATCTGAACGGAGTCAGCGTCAAATCCTGCACCATGTTCGCGGTTCAGGCAGACGGCCACAGCGTCACCACCATCGAAGGCCTGGCCCGGGACGGCAAGCTCGCCCCGCTGCAGCAAGCCTTCCACCAATGCCACGCGCTGCAATGCGGCTTCTGCACGCCCGGCATGATCATGCAATCGGCATCCCTCCTCACCGAAAATCCGCACCCCACCGAACAGGAAATCCGGGACGGCCTCGAAGGAAACCTTTGCCGGTGCACCGGGTACCAGAACATAGTTGCCGCGGTACAGGCAGCCGCTGACGGTACGGTTTCCGCGGACAGCGACGAATCAGAAACGGCAGGTGTGGCATGACCATCGCCGAAATCGGCAGGCCCCGCCTCCGCAAAGAAGACGCGCACCTCATCACGGGGCGCTCCAGGTACACGGACAACATGACGTTGCCCGGCATGCTCCATTTGGCCATGGTCCGCAGTCCGTTCGCCCACGCCAGGATCACCTCGATCGACACCTCAGCCGCGAAGTCCTCACCCGGCGTCGTCGCCGTGTTCACCGGAGCCGATCTGGCCGCGGAACAGGGCAGCCTGCCCAACGTCTGGCCCGTCACCGCCGAGCAGAAGGCGCCCGCGTTCCCGTCGATCGCCGTCGACGAGGTGGCCTTTGCCGGCGAGGTAGTTGCCTGCATCGTTGCCCGCAGCGCCGCAGCGGCGCGGGACGCCGTCGAACTCGTGGACGTCAGCTACGACCAACTTCCGGTGGTCCTGGATCTGGAGGAAGCATTCACCGACAAGGTGCTGGCCCACTCCAGCTTGGATTCCAATCTCTCGGCGACGTGGGTGTTTGACTCGGGCGAAGCAGGCACAGGCAAGCCGATCGCCGAGGCGTTGGAGAACGCCGAAGTCCTCATCGAACGCACCTTTTACCAGCAACGCCTCATCCCGGCCTTCATGGAACCGCGCTCGATCGTGGTGGATCCGACGAGTGAGCAGATCACCATGTGGTCGTCCACGCAGATACCCCATATCCTGCGGCTGATCCTGGCATTGACGCTCGGCCTCCCGGAAAGCAAGCTGCGTGTGATCGCCCCCGACGTGGGCGGCGGTTTTGGCGGAAAACTGACGGTGATCCCGGAAGAATTCATCACCCTCATGGCAGCCCGGCGGGTCGGCAAGCCGTGCAAATACACCGAAACCCGCAGCGAGTCGCTTCAGTCCGGGCATCACGGCCGGGCCCAAGTGCAGAAGGTGAAGCTCGCGGCGACGAAGGACGGGATTGTCACCGGGCTGGACATCCAGCTGCTGGCGGACATGGGCGCCTACCTCGGCATTATCGGCTCGGGCATCCCGATCCTGGGCGCGTTCATGTACAACGCCATCTACAAATTCCCGGCGTACCGACTGGAATGCAACAACCTCTTCACCAACAAGGCGTGGACGGGCGCTTACCGGGGCGCAGGCCGGCCGGAAGCCACTTTTGCGATCGAGCGCTTGATGGATGAGCTCGCCGTCGAACTGGGCATGGATCCCCTCGAACTGCGGAAGAAGAACTGGATCACCCACGAGGAATTCCCCTTCACCACTGTCACCGGACTCGAATACGACAGCGGCAACTACGAGGCGGCCACGGCGAAGGCCCTGGAACTCTTTGGCTACGACGAACTCCGGGCAGAGCAGGCCAGGCGCCGCGAAGCCAACGATCCCGTCCAACTCGGCATCGGCATCTCCACGTTCACCGAAATGTGCGGCCTGGCTCCATCCCGGGTGCTTGGCGCGCTCAGTTACGCGGCCGGCGGCTGGGAGCACGCCCAGGTGCGGGTGCTGCCCACCGGCAACGTCGAGGTAGTCACGGGCACTTCCCCCCACGGCCAGGGTCACGAAACCGCGTGGAGCCAGCTCGTGGCGGACAGGCTCGGCGTGCCGTTCGAAAATGTCGAAGTGCTGCATGGTGATACACAGGTCTCCCAGCGGGGCCTGGACACCTACGGCTCCCGCTCGCTGACCGTCGGTGGTATGGCGGTGCTGGCCGCTGCGGACAAGGTGATCGAGAAGGCTAAGGTCCTGGCAGCGCACATGATGGAGGCCAGCGAGGAGGACATCGAGTTCACGGACGGCAAGTTCAGCGTCAAGGGCACTGATCAGTCCACTGCCTTCGGTGAAGTCGCCTTCGCCGCCTTCTCGGCGCACAACCTGCCGGAAGGGTTTGAGCCCAATCTGGATTCGGATGCCACCTTCGACCCGCAGAGCTTCTCCTTCCCGCACGGCACCCATCTGGCCGCCATGGAAGTGGACACCGAGACCGGGCAGGTCAGCATCCGCAAGTACGTTTGCGTGGACGACGTCGGGGTGGTGGTCAATCCGCTGATTGTGGAGGGCCAGGTCCACGGCGGCCTGGCGCAGGGAATCGCTCAGGCCCTTTATGAGGAGGCCGTGCACGACGACGCCGGGACCCTGGTCACGGGCTCGTTCGTGGACTACCTCGTGCCCGGCGCGCCCGACCTGCCGCACTTCACAACGGCGCGCACGGAGACGCCGTCCACCACCAACCAGTTGGGGGCCAAGGGAGTCGGCGAGGCAGGAACCATCGCCTCGACGCCCGCCATTGTCAACGGCGTGCTGGACGCGATTCGGCACCTTGGCGTGAAGGACATCAAGATGCCATGCACGCCGGCGCGTGTGTGGGCCGCCCTTGAAGAAGCCAAGACCACGGGAGATGTGCAATGATTCCGAGCGCATTCGATTACGCCGCTCCGGCCACGGTGGCGGAGGCGTTGAGCGTGTTGGCCGACGCCGGCGACGACGTAAAGCTGTTGGCCGGGGGTCAAAGCCTCATCCCCGTGATGAAGCTGCGCTTGGCCGACCCGGCGATGGTGGTCGATTTGGGCCGGATCGGCGAGTTGTCCGGGGTCCGCGACGACGGCGACGCCCTGCTGATCGGAGCCATGACAACGCACCACCAGATCGCCACGGACCCGCTTATTGCCGAGCACGTGCCGTTGCTGGCCAAGGCAGCTGCGACGGTCGCGGATCCCCAGGTCCGCCACCGCGGCACGTTCGGCGGCGCCCTGGTTCACGCCGACCCGGCGGGCGACATGCCCGCACCGGTGCTGGCCGCGGACGCCGCGTTCATCCTGGCAGGTCCGGAGGGGGAGCGCCGGGTGGCAGCGGCGGACTTCTTCCAGGGGTACTTCACTACCGCCGTCGACGACGGCGAGATCCTCACCCATATTCGGGTGCCGAAGTACACCGGCTGGGGTGCGCACTACGAGAAATTCACCAGGGTGGCCCAACAATGGTCCATCGTGGCGGTTGCCGTGATGGTCCGGGTGGAAGGCGGCACGATCGCCGAGGCCAGGATCGGCTTGACCAACATGGCCAGCACGCCGTTGCGGGCGACCGCCGTCGAGCAGGCACTCGTGGGCGCCGCGCTGACCCGGGAAGCGATCGCCTCGGCGAGCGCACACGCTGCCGAGGGGACCGATCCCGCGAGCGACCTCAACGGTGACGCGGCCTACCGCCGCCGCTTGGCCGAGGTCCTGACCAAGCGGGCCGTTATCGCGGCCGCCGGGCTCTAGCGGAAGGCGGGCGGAGGGAGACGTGGAACTCAAACATCACTTCGTGGTTCCCAGTTCGCTGGAGGACACCTGGCATTCCTTCAACCAACTGGAAGACATCGCGCCCTGTTTCCCTGGGGCGACCCTCACGTCCGTGAGCGGCGAGCAGTTCACCGGAACGGTCAAGGTCAAGCTCGGGCCGATCGCCATGATCTATACCGGTACGGGTGAATTCCTCGAACGCAACCAGGAGACCCACACGGTGGTCATTTCGGCGACGGGCAAGGACAAACGCGGCAACGGCACAGCGGGTGCCACGGTCACGGCAGTGCTGACGCCCGACGGCGACGGCACCGCCGTGGACGTGACCACCGACATGAACGTCACCGGCAAACCGGCCCAATTCGGCCGCGGAGTCATCCAGGACATCTCGGACAAGTTGCTGGAGCAGTTTGTCCAGTGCGTGATCGGGAAGGCGGGCGGCGGGGCTCCGAGCGAAATCGAGCCCGACGCCGGAGCCTCGGCTGCGTCGGCAGGGTCCGGGACGGCTACCGGCGAGGTAGCGCAGCCCGGGGAGCCCGCGGCTGGAGCAGCCGCCGGGCCCGCCGCCGTCGGGCCCGCTGCGGGTTCTGCAGCGCAGGTGGTTGAGCCGCCGGCGGCGCCTGTGCCTGCGGCCGCGGCTGCACCCGCACCTCGGTCCGCGCCGCTCGCGTCGTCGTCGGAATTGGATCTGGGCTCGGCCGTGTGGCCGGTGCTAGTGCGTCGTTTCGGGCCCGTGCTTTGCGCCGCCGCCGTCGTGGTTCTGGTGGCTTGGCTTGTCCGGCGACGGGGAAGGAACTGAACGCCCCACTTAGGCATTGTTGCTGGTGGTTTCCGGCCGCGCGGCGCGCTTGCCGCGCGGCTCCACGTGTCGATATCATCAGGGTGGGTTATGCAGCGGCCCTAGGAACTCTTTCCATGGAGCGACCTCATGACCCGCCCGACTCCCCTCTCTTCCAAGACTCTTTACGTAGCTGCTCCCATGCTTGGAGCTGCGCTGTGAACGCATTACTCACCTCATGCCTGGAAGGCGAACTGGACCCGGTCCAGGGGCTTGCGAAGCTGTCCGTTGCGGAGCTCAACTTTTTGGCCGACGCCCTTTTCAGGCTGCTCGACGTCGGGAAGCCCGAGTTCGGGGTCAAGTCCTGGTACGACGCGGTCCTGGATGAGTTGGCTGCCCGCGGTGAGCGTTCCACGCGCGGCGAGGTTCCTGCGCCCGGTGAGCAGGCCGCCGTCGATGTTTCCTCGGACTAGTCTTCCAATGCCGCGGAGGCAAGAGGGGCGCTAGCGCTGTCTCCTTCTGGTGCTTGCCGGCCTGCCAGTTCGCGCACGACTGTTTTCAGTTCCTGCCGGAACATCGACGTATCGATCGATACCTGGGCAAGAACCTGCCGTTCCGATTCCGCTGCCCGCTCAAGTGCGTCCCTGCCGGCATCGGTCAGCGAAACGACGTGTACCCGGCGGTCCTCGGAACTTCGACGGCGGCTAACGTGCCCGTGTGACTCCAGCCTGCTGAGGGTCTGCCCCATGGTTTGGGCCTGCACACGCACGATCTGGGCGAGCGTGGTCTGGGTGATGGGGCCAGTGGCTGCAAGAACCTCCAGCGCGATGACGCCGGCGTGGGTGAGGCCGATCGCCCTGAGATTCTCGTCCCAAGCGTGTTCCACCAACCGGGCCGCTGTAGACAGCAACCTTCCGGTGGGCCAACGCTCGATGTCCGGCATATGTCCCATTGTAGCGGTGAGGGGATTTTGGGGGGGTGAGGGGTTAACTAGTCCTGCGAGGGACTCGTGTGAAGACGGACGCAGCGTTCGAATTCGGTAGGCTGAGCCAAAATTGTCTGGGATTGGGGCTACGCATGTTTGGGCTGCGCGGGTGTCGCCCTTGATTCGGCGGGGCGGAGCTATTTGGTGGGGCAGGGCATATTTCGCCATGCAGGCGATTGCCGGTTTCTTGTGGTGGGCCGCGGTTTTCCTGTCGCCGGTGGTGCGCGAGGCGACCCTCGGTAACCTCGACCCGGTTGCGGTTGCTGTCTTCGACATTCCTTTATTCGTCGTGGCGTCGGCCGTGGCGTCTTTTGGCGTAAAGGCTGCCGCGCTGGTGAGTGCCGGCTGGACGGGCGCCGTCGCCGTCGCACTGGCGGTTTACGCCACTGTCACAACCGAAGCGGGCTGGGGCGTACTCGGCATGGGCGCTGCGAGCGCGGGCTCGCTGATCTCGCTCTGCCTAGTCTTGCTGGGACACGTGCCGACCGCGTGGATCATCCGCGGTCCGTTCGCATTCCGTCCCGCAATCCCCCGCGCGACCGCCGCCGCCCACGTGGCCTCAACATTTGGGCAAATTGTCCTGTTCTGGGGGTTCTTCCTGGCGGTGATTCCGTTCGCAGTTGCCTTTCTCGAACAGCGCTGGGCGGTGGTTCTCCCGTTTCCGTCGTTTGCCGCTCCTGTGGGTGTCGCCGTTCTGGTACTAGCCAGCGCCCTTGGTATCTCGGCGGCCGTGGCGATGTCGACGTTGGGCAATGGCACCCCGCTGCCGTCGGCAATGCCCAATCATCTGGTCATCGCGGGTCCGTATCGCTGGATCCGGAATCCAATGGCGGCCGCAGGCATTCTCCAGGGCGCGGCAGTTGGCGTCATCCTGCAGTCATGGCTGGTAGTGGCCTACGCCGTCGTGGGCTCGCTGGTGTGGAATTACGTTGTCAGGCCGCTTGAGGAATCTGACCTGGAAGAACGGTTCGGCGAAGAATTCCGTCAATACCGCGATGCCGTGCGCTGCTGGGTACCGGGGGTGTCGAGGGCTTCGCGCACTCAGGAACGATGAGTGCACACCCATGTCCCTTCGAAGGTTGTCGTTCCTCAGTCTCGCTCGCTCGGACCGAGAGCTACAGCCCAATATTGTCTCGCAATAACCCTTTTATTGTGAGACAATATTAAAATGGGGATCAGGTGGGCGGACAGCGCAAACAAACATGGAATTGCCCGCGGGGATGCGTTGCATGCAATCTTGAACCAGATCTACCACGTTGAAGAGTTCGATGAGCCGCGTGTGGAATCAGGCGCACGTCCGGATCTGTTTATCGGCCCTTCTCGGGACCGCCGGACGATTCTCGAAGTCATGGCAGTCATTACACCGCCTAACGACATCCTGGTCTTCCACGTGATGGAGGCAAGGCGGAAGATACTCGACATTGCCGAGAGAGGAACAACGGAATGAATGAGAAGAAGGCCAAGGGCGGTCAGGACCTGAGCCCGGAGGAACAGGCCCACTTCCGTGCCCTGGGCGAATGGGCGGAGACCGCCGACATAGGCCCTGACGCCCGCATCACCAAGGCGTCCGGGCAAGGTGCCGGACGCGCCCTGCTGGAAGCAGCCCTGGGCTCGCCCGAGGCAGTAAAAAGAGCCGTCGGCAAACCCTCCCTGAGCAGCAGCGGAACATCCCCGTCCCGGACCATCCGCCTCCCGAAGGACATGGACGCACAACTGGTTGCCCGGTCCGAAATCGAGCACCGCAAGCCGAGCGAAATCCTCAGGGAAGCACTGGCCCAATACCTTGCCAAAGCCTCCTGACAGGCAGACAGCTGATTGACGGGCCCGGTAGTCGTAGATGACAACGCTGCCGATTGGGGGTATGTTTGCCCACTCTTGGCCGCCTATTTCATACTGTTGGTCTCCTTGGTCACTTTTCATGTGCTCCCAGGGATGACGAATTCGTCCAGGAATTCTTCCGTGGAGGAGATCTCACCACCAGTATGGTGGGTGCATAACGCAACCACTGATCTGAGGGGACCTTCACCATGGCTGTTCGAGTTGACCTGAATATCTCGCTGGATGGTTTCGCCACGACGACGGACGCAACTCCGGAGAATCCGTTCGGTTCGGACTGGGGCCGACTCGTTGACGCATATACGTCCACCCGCACTTTCCGTGAGCGGGTTCTGCATGACACCAGTGGAGAAGGAACGTCCGGTGTCGACGACAAATACGCCGCGGCCTACTTCGAGGGGGTCGGAGCTGAGATTATGGGTGCCGGCATGTTCGGGTTCCATAACTTTCCCGACGACCCCGAGTGGAAGGGCTGGTGGGGTGACGAGCCGCCCTTCCGCGTCCCGGTGTTCGTCCTCACTCACACCCCCCGCCCTGACATCACGATGGCCGGCGGTACGACCTTCCACTTCGTCAGCACCAGCCCCGAAGAAGTGCTTGAACGAGCGCTCAGTGCGGCGGGTGAAGAGGATGTGCGTATCGGAGGTGGCCCCACCGTTGTGCGCGATTACCTCAGTGCCGGACTTGTCGATCGGCTGCACGTCGCGATCACACCAATCCTGCTCGGTAGCGGAATACGGCTCTGGGACGATCTCCGGGGGCTAGAAAGCGACTACACCGTCACGTCAGAGACCGCCGAAAGCGGCATCATCCACGTCACCTTCCGCCGATAACCATCACACAGGATCGTCTGAGTGCGGCTACTCGCGTTTGAGCGTGAGCGCCAGGCTGGGAACCGCGAAGGACAAGAGAAAGATCGGCAGGGGGCTCTTCCCGCTACACCGGAATCTGGCGATTTCGTCCTCGGCGACGTCGAAGGGCCGGTCGGCCAGCCAGCGGCGGCGAGCCGTCCGCCGTCGTACTTCTGTGCTGATCACGTTATTGCTTTAGCGGCGCGAGCTGGATTTGCTTCGCGAGCGCGTAAGCGGTTGGAAGATCGCTGTCGCTTTCGACGAAAACTCGGCCAATGACGAGCGCGGAATCAGTTGGCGAAGAAATCTGCGTCATTCCGTTGGGTACCGTTCCCTTCCAGCCGGGTCCGCTGAGGACATAGTCGCCGGCTTCGGTTCCCGTGGTGCGTTTGCCGACGTAGGCAAAGTTTGTGCTTTTTGACGGGTCGGTGAACTGCACGCTGAAATAGCGCCCGGCCATGTCCGGTACGTGCAGGATTTGCGGCCCTTTGCTCAAGTCGAGCCAACCGCCGATGTAGAGCAAGTCGTCGGCCCCGGTTGCCATAAGGCTCCCGCGCGAAGTCGCCGTCGACGGGGACGATGTGCCGGGCACGGCGTACAGCGTGTTGACGGGGATGGGGCCCTCACCGAATCCGTGCTTGAGTATCGCCCTCTTGTACCCGTTGACTGTGAGTCGCGGCCAGAGGTAGATGAAAGCGGGCGCGCCGAGCCCCCATACGATGACCGCCGCTATGACCAGAGGAACGATTCCGTCCCCGTTGGCGATGCGCCGGTAAATGACCCAGGCGAAGACGGCCAGTATGACGGCGGTGAGGGGACGTCCGTATTTCAAGATGAGGCGGTTCATTTCACTGCGCCCTGACAACCGGCGGCAATTGGTACGTGTCGTCGAGAATCGCCGCGCCGGGCAGATACACGCGGAACATCAGCTTGAACTTTCCGGACGGAATGGGCAGCCAGTTCTGCTCGTGCCCGCTCGGAGCCTGATGCTGCAGATAGATGTCGACCGAACCGTCGGCATTCTGTGCCAGAGCGGAACGGTCACCAACGCTGTAGCGATTGGTGGGATTTTCCACCATGTACCCGACGGTATCGGTCGGGGTGAGCGACCAGAAGGCGTCATGCGGCGGGAGGTTCCCGGGAGGAAAATGCAGGACGTATCCATTCCCGCCGCTCAGCGTTTGCCCTGAGCCATCCACAGTGGCGGTCCAGTACGCAGCCTCTTCAAACACATTCACGACAGGCAGGGCCTTGGCGCAGGCGGCCCGGACGAGGACTCCGTTGCCGGGCTGGCCGCATTTGCGGATGGCACTCCAACCGTTGACGGTCGTTGTGAGCGCCCTGCCCACGGCGTTCATGACGAGGATCGCCGTCAAGAACGCAAGCACGGCACCGAGAATCAATCCTTGCACCACACCGGACTGGGAGAACCACGCGAGGGCATTTGCCATAACCGCAAACTACCACTGGGCTATGTGGTTGGGGGGGTCGCACCGATCCGGCCTGGAACTAGTTGCGCGAACGCCCCCGCGCAGGACGACGCCGGTACCAAGCAACAAAGCCCCACAGCGCGATGATCAAACATACGGCAGCGACAATCCCCCGCCACCAAATAAAAGGTTGCCAAAGCCCGAATATCAGGGCCCAAACAAGGAGAACGCCACTCACGTCGAGTCGTGGGGCTCGGATTTTCACGGAGGCTCTCCTTCTTCCATCTGTCTCTGTCCAGGAGCGCAAGCGCCAAAGACCAAGAATACTTTCCCAACAGCCCGACGTCGGACGCGGACCCCCCGCCCCGTCGCCGAACGCCGCGGGACAAGCGCCTCGCTTCCCCGCGCAAATCCCAGTGACACCACCGCCACGGGCGACCATACTGGGAGCATGAGCGTCAACACCCGCCGCACAGCGGAAGGCGCCGCTGTTGCCACCCCGGCCCCTACCGCCCCCGCTGTTCCGACAGAACCAACCGCACCGGCCGCTCCGACAACCGGTCCCATCACCCGCGAGGAACTGCAACTCGCTTCGCGCAACCACGCCATGCCGCTGGAAATGCTCCGATGGCCCGTCACACCGCTGGGCATGCATTATCTCCTGGTCCATTTCGACGTTCCCCAGATCGATCCCGTCTCGTGGCGGCTGAATATCGGCGGGCTCGTGGACCATCCGCACGAGTACACCCTGCCTGACCTCCAGCACCGCGAGCGCCGCACCCAAGCCGTCACGATGGAGTGCGCCGGCAACGGCCGCTCGCGGCTGGAACCGCGGCCTGTGAGCCAGCCCTGGGACCAGGGTGGGGTGGGCACCGCCGAGTGGACCGGCACCCCGCTTGCTCCGTTGCTGCTCGACGCCGGCGTGTCACCCGACGCCGTCGAACTCGTCTTCACGGGCGCGGACCGTGGGATCCAGGGCGGCGTGGAGCACCAGTACGCGCGCAGCCTGACGCTCGCGGAAGCAATGTCCGACGACGTCCTGCTCGCCTATGAGGTCAACGGCCAAGCCCTGCCACCTCAACATGGCTACCCCGTCCGGCTCCTCGTCCCGGGCTGGTACGGAATGACGAGCGTCAAATGGCTGCAATCCATCGAGGCAATTGACCACAGCTTCGACGGTTACCAACAGCTCGACTCCTACCGTTACACCCAAGACGCAGGCGATCCCGGCGAGCCCGTCCAACGGATCAAAGTCCGTTCCCTCCTGGCTCCCCCCGGCGTTCCAGATTTCTTCACACGGCAACGCGCGGTGAACGCGGGACCGGTTCAGCTGAGCGGCCGGGCCTGGTCCGGGCAAGGAACCGTGGAGAGCGTGGAAGTCTGCGTGGACGGGGTCTGGGAGCAGGCCCAACTTCAAGCTCCCACCGGCCGGCATGCGTGGCGCGGATGGACATTCACGTGGATCGCAACGCCCGGTTCCCACGATTTGGCATGCCGTGCGACGGATTCCACAGGGCAGACCCAGCCGGAAACGCCGGAGTGGAACTATCAAGGCATGGGAAACAACGACATCCAGCGGCTGGCTGTGACCGTCCGGGAGTAACTCGCCCGCAGGCACGCCGAAGCCGGGCCGTTGACCGTGTGCAACGGCATGAGTACTGTGAGTCCACTATCCATCCGCGCCCTGGAGGCAGCAATGGGCGGCACTTCCAAGAGCAACGCCGACTACGAGTTCCTCACTGTCTGGCGCGTCGCGGGGACCCCGCGTGAGGTCATGGATATTTTAGGCGACGCGGGGACACTGCCCCGCTGGTGGCCTTCGGTGTACTTGAGGGTTGTTCCGCTGGACCCGGGAAACGCCGACGGTACGGGAAAGGCCTTCTCGCTGCACTCCAAAGGTTGGCTGCCGTACACGCTGCGCTGGAGGTTCACGGTCACCGAACCCATCACAGAGCAAGGTTTCGCGATCGCGGCGAGCGGCGACCTGCGCGGTACCGGGCGCTGGACTTTCGAACAGGACGGCCCGGAAACCGTTATCACCTATGACTGGCGGGTCAGCACATCGAAACCCCTGCTCCGGCGGCTAAGCTGGCTGCTCAAACCCGCTTTTGCCGCGAATCACCACTGGGCGATGGCACGCGGCCAAGAAAGCCTCGCCCTTGAATTACGACGACGGCGTCCCGGCACGGACCTCTCCAAGGTCCCCCGTCCCGCGCCACCCACATTTGCAAGCCGATACCGCTGGCCAAGGAGTACGACGCATGCCTGACGATAACAAAGGCGAAGTCCGCTGGTTGCCGGAGCCCGAGGACCAGGACTACCCAAGCGCCGCAGACTACCTTTCCCTGCTGGAATCCGACCACGTGGTGGCATCGGTTGTCGCCGCCCTCAAGGACGCGCCCATCCAGCACCGCAAAGCCAAGGACATCCTCCGGGCCGCCCGCTTGGCGTTGCTCCCGGAAGAGAACGCCCACGTGGCCTCGGACCTGAAGAAGATCAAGGAGGGCAAGAAGCTCTCGCCCATCCTGATGGTCCGGGGAGACCTGGCCACGGGCATGCCCGCTCAGGTGGCCGATGGCTATCACCGGGTGTGCGCGAGCTACTACACCGACGAGAACACGGACATTCCCCTGAAACTGGCTGATGCGCCCCGGTAAACACCGCAGACCAACCGCCAGGCCCGGAGAAGGAGGAAGGTGTCGTTCTTTCAGCTTTCGCTGATCGCCGCAGTCGCGCTCCTCGGTCCGCTCTTGGCGCTACCCCGGAAATGGCACCTTCCCGTTGTTTTGGGGCAGTTGCTGGCAGGCATCGTCATCGGACGCACGGGACTGGGACTGGTGGACTCCTCGGATCCCACCTTCACGTTCGTGGCCGACGTCGGGTTCGCCCTCATCATGTTCGTCGCCGGGACGCACGTCCCCGTGCGGGACAAGGCCATCCGTCCCGCCCTGGGTAGCGGCGCCTTGCGCGCCGGCGTCGCCGCGGTGCTGGCCGCCGTCGTCGGAGTCGTCATCGCTTTAGCCTTCGGCACCGGACATGCTCCCCTCTACATCGTCCTGCTCGCATCCTCCTCAGCAGCGTTGGTCTTGCCGATCGTCGACTCGCTTCGGCTGACAGGGCCGAAGGTCCTGACGACGACGGCGCAAGTGGCGATCGCTGATATCGCTTGCATTGTGGCGCTTCCGTTAGCCGTTGACCCCCCGAACGCCGGCCGGGCAGCGGTCGGGGCAGCCGTCGTCGCGGCTTGCGCGTTGGTCTTGTTCTTCGTGCTTCGTTGGCTGGAGAACAGCGGCAACCGCGGACGGTTACACGACATATCCGAAGACCGGAAGTTCGCCTTGGAACTGCGGATCCAGCTGGCCTTGCTGTTCGCGCTTTCAGGGCTCGCGGTCCTCGGCCACGTCTCCATCATGCTGGCCGGGTTCTCCTTCGGCCTGGTGGTCTCCGCGGTGGGCGAACCCCGTCGCCTGGCGCACCAGCTCTTCGCCGTGAGCGACGGTTTCCTGGGGCCGGTCTTCTTCGTCTGGCTGGGTGCATCGCTCGACCTAAGGACCCTCGCGGGCAGCCCAAGCATGATCCTCCTCGGGATCTGCCTTGGCTTTGGAACACTGCTGGTGCACGGAAGCATCCGGGCCCTCGGCCAGCCCCTGCCGCTCGCAGTACTGGCCTCGTCCCAATTG
This sequence comes from Arthrobacter sp. 01T428, assembly GCF_056398685.1. Taxonomy (NCBI): domain Bacteria; kingdom Bacillati; phylum Actinomycetota; class Actinomycetes; order Micrococcales; family Micrococcaceae; genus Arthrobacter; species Arthrobacter sp. 01T428. Next base: position 37,436 of record NZ_JBFTPW010000004.1, on the reverse strand, counting down.
GGAGTGCCGGTTGCAGCCGCCACCATCGGCTCCCAATTGCACTTGCTGGAACCGGGAGAAGCCGCCGCCATGATCCTCGGTGCCCTCATCAGCATCGGAGCCAGCACCATCGCGGGTTCGCGGGCGGCACGCAGCTTCTCGGAAGCCGCGCCGGAACCGGCGGGCGAGGGGCCGAAGAGCGGTGGGCCGGCCGGCAAAGGACAATCCGGCAAAGGCCCGGCAGGCAAGCCCTCCGAAGGTGGTCCGGCAATAACTGCCTGATTCCCAAACCCGCAGCATGACCCCGTCACACGACCCATCCGACAGCGGCACGGCCACGAACCACCGGTAGAATTGCGGGGTTGGCCAGCCCGAACCGGACGGTCGACCACCCGCTTGAACGCTACCGAGGGAGGAACCCGTGCGCGCATCGCATGCCCGGACGCCCTTCCATGCCATGCGTTCGGTGGCCCTGGCGGTCGCCATTGTTGCCCTCGCGGCAGGGGCCCACGTCCTCTCCGGCGGCGCGCTTCCCGTCGCTCCGGTCCTGTTGGCCGTCCTCGCATTGACCGGGCTCGTCACCACTCTTGCCACCCGGTTCAAGCTCGGATTCCCGGTCATTGCCGCGCTTCTGGGATCCGGCCAGCTTCTCCTGCACGAGGCCTTCACGGCATTCGGTCCGCTCACTGTTCCGGCTCCGGGCTCACCAGCACACCACTTGGCGGCTGAACACCTCTCCCCGCCGCTGGGCACTGAAACAGTCCATTTTCACGAGGTCGACACTCCCCTCAGCTGGTTGATGCTGACGGGGCACGCCCTCGCCACTGCCGCTTCGGCATTACTCCTGGCCAAGGGCGAGCAGGCACTGTGGCAGCTCGAGGCCTGGCTTCGTCCCCTCCTGCAGCTCATCCGACTGATCTTCAGGCCCGACGCCGGCAACGCAGCTGTTGCGTTCAGCGCACCTGCCGTATTCATCCCCCGCCCGTGGCGGAACCTCAGGCAAGACAGCAGACGCGGCCCGCCCGCCGTCGTCGTACCCTCCTGACTCCGCCCGGCGCCGCCTTCAACTGGTGACGGGCACATCCCCTCACTTTGGCGCGCCTTCGCGCGCCCGTTGAAAGGCAACAACCATGAACAAGTCCTCACTCCGCCGCGCCCTCTCCGCTACCGCAATCGCGGGCGGCACCGCCGCACTGATGATGGCCGGCCTCGCAGGCGCATCTGCCCACGTCTCCATCAACCCGGACAAGACCACGGCCAACTCGTATGCCCTGCTGACGTTCGGCGTCCCGCACGGCTGCGACACCTCAGGCACCACCAAGTTGACCATCAACCTGCCCGAGGAACTGACCGACGCCACGCCCACGGTGAACCCCAACTGGACAGTCGAAAAGGTGACGCAGACGCTGCCGGAACCCAAGAAGCTGGCCGACGGCACATCGATCACCAAACGCACCAGCCAGATCGTCTACACGGCCAAGGCTCCGCTGGACCCGCACTTGCGCGACGCGCTGGTCCTGTCCGTGAAGCTGCCCGACACCGCTGGCAAGACCCTCTACTTCCCCACGCTCCAGAACTGCGAGCAAGGGCAGACGAACTGGGCTGAAATCCCGAAGGACGGCCAGGACGCGCACTCGCTGAAGGCTCCGGCTCCTTCGGTGGCCGTCACAGCCGCAGATTCGGCCGCGGGTGACAGTCACATGGCTGCGTCCATCTCCACCGAGCAGGCAGCTTCCGTGACCGACGACGGCTCACAGGCGCGCAGCTGGGCCGGCCTGATCGCCGGCGTGGCAGGGCTGGGTCTGGGTGGCGCGGCCTTCTTCCGCAGCCGTTCCGCCAAGGCATCAGTTTCCAAGTAACGGCTCCGTTGGGTCGGCGTCCGGAACATTACGATCCGGACGCCAATCCGGCGCCGCTGCCGCGCCGCAGTTGACTCTGGCAAATGACGACGAAAAGCTGTGCGCATGACGAATATGCGAGTCAAGAACGGTCTCCTGCTCACGATGGCAGCAGCCTCGGTATTCCTGCTCTCCGGCTGTTTCCAAACCCAGGCCCAGCCCTCGGGATCAGCCGTACCCAGCGACACGGCGTCGGCCTCGTCGTCACCGTCGGCCTCGGCCTCGGCCTCAAGTACTCCTACTTCAGGCGGCAGCGCCACGCCATCGAGCACCGGGACGACGCCATCAGGCGTCGCTCTCTGCAAAGCGGGCTCGCTGAAGGCATCTGTCGACTCCACAGGGGGCGGAGCGGCAGGGAGCGTCTACATGAAACTCATCCTGACCAACTCCGGCACGCAACCCTGTGTCCTCAATGGCTTCCCGGGCGTCTCACTCACGTCGGGACCCGCGGGCGATCCGATCGGCGCGGCTGCCGCGCGCGACGACTCCCAGCCTGTGACGCAAGTGCTCCTCGCTCCGGGGAAGGCCGGTTTCGCCCAACTCCGCTACACCCAGGCCGGGAACTACCCCGAGTGCACCCAGGCCCCAGCCGCCGGCTTCCGGGTCTACCCACCCGAGGACACCGCTTCGCTGTTCATCCCGCAGCAATACACGGCCTGCAGCAACACCAATATCAATCTCCTGACCGTCCAGGCGTTCCAGGCGGGGTAGGCGGTCCAGCGCTGTTCCTTATTGTGTCGGTGCCGTGAGGCATGATGGAGGAATGCAGGAGCAGAAGCTACCGGGCGGTCCTGGCAATTCAGCCATGGACCGCTTCAGCCGTGCCACGCGCGAGTGGTTCCTCGGTGCTTTCTCCGCGCCCACCCCTGCCCAGGACGGTGCATGGAAGGCCATTTCTTCGGGATCGCACGCCCTTGTAGTTGCACCCACGGGTTCCGGCAAGACGCTCGCAGCATTCCTGTGGGCGTTGGACCGGCTCTTGTCCGTGTCCCCGCTTGCTTCGGCGGGCGCCCTTCCGGAACTTGAGGGCACAACCGCCCGTGCCAAAGCTCCCAAGCGCAAGACCCGAGTCCTGTACATCTCACCCCTCAAGGCCCTCGGCGTGGACGTCGAACGGAACCTCCGCTCGCCGCTGATCGGCATCACGCAAACCGCCAAACGGCTCGGGTTGCCGGCCCCGCTGGTCAGCGTCGGAGTCCGTTCAGGAGATACGACGACGGCGGACCGCCGCGCGCTGCTCAGCCACCCGCCGGACATCCTCATCACCACGCCCGAGTCCTTGTTCCTCATGCTGACGTCCAAAGCCCGGGAGACGCTCAGCGAGGTGGACACCGTGATCGTCGACGAGGTCCACGCCGTTGCAGGCACCAAGCGTGGCGCACACCTCGCGGTGTCATTGGAACGGCTCGATGCGCTGCTGCCGAAACCCGCCCAACGGATCGGCCTATCGGCTACCGTGGAGCCGCGCGAGCTCGTCGCACAGTTCCTCGCCGGTTCGGCACCCGTGGAAATCGTCGCACCACCGTCGCACAAAAACTGGAACCTCAGCGTCAGCGTTCCTGTGGAGGACATGTCCGACCTGGCGGGAGCCGCGGGCGCCTTCGACTCCGGGCCGGCCTCCGGACTGCAACCGCAAGCGTCCATTTGGCCGCATGTCGAGGAGAAGATCGTCGACCTTGTGCTGTCGAAGCAGTCCACCATTGTGTTTGCCAACTCCCGGCGTCTCGCGGAGCGACTCACAGCCCGATTGAACGAGATCTACGCGGAGCGCCAACTCATGGCGGTGGATGTGTTTTCCGCCGCGGCGGATTCGGCGCTGGACTCGGGGCTGCCGTCCTCGACGGCGACTCCGGCGCACATGATGGCCCAGGCCGGCAGCACGAGCGGCGCCGATCCGGTCCTGGCCCGCGCGCACCACGGTTCCGTGTCCAAGGACCAGCGGGCACTCATCGAGGATGACCTCAAGTCCGGCCGGCTGCGGTGCGTTGTGGCCACGTCGTCCCTGGAACTCGGCATCGACATGGGTGCCGTGGACCTTGTAGTCCAGGTTGAGTCGCCGCCGTCGGTGGCCAGCGGACTGCAAAGGGTTGGGCGCGCCGGGCACCAAGTAGGCGAGATTTCAGAAGGCGTACTCTTCCCCAAGCATCGTGCGGACCTCGTCCACACCGCCATCACTGTGGAACGCATGCTGAGCGGGAAGATCGAACGCCTCCACGTTCCAGCCAACCCCTTGGACATCCTCGCCCAACAAACGGTCGCCGCCACCGCGCTGGGAAGCATCGATGTCGAGGAATGGTTCGCCACCGTGCGGCGCTCCGCTCCTTTCGCCACCCTGCCCCGCTCAGCTTTCGAAGCCACCCTGGATCTCCTGGCTGGCCGGTATCCTTCGGACGAATTCGCCGAACTCCGGCCGCGCATCATCTGGGACCGGAATGCCGGCACCATCGAGGGCCGCCCCGGAGCACAGCGACTTGCCGTCACCTCGGGCGGAACCATCCCGGACCGCGGGCTCTTCGGCGTGTACATCATCGGCACCGAGAGCGAAGGCACCGGTTCTGGGTCCGGCTCCGGTTCCAGCCAGGCGGGTCCAGGGTCCGCACAGGAGCCCAGTCCGGCGTCGCGCGCTGCCAAAGGCGGCCGACGCGTCGGCGAGCTCGACGAGGAAATGGTCTACGAATCACGCGTCGGGGACATCTTTGCCCTGGGTGCCACCAGCTGGAAAATCGAGGACATCACGCACGACCGTGTCCTTGTCTCGCCCGCCTTCGGCCAGCCCGGAAAACTCCCCTTCTGGAAGGGCGATTCCTTGGGCCGGCCGGTGGATCTCGGCCGCGCCCTCGGAGCATTCGTGCGTGAGCTTTCCGCCTCGGACCAAGAGCCAGCACTGGAACGCTGCAAGGCCAGCGGACTGGACGACTTCGCCGCCGGCAACCTGATCCAGTATCTGGGCGAACAGAAGCAGGCCACGGAAGTGGTCCCCAATGACCGGACGCTCGTGGTCGAACGGTTCCATGACGAACTCGGCGATTGGCGCGTGGTGCTGCACAGCCCCTTCGGCATGCCGGTCCACGCACCGTGGGCACTCGCCGTCGGGCAGCGGCTCCAGCAGCGCTACGGGCTGGACGGTTCCGCGATGGCCGCCGACGACGGGATCGTGCTGCGGGTCCCGATGATGGAGGACGAGCCTCCGGGGGCCGAGCTGTTCCTGTTCGACCCGGAGGAGCTTGAGCAGATCGTGACGGCGGAGGTTGGCGGGAGTGCCTTGTTCGCCTCCCGCTTCCGCGAGTGTGCCGCGCGCGCCCTGTTGTTGCCGCGCCAGAACCCTGCGAAAAGGCAGCCGCTGTGGCAGCAACGGCAACGCTCCGCCCAATTGCTGGATGTCGCGAAGAAGTACCCGTCTTTCCCCATCGTGCTCGAAACCGTGCGCGAGTGTTTGCAGGACGTCTACGACCTCCCCGCGTTGAAAGACATAGCAGCTTCGATCGAACGCAGGGAACTGCGCTTGGTTCAGACCACCACGCAGCAGCCGTCGCCCTTCGCCAAATCGCTGCTCTTTGGGTATGTGGCCCAGTATTTGTACGAGGGCGATTCACCGCTCGCCGAACGCAGGGCCGCTGCCTTGGCCCTCGACTCCACGCTCCTCAACGAGCTCCTGGGCAGGGTGGAACTACGCGAGCTCCTCGACGCGAAGGTCATTGAGGCCACCGAGCTCGAGCTCCAGCGGCTGGCACCGGACCGGCTGGTCCGTGGGATGGAAGGCGTCGCGGACTTGCTGCGCCTGCTCGGCCCCTTGAGCGTCGACGAAGTGGCGGCCCGTTTGCAGCCCGAAGGAGTGGAAGCTTCCGCGGATCCGGCCGCGTCGCAACTGGCGGCGGGATCGCATCTGGCCGCATCGCATCTGGCGGCGCTGCGCAAGGCCAACCGCGCCCTCACCGTGACGCTCAGCGGCGTTGAACGATTCGCCGCTATCGAGGACGCGGCCCGGCTCCGCGATGCCATCGGGGTTCCGCTGCCCATGGGAGTGCCGCTCGCCTTCATCGAACCCGTCCACGATCCGCTCGGGGACCTGGTCTCCCGATACGCACGAACCCACGGACCCTTCACGGCCGAGGAAGCCGCCTCGAGGCTGGGACTGGGTGTCGCCGTCGTAAGCACTGCGCTCAAACGCCTGGCGGCGGACGGCCGCGTAGTGGAGGGCGAGTTCCGCCCGCACCCGAGTGCGCCGGCCACGGTTCCCGATGAGGGTTCGGAGTTGTTGGAGGCACCGGAACTCCCGGCTGTTCCGCTCCGCGGAGTCCCATTGAGCAGCGAGTGGTGCGATTCCGAAGTGCTGCGCAAGCTCCGGCGTCGTTCGCTTGCTGCACTGCGCGCCGAAGTGGAGCCGGTGGACGCTGCCGCGTACGGCCGGTTCCTCCCCGCCTGGCAAAACGTACCCGTGCCCTCGGCCGGCCGTCCTGGTTCTTCTGGAGGCAGGGGTGCCCCGGCGCTGCGCGGGCTCGACGGCATCATGACCGCCATCGACCAGCTCTCCGGCGTGCCTGTTCCGGCGTCGGCGTGGGAGCCTTTGGTGCTGGCCAGCCGCATTTCCGATTACCAACCGGCCATGTTGGACGAGCTCATGGCCGCGGGCGAAGTCTTGTGGTCAGGGGCTGGCTCGTTGCCCGGGAACGACGGGTGGATCAGTCTCCATGTGGCCGAAGCCGCGGAGCTCACCCTCAACCCGGACCCTGAATTCGAGCCCGGCGACGCCCAACTCCGCCTTCTGGAATACCTGCAGACCGGCGGGGGCGCCTATTTCTTCCGGCAACTCACCGATGTTGCCGGCGGCATGGACGCGGTCCTTAGCGACGATGCCGTGGTGGCTGCCCTGTGGGACCTCGTGTGGGCCGGCCGCATCACGGGCGACACCTTCGCCCCCGTCCGCGCGATGATTGCCGGCGGACGCACGGCGCACAAACAGCCCGCGCGGCCGCCGCGTGCCAAGTCCCTGCGCATGAGCAGGCTCGGCCGATCGCACGGCACGGGCTTGATGGGATCGCCAGGACTCACGGGCGGCCGCTACGGCTCGGTCACCGGAGCGGCTCCGACTCCCCCGCTCGCCGTTGGCCGCTGGTCCGCGTTGCCTGCTCCTGAGCTCGACCCCACCATCCATGCGCGCGGCACCGCCGAACTCCTCCTCGACAGGTACGGCGTCGTGACTCGGGGCTCCGTCATGGTGGAGAACATCGTGGGCGGATTCGGGCTGATGTACAAGGTCCTCGCGCGCCTCGAAGAAGCCGGGCGGTGCCGCCGCGGCTACTTCATCGAGCACCTCGGCGCCGCCCAGTTTGCCGTGCCGGCGACAGTGGACCGATTACGCTCCTTCACGGAGGACGCCCAACTCGCCAAAACGGAGCCGGTCGCTTTGGCCCTCGCCGCAACGGACCCCGCAAACCCGTATGGCGCGGCCCTCCCGTGGCCCGCGTTGGCCGTCGACGCTGGATCGGGCCACCGTCCGGGACGGAAAGCAGGTGCCCTGGTGGTGATAGTCGACGGCGCCTTGGTTTTGTATGTCGAACGGGGAGGGAAGACCCTGCTCACTTTCAGCCAAGACGACGCCGTCCTGGCCGCTGCCGCTGCCGCGCTCGTCGGAGTGGTGCGGCGGGGAGCCGTGGACAAATTGATTATGGAAAAGGTCAACGGCCATGACCTCTTGGACACCCCCGTGGCTTCCGCCCTTGCGGCTGCCGGGGCGTACTCCACGCCGAAGGGTTTGAGGATCCGTGCCTGAGGGTGACTCGGTCTGGCGGACCGCCGCGGAGTTGCACAAGGCCCTCGCTGGGCAGGCCCTTGTCACCTCGGACTTCCGGGTACCCAGGTTTGCCACACTGAACCTGGCCGGATGGACCGTGTCCGAGGTAGTGCCACGGGGAAAGCACCTGCTCATGCGCTTGCTGGAGCCGGCGGCGATTGGGTCGGTCGCGACTGCGCCGGCGGACGACGCCGGTTCGGCGGCTACCGGACCATCCCGCCGCGCCCTGACCATCCATTCGCATTTGAAAATGGAGGGAAGCTGGCAGGTCTATTCCCCCGGCGGCCGGTGGAGGAAACCCGGCCACACGGCCAGGTGCGTCCTCCGCACAGCGACGGCCGACGTCGTCGGCTTCTCCTTGGGAATCCTGGAGGTGATCCCGACGACGGACGAGTCCCGCGTAGTAGGGCACCTCGGCCCGGACCTGCTCGGGCCCGACTGGGACGCGGAAGAGGCCGTTCGTCGGCTCCGGGCTGCGCCGGACGCACCGATCGGCGTCGCACTGTTGGACCAGCGGAACCTCGCCGGCCTCGGCAATATCTATCGTTGCGAGGCGTGTTTCCTGGCCGGGGTGCATCCGGCCGCGCCGGTATCGGCTGTGAAGGATCTGCCGGCGATGCTCGCCGAAGCCAAGGTTATGCTCGAAGCCAACCTCGGACCCGGGCCAAGGATCACGCGCGGCACAGCGTTCCCTGGAGTCCGGGGAATTCCCCGCTCCGGCTACTGGGTGTACGGCCGCGAGCACCAGCCGTGCCTTCGTTGCCGGACGCCGATTCGCCGCGGAGTGCTGGGGCCAGCGTCCGGGATGGAAGACCGCACCATCTACTTCTGCCCGGAGTGCCAGCCCGGCTCGTCCGGCTGACGCTGCGGAAATTCCCTGACGCCCCCGGAATTCCGGGGGCGTCAGGAAATCTGCGAGTCGCCAGGAAGATTCCGCGTCACGAAGTGGCCGGCACCGCTTCCGGGGCAGCCACGGGAGCCTTCACCGGAACCGTAAACAGCGGCAGCAATAGCTGAACCACCGGGCCAATGGCCAAGGCGTAGACAACGGTTCCAACGCCGACGGACCCACCCAACAGCCAGCCCACACCGAGCACGACAACCTCGATCAGGGTCCGGGACAAACGCACCGACCATCCGGTGCGGCGGGCAAGTCCCGTCATGAGTCCGTCGCGGGCACCCGGGCCAAGGCGCGCGCCGATGTAGCAAGCGGAGGCGATTCCGTTCAGGACCACGGCGCCGGCGAGCATGGCGATCTGGCCACCCAGGTGCGAGAACGCCGGGATCAGGGCCAGGCCGACGTCCGCGAAGACTCCCACCAGAACGGCGTTGGCGAGGGTTCCGAAACCGGGCATCTGCCTCAGCGGTATCCAGAGGAGAAGAACCAGGAAGCTGACCACTACGACGACGGTGCCGATGCTCCACCCGATCTTCCCCGCGACGCCTTGGTGGAAGACATCCCAGGGGTCCAGGCCAAGGCCGGCCCGGATGAACATGGCCAGGGAGATCCCGTACATTGCGAGGCCAATCAGGAGCTGGGTGATTCTGCGGGTCATCATGAAACCATGCTCCCGAAAACTGGCATTGCTTTCCATAGCCAGTTTGCAATACTGGTCTTATGCCCGGATCCCTCAACCCCACAGCCATGGTGCGTCTCCTCGGTCCGTGGAACACTGGCGCCGCTCCCGCCTATCGCGAGCTTGCCGACGTCGTACGCCTTTTGGTGATGGACGGGCGGATCCCGCTCGACGTGGCACTGCCCAGTGAGCGCGCGCTCGCCGTCACCCTGGGCGTCAGCCGGACCACCGTCACTGCCGCCTATGCCAGCCTGCGCGAGCAAGGATTCCTGAGCGGCGGCCAGGGCAGCAGGGGCCGGACGGGCATTCCACACCGGACGGTCCCTGTCAGCGGACCTGGACTGGCCATTCCGGAGGGGATACTCGACCTCGCCTATGCTTCACTGCCAGCGACGGGCGAGGTGGTGCACCGGGCATTCGCGGATGCGTTGATCGATCTCCCTGCGCTGTTGCCCGGTTTTGGCTACGACGCGGTCGGCCTCCCACCCCTCCGGGAAGCCATCGCGGACCGCTACACGGCAGCCGGGATCCCCACGACGGCCGCACAGATACTGGTGACTTCGGGGGCCCAGCACGCGCTGAACATTATCCTGAAGACCCTCGCCGGGCGGCAGCACAAGGTCCTCGTGGAGCATCCCAGCTACCCCAACGCTCTCGATGCAATCCGCGCTTCGGGCTCACGCACGGTTCCGGTGCCGATGCCGCCTGCCGCCGAGCCGACGTCGGGCGCTGCCGCCGAGCCGACGTCGGGCGGTTGGGATATCGACGGCATGGTGGCCGCAATGCGCCACCAACGCCCGGCCATGGCCTACCTCGTCCCGGACTTCCACAACCCCACCGGGCGGATCATGTCCAACCTTCAGCGGCGCCGCCTGGTCCGCGAGGCGGCAGGGACGGGCACTGTCCTGGTGGTAGACGAAACGCTGCGGGAGCTAAACCTCGACGGCGTCAGCACCTCGCCGCTCGCGGCGTTCAGTCCGGCGGTGGTGACCATCGGATCGCTCAGCAAATCGCATTGGGCCGGGCTCCGGACCGGGTGGATCCGCGCCGAAGAGGACCTGATCAACCGCTTCGTGCAGACCCGGACAACGATGGATCTGGGCGGGCCCGTCGTCGAGCAGCTGGCTGCGGCTCGGCTGCTCCGGGCTTTCGCCGAACCGCTGGACGCGAGGCTTGCGGAGCTGCGGCGGAACCGGGAAGCGCTCCTCGGATTACTGGCCGAGCACCTTCCCGGGTGGCACGTGGAACGTCCGCGCGGCGGGCTGACGGCATGGTGCAGGTTGCCCACGCCGTCGAGTACCGCGCTCACCGTCGTCGCCCCGGACTTCGGCGTGCGGCTCGCGGCCGGCCCGCGCTTCGGCGTCGGCGGGGCTTTCGAGCACTTCATGCGCGTTCCGTACACGCTCGCGCCGGCCCAGCTTGAGACGGCGGTGCTGGCACTGCGCGATGCCCAAGCCCGGATCGATGCGTCGCCGCAACTCCGGAGGACCTTGAAAGCGCCCAAGGAACCCGCCGCCGTCGCGTAGCCCGCCGTTCCGCAGCCCGCCCGCTCCCCCGCCGCCCAACTGGCTCGCATTTGTTGTCGTTTTGAGCCCTCAGAACGACATTAACTGCGAGTCAGTTGGGTTGCCCGGCACCCATGCGCTGCCTGGCGGTGTTGGTGCCCGGACCGACAGGGACATGGGAGGTGGCTTTGGCCAGGCCAAACTGCGGCATGCCGTTGTAGACCACCTCGATTCCCGACGCCGGCACCTGGTAGGTTTCGTGCCACACGCCGATGTCGCCGCTTCCCGCGACTTCCTTCATGAAGCGTCGCCAGGGCGCCAAGTGCGGCGAGTCCCTGTCCGCCGCGAAGCGCCTGAGATGCTCGGGGCTCTCCCAATAGCTGAGCAGCATGGTGGTGCGCCCGAACCACTGTTCGCACCCGAGCAGTCCGGACTCGGGATGCGTTGCGAGATGGCGGAGCATGGTGGGCATTGACGATGCCACTCGCGCCACTTTGCCGATCTTCCACCAACGGTTGGCCCGCATTCCGATAAGGAATACGGTCACCGATTCGCGCCCGGTGTCGGCCGTGAAGCGCCCCGGGAAGATTTCCTGTGCCATGCGAATCCTTCGGTCTGGGAACGGTAGCTCAAGTTCCGCTCGTCGAGTTTCATAACGTCGTTACGAAACAATGTTATGAAACACTTGGAGGCATGGCAAGACCCATCGTTCATGACCAGCTCGTCCGGCAGCGGCTTCTTCAGGTAACGGCCGAACTCGTTGACCGGCACGGCCCTGCGCGAGTCACGCTCCGCGACGTTGCCGCAGCCGCCCAGACCTCAACCACGGCGGTCTACTCACTCTTCGGCGGCAAGGCGCAGTTGCTGACGGCCGCCGTCGACGACGGATTCCGCTCGTTCGGCGACTCGCAACGGCTCGCCGAAAACGGAGGGCTCCGAGGCTTGGGCCTCGCCTACCGTTCCTGGGCACTTGAACATCCAGCCTTGTACCGGCTCATGTTTGGCGGCGCACTTGCCAGCTATGTGGACTGCAGCCCGACGCCGGCAGTCGCCTCGGAAGCGATGCTTCCCCTGATGGAAGCGGTGACCGCCGCGCAGCAAGCGGGGACCGTTCGTGATGCCGAAACCGCGACGATCGCCATGTCCATCTGGGGACAGGTCCACGGACTGGTGAGCCTGGAACTTGCGAACATGGACGAGCCCGGAACCGATTGGGAAGGGATCTACGCCGCCGCGTTGGATGCCGTGGGACGCGGCTGGGCAGCCTGAGCCAGCTTCGCTTCCCTTGGCGGGCGGGTTAGGCGTACACCTTCTCCAGGAAGTCGCCCCAGGCCTTCGCGGTCAGTTCAGAATCGCCGCTGCCGCTGAAATCGTGCACCGTCATGCCCACGGGTGCTCCGAAGGAGTTCCGGCCAAAGAACCGGTAGAGCGTGTCCGCCGTCCGTAGGCCCAGGAAGTGCTGGTTGGAGAAGTCGAGCTCCCCGCTCAGCCGCCCCACGCCGTCGACGTCCACCTCAACCGCGGAACCCTCTGCAACACCGTCCACGCCGAGGGCCTTCTTCAGTTGCACGAAACCGTCGGGCGCTTGCGAGGCCGCCGGGCCCTGGATGTCCGTGAAGACCACAGGCTTGCCGTCGAAGTACTGAAGGTACTGGCCCAGGGTGTGCAGGTAGAACTCGGTGTGCTTGCTGGCGCCGTCGTACTGTCCCTCCCAGTTGTCCGCGAAGATGCCGCTGTGGACGTAGTGCAGCTTGGCCCGGCCGCCGTCGAGCGGTTCGAGCACGTGCTCCAACTGGTTGAACCAGCCGTCCGGCCCGTCCATCCGGGTCACAAGGTGACTGGGATACTCGTCCACGGTTTTCACGGCCGGCCACTGATCGGTGGGAAACATCCAGGCCGAGGTGTCCTGGGTGACAGCCTGCCAGACCCGTTCAGGAGTGCCGGGCAGTTCGGTGTCGGCTACGATTTCGAATTCACGGTTGTCAGTCATTGTCCTGTTCCTTTTCTGGAGAGTGCTGCGTTGTCTTGAGTGCGGGATGAAGTACGACGACGAGCCGGTGCTTGCGTGCGCCGCTCACGGTTTCGGTCGAAGCGCCGGTACCGCCGTCGTGGTACTTGTCCACGAGCCGGGTCACCGCGACAGCGAGCTCCTCGGCAAAAGCGGCACGGTCCGACGCCGACTGGAAGGTGATTTCGCCGTCGATCGCGAAGCTCGCAAGCTTCTTCTTGGCCGCGGCCGCGCCGGCTATCAGCTTGCCCATCTCCTGGACCGTCCGGGCCGCGAGGGCCAGGAGCCAGAAGGCGGAAAAGCGGTCCGAGAAGCGCCGGGGATCCGGCGCCACGGATGCAAGTGCCACCGGCGAGATCAGGTACGACGCCGCCGTCGCGCGCAAAACGCGTTCGGTGACGTTGCCCTTCTTCCGTTCCTCCACGAGTTCGACGAGTCCATGCCGCTCGAGGGCCTTGAGATGGTAGTTGACTTTCTGCCGGGGCAGGCCCACCTTGACCGCCAGCTGCGTGGCGGAACCCGGCTCGACCAGTTCCTGCAGAATGCGGGTGCGGATCGGGTCCAGCGACGCTTCCGCCGCGGCGGGATCCTCGATCACTTCGATGTCCAACATGCTTCCATTCTGCCTACCGACAACTTTTATTGTCAAGAACTTTTTTCTCGTCGGAGACCTGGCCATAACCCCGGTAGAATGGACCGGTGATGCAATCCCCCCTTCCAGTGCGCGACGGCGTCAACGCCACCCGCCTGCGCCTCCCGGACGAGGGGCCCTGGGACACCGCGATGGACTACATGATGCACCGCTGGGGTCATATCGACCCCCAGGGCATCGAGGACAGGTTCGACGCCGGCGAAATCGTCGGCGAGGGCGGCGCGCCCCTTGATCGCCGCACCCCGCTCGAAGAACACACCTTCATTTGGTACTACCGCACGCTCCCGCCGGAGACTCGTATGCCGGTGGAGATCAACATCCTGCACCAGGACGAGCACCTTCTGGTCGTCGACAAGCCCCACTTCCTGCCCACCACTCCGGGCGGGACCTACATCCAGGAATCCGCACTCGTCCGTCTCCGGAACCATCTGGACCTGCCGGACCTCATCCCGATGCACCGGCTCGACCGCATGACTGCCGGGGTGTTGCTGCTCTCCACCAATCCGGAGACCCGCGGCAAGTACCAAGTGCTCTTCGAAAAACGGCAGGTGCAAAAGGAGTACGAGTGCATCTCCGCCGCGGCACCCGCCGCGGGCTTTCCCGCCGTCGAATTCCCCGCCGTCGTGCGCAATCGCATGACAAAATCCCGCAGCTACCTTCTCGCCGAGGTGATCGACGGCGAACCCAACGCGGAAACCCGCATTGAGCTGCTGAGAACGTTCGACGGCGGCGCCGCCCGCCGGGCGCTCTACCGGCTTGAGCCCCACACCGGCAAGACCCACCAGCTTCGCGTGCACATGGCTTCGCTCGGGCTGGGAATCGTGAACGACGCGTTCTATCCCCAACTCCTGGACAAGGCCCCGGACGACTACTCCAAGCCGCTGCAATTGCTCGCTCGCGGCATCCGCTTCGTTGACCCCATCAGCAAGCAACCCGTGGAATACCGGAGCCGTCTCGAGCTAGGCGAAGCCCACCCCGCCTAACCCTCCCCCCTAACCATCGCTCACATATGGCGCCCTTTCCCGGGACGCTCGCTCACCCAAAATGAGGAACATGTTCAGCTTGGGGTCGTACCCGCGCGAGCGTCGGGCCAAACACCCACATACCCGAGCGAGCGTCCCGCCAAACACCCACGTACCCGAGCGAGCGTCGGGGACGGGTGTTCAGGATCCGGGGACGGCGAAAAATGGCGCGTTCCCGAGTTGCCAAGCGGACCGGGCGTATATGCTCGGTTTTGCCGGCCCGACAACCGCGGGCGGTGTTCGGTCTCGCGAAAAGGAACCGCATGGCCCACGCTGAAAACGAAGTCTCGATCAACCGCCCCGCAAACGACGTCTACGCCTTCCTGGCTGACGGGCTGAACAATAAGCTGTGGCGTCCGGGCGTGAAGAGTGTCGCCCTCGCAAGCGGAGAAGCAGGCAACAAGGGTGCCGTGTACTCGCAAACGATGGCAGGCCCCGGGGGCCGCACGATCGCCGGCGATTACGAGATCACCGCAGCCGAGCCAGGCAAGCGGCTCGATTTCCAGGTCATCGCGGGCCCCGCCCGCCCAACAGGATCCTTCACCCTGAACGAGGCCGACGGCGGCACCACCGTTCGGTTTGCCTTGGATCTCCAGCCCAAGGGCTTCATGAAGCTCATGGGCTCGATGATCACCAAGACCATGGAGTCGGAAGTCGGACAGCTAGGGCAGTTGAAGTCCGTGCTTGAGGCGCAGTCCGTCTGACGCCGCTGCGAAAGCGTGCCCTCACCCGTCCGAAGCCCCGAACACGCTCCGGAACACGTCGGTCGTCTCCGCACTGAACAGCACAAATTCGACGAGTTCCAGCCCGCTGGAGCTTTCGACGTCGAGCCGGCTGACGGCGTCGAGCGCTACCGCGGCGACCTCGCGCGCGTCCCAGCCGTAGACCCCCGCGCTGATTGCGGGGAACGCAACGGAACTCGCTCCGAGGGACGCTGCCACTTTCAGGCTCTCGCGGAAACACGACGACAGCAGTTCCGGATCGTTCTGGCCCGCGTGGCGGTTGGGGCCAACTGTGTGGATCACCCATCGGGCAGGCAATTTGAACCCGGGGGTAGCCACGGCTTGGCCCACGGGCAGCCCGTCCGGGTACCGTTCGCGCACCTCCATGCACGCGGCCAGGAGCTCCCTGCCCGCGGCGCGATGGATCGCGCCGTCCACTCCCCCGCCACCCATCAATGACGAGTTGGCGGCGTTGACGATCGCGTCGACGTCGCGCGTGGTGATGTCACCTTGCAGGATTTCGAGCCGCATGGCGCCAGTCTTGCACGACACTCCGGTGGATGCACCAAAGTGCGGTAATTTGTGCCCATGGACATCACCACCGCCGATGGCTGGGGAGCCGCGATCTATGCCTGGATCATCCCCATGGTGGTGGGCGACGCGATCTTCCCGCCCATCCCGTCCGAAATGTTGGTGATCACCGGTGGCGCGCTGGCAGCGGAGGGCCGGGTCAACCTGTGGTTGGTGGGTTTGATGGCCGCCGTCGCCTCCTGGCTGGGCGACATGATTGTTTTCCAACTCTTCAAGCGTCGCTTGGGACACATCCTGGACCGTTGGGCGTGGGGCCGCAAAGTCCATCAGGGCATCCACCGGGCGATCGCCAGGGCCGGGCGATCCTCCACTTACGGCGCGATCATCGGAGCCCGGTTCATCCCCGGCGGGCGGCTGGCTGCGTCGGCTGCTTCCGGGATCGCAGAGGTTTCCTCCCGCGGCTTCAGTCTCTGCGCCGGCTTGGGCGGGCTGCTGTGGGCCACATGGCAGACCGGGCTGGGTTACTTTACGGGCTCGACGACGAAGCTTCCGTTCTGGGCGAGCTCACTGATCGGCGTCGGCGTGGGTCTGCTGATTGGCGTCGTGGTGGGCGTGATCGTCACGCATCGCCGGGGTGACCGCTCGCCGGTGGACGAGCCGGGCGAGCCGCCGCACCTTTAGGCGTCCCGGCGTCGGACTCAAACCGGCGACCATTTCCCCCGTTTGCGACGCAGCACATAAAGGTTCCCTGTGAGCGCTACGCGTTCGACGGCGTCGCGCATCATGGCTGCCGACGCGCGGGCCTCGCTGTTCTCGCCCGGATAGTCGCGCGGCTCCACGAGGAAGCGGAGGCTGATTTGGGCGACGCCACCAACAATGTCGAGCTGATTGGATTCGACATGATGACGCGTTTCCAGGGCCTCAAGCGCAGCGGCCATTACCGACTCCGGCGGGTTTCCTGGTTTGAGCCCGGTGATCTTCAACTTGGTCTGGAACGACGGCATCCCTCAACCCTAAACGCTCGATGTGAGCGAGGGTTTCCAGAAGGACGCATATATGTGAGCGAGGGTAGGACGGACGCAACCCTCGCTCACAAACAAGCCCTCCATGCCGCACGCTCGCTCACATGATGTGAGCGAGCGTGCGGCAAAAGACCCACATAAGTGAGCGAGCGTCGGAAGGGAAGGAACGGAAGGAGCCGCTATCCCGTGTTCCGGAGGCCGGCGGCCACGCCGTTGACGGTGATGAGCATGGCCCGCTGGAGGCGTTCGTCGATCTCGGCACCGGAAATGGAAGCTTCACGGACGCGGCGCAACAACTCCACCTGCAGGTAACTGATGGGGTCGAGGTATTGGTCGCGGATTTCGAGGGAACGCTTGAGCGTCGGCTGGGCTTCCAAGAGCTCGGTTTCGCCGCTCAGGAGTTCCACTTCGGCAACCGTGAGATCGTATTCAGTGCGGATCGCCTTGAACAAATGGTGCAGCTCTTCCGGAACCAGCGAAGACACGTAGTGCCCGGCGATGTCCATGTCGGTCTTGGCCAGGGTCATCTCCACGTTGGAAATCACGGACTGGAAGAAGTGCCAGCGCTTCATCATTTCGGCAAGCTCAGCGGTGTTGCCTGCCTCGCGGGCTGCCTTCAGGCCTGAGCCAACGCCGAACCAACCCGGAACGATCTGCCGGGACTGCGTCCAACCGAAGACCCACGGAATGGCCCGCAACCCGCCCAGTCCCGCACCGGAATCCGGCCGCTTGGAGGGCCGCGAGCCGATGTTCAGGGATCCGAGTTGCTCCACCGGCGTCGAGGCAAGGAAGTACGCCGGCAGGTCCGGATCGTCGATCAGGGAACGGTACTGGGCAAACGCGGCGTCGGAAATAATCTCCATGACGTGTCCGTAGCGCTCGCGCTCGTCGTCGGAGGTGCGCGGGGTGCGGTGCAGCGCGGAACCCTGCATCACGGCCGCCAGGGAGAGCTCAAGGTTTTCGCGGGCGAGCTCCGGCAAGGAGTACTTGTCCGAGATGACTTCGCCCTGCTCGGTGAACTTGATGGCGCCTTCAAGCACTCCGTTGGGCTGGGCCATGATGGCGTCGTAGGTCGGTCCGCCACCACGGCCTACGGAACCGCCGCGGCCATGGAACAAACGGACGTTGACGCCATGCTTGGCGGCGACGTCGCGTAGCTTGCGTTGGGTCTTGTGGATCTCCCACTGGCTGGTCATGACACCGGATTCCTTGTTGGAGTCCGAGTAGCCGAGCATGATCTCCTGGACATCGCCACGCAGCCGTACCAGCTCACGATACGACGGGTCAGAGAGCAGCAAGTCAACGATTTCGGCCGAAGCACGCAGCTCTTCCACGGTCTCCAGGAGCGGGGCGAAGCCGATCTTGGCATACGGAGCCGCGCCGAACAGGTCAATCAGTCCGGCTTCGCGGGCCAGCACAGCGGCAGCCAGGACATCGTCCGCGCCGCGCGTCATGGAGATGATGTAGGTTTCGACGACATCGGGCCCGTACGTCTGGAGGGCGTGGCGGATGCTGCGGAAGACGTCGTAGGTGCGGTCGCCGTCGCCGTCGAGCTTGATGGGGTGGCCGGACAGCGGGCGGCGCGAAGCCAGCTCCGCGCTCAGCCGCTCGAAGCGTTCGGCGCGGCTCAACTCGCCGTAGGGAGTTCCGACGCCGATCCGGTCCACCAACTGCCCGACGGCGTCGTGGTGGTAGTCGGCATGCTCACGGATGTCGAGGGTCGCCAAGTGCAGCCCGAAGGAAGCGATCGCCCGGCGGACCCGGGCCAGGGCGCCGTCGGCCACGAGCACAGCCGAGTGCTTACGCAGCGAGGCTTCCAACAGCTCGAGCTCTGCCAGGAGTTCCGAGGTGGAAGCGTAGTCGCGGCCGGGTTCGTGGTGGCTGGATGCGGACACGCGGCGGCCCGTGTTGATGAGCTTGGCCTTGATGCAGGTCAGCTTGAGGCGGTAGGGCTCCTGCGCGTTCAGCTCCAGGATGCGCTTGTCCAGGCCGGGCAGGTTCTTGAGGTCGACGGCGATCGAGTCCAGGAGATCCTTTTCCGCGTCCACCAAGGCTGTGGAGTTGGAGAGGATGGAGATCAGTTCGTCGATCATCGAGATGCTGATCCGCACGGCGTGCTGGTTCTGCAGCTGCAGGATCTCTCGCGTGACCGAAGCGGTGACGTTCGGGTTGCCGTCGCGGTCTCCGCCGATCCAGGAACCGAAACGGATGGGGGCGTTGTGCGCTGGCAGCACGACGCCGTGCTCCCCCAGCAGCTCTGAAAGGTCCGTGAGCATTTCCGGCATGGCATCGGTCAGGATGCTGCTCAGGTAGTAGATGGCGTTGCGGGCCTCGTCCACGGGAGTGGGGCGGACCTGGCGCAGTTCATCGGTCTGCCACATCTGGTCGATGATCTCGGCGAGCTGGCGGTCCTGCCGACGGCGGGCGGCCGTGCCCTCAACGGTGGATTCGGCCAGGACGTCCGAGAGTTTACGGATCTTGTCCAGCACCGAACGCCGCGAGGCTTCGGTGGGGTGCGCGGTGAAAATAGGACGAACGTCCAGCTCATTGACGACGTCCTGCAGGGCTTTGGTTCCGGCCTCGTCGGCGATCTCGGCCACGGCTTTGGCCAACCAGCCGTCCTTTTCCTGACGGGTGCGCAGTCCACGGACGCGGTGCACTTGTTCGGCGGCGTTGGCGAGGTGGAAATAGAAGGCGAAGGCGCGGACCAGCTCGGTGGCTTCCTCAAGCGGCAATGAGGCGAGCAACTCACGGACCTGGGCGACGACGTCGTGCGCGCTCCACGGGCCTGTGGCATCGGCGCCGCCGCGGGCGGCTTCCTTGGATTCCTTGGTGAGCAGGCGCACCTGCTCGACGAGCTGGAGCAGCTCGGGGCCATGCTGGCGGACCAATGACTCTCCGAGAAGCGTGGAGACGCGGCGGACATCGGCCCGCAGTTCCGCGGCAAGGTCGGTGCTGAGATGTGCAGTGTCAACCATGAAAAATACCTTCTGGCGTTGGGTGTGGCCCGTACACTGCGCTGGATACTGTGAGCCGGATTACTAATATTTCCAAAGGAATCCTACCCGCAGCCCTGAGGCCGGTGGCAATCCGTCTCAAATGTTGTCGCGGGCTCCGCCTGCGCGCTCCGCCCGCCCGCTCCGGCCCAACTGACTAGCAGTTGTTGTCGTTATGAGCCGTCAAAACGACAACAACTGCTAGTCAGTTGGGTTCCGGGAATGGTGGCGACGGGTGCATGGTTAAGCCAACGAACACCGCCCCAAGCCGCTGGAGGAACCATGAGCGCAACAGCCCCCGCAAGCAACGCCCAGCTGGAACGCTGGCAACGTTTCCGCACCGGCCGCAACGCCGCCCTCGCTGCGGACCACGGCTGGCTGACCCTCACCTCTTTCCAGTGGCTCGAATCCGCACCCGCCGCCGTCGAGCTCGTCCCGGGGCTTTGGTCGACGGACGGCACGACGGCGACACTCACCGCGAGCGCGACCGACGGACTCACGCTCGTGGAGACGGGAGCTCCCGTGGACGGCACGATTTCAGCCACCCTCCAGGACGAGGAATCGCTCATGTGGGTGCAGTTCGGCGGCTCGGATGGCACGGAAGTGGTGGTGGAACTGGCCATGCGCGCGGACAAGTACGCCATCCGCACGAGGGACAACTCCTCGCCGGTGTTGACGGAGTTCGACGCCGTTCCCACCTTTGAATACAACCCGGACTGGGTGCTTGAAGGCCGCTTCGAGGCGTACCCCGAGCCCGTGGATGTGCCGATCGGGACAGCCAATCCTTTGGTGGATGGGGTGCACCGATCGGTAGGCGAGGTGGTTTTCCGGGCGCCTGGACTTCCCCACGAGATCCGCCTGCACGCCGAGGCCGAGAAGCTCGGAGCCCTCACGGTGACCTTCCACGACGAGACGAACGGCAACACCACGGACGAATGGCGCAAGCTGGCCGTCTCGCGCCCCCGGCCCGACGGTTCCGTGGTCCTCGACTTCAACCGCGCCATCAACTACCCGAGCGCCTTCACCCCATATGGCACATGCCCCATGCCTGTAGCGGGAAATTCGATCGACGTGGCGGTCGAGGCCGGGGAGAAACTGCCGGCCGGCCGGATCGTCTAAACGCAACCGCCTAAACGCAGCAAACCAAAGCCGTTACATCTCCCCTGGACTCAAGGTACACTCTTCTTGGAAAGCGCTTACCAAGCGGTCCTGAAACGACACCGACGTCAGCAGCCCCGCCTCCCGGGGACAGATGAGGAGAGCCATGGGCACCCTGTCCACGCCCGTCCCGGCAGAACGCAAACCGGCAGAACACAAACAGTCCGGCCATGAGCCCAGCAGGGTGGCCCTTATTGGGGTCCACGGCTTCGGCGCGCACCACCTGCAGAACCTCGAAAGGCTCCAGGCAAACGGCGTGGTGCGACTTGTTGCCGTGGCGGATCCGAATCCGCCCGCCCCCGGCGCCCTCCCGCCCGGAACCGCGGTATTCAGCAACTTGGACGAGCTCTTGGCGGGAACCCCCGCGTTGGACCTCGTCATTGTGGCCACCCCCATCCAGACGCACGCGCAACTCGCCCTCACGACGCTCCCCCACGCCGATCTGTACCTTGAGAAGCCTCCAGTCGCTTCCCTCGCCGACTTCAATCGCCTGCAGGAAGCCGCCACCGCAGCTGGCAGAATCGTCCAGGTCGGCTTCCAAAGCCTCGGATCCCGGGCCCTCCAGGCCATTGATGAACTCCTTGCGGCGGGAGAGATCGGCACGCTCCTGGGCATCTCGGCCACCGGGCGTTGGGTGCGTGACCGCGCCTATTACAAACGCTCACGATGGGCGGGTAAGCGCAGCCTTGACGGCGTCGACGTCGTCGATGGGGTGGCGACCAACCCCCTGGCCCACGCCATCGCCACAGCGCTGAGGATCGCCGGGGCGAAAACCGTGGACGATCTTGCGTCCGTGGATACGGACCTGTACCGCGCCAACGACATCGAAGCCGACGACACCTCCGTCATCCGGATCCGCACCGCAGCGGGCGTGCCCATCACGTGCGCGCTCACCCTCTGCGCCGCCGAGTCCGTGGAACCGTACATCACCCTGCAGGGCAGCGAAGGCACTGCAGTGTTCCATTACACCGAAGACCGCCTCACTGTCAGCTCTGCCGCCGGGAAGCGCGAAACCGTATACGGCCGGGTGGACCTCACCGAAGACCTGCTGGAGCATCGTCGCTCGACGCCGGGGCCCGCAACCGCGGCGCCGCTGATCAGTCCGCTCGCGGACAGCGGCGCCTTCATGCAGGTCCTCGAAGCCATCCGCACCGCGGAATCTCCGGCGCTGATACCGGAGCAGTACGTCACCTGGGAGGGCGAGGGCGACGCCGCCCGTCCCGTGGTCGACGGAATCGAAGACGCCCTGGAACGCGCGACGGCGGCGCACGCCACCTTCAGCGAACTCGGCTTGCCTTGGGCGCGGCCAGCCGTCGACGCCGGAAGGCCGGTTTTGAGCCTGCCCGACGGCGGCGAGCTTGGCGGCGCTGCCCTGTTGGCGACCGTGCAGAGCGGTACAGGCCTTGCCACGCGGCTCTCCCCGCGGCCCTATCTGCACCCGGTCCGTACACTGGCCGGAGTCCCCGTAACCGATCACCTGCCGGCAGACCACCCCTGGCACCTTGGCGCGGGATTCACCTTGCAGGATGTGAACGGGACCAATTTCTGGGGCGGCAAAACGTACATCCGCGCGTCGGGCCCTTACGAAGAACGGCAAGACCATGGGCGCATCATCGAGCGCTCCACAGTGTCCGGGCCCGGCTTGCTGGAGCAGGAATTGAGTTGGCAGGCATCGGACGGCGCCGAACTTCTCCGCGAACGCCGCACCACCGGCTCCCGGCAGCTCGACCGCCGCACCTGGCAACTGGAGCTAAGAACAGAACTGACCGCCGTCGTCGACTCCTCGCTGGGCAGCCCCGGCTCAAACGGCGCCCCCGGAAGCGGCTACGGCGGCTTTTTCTGGCGCTTGCCTGCGTGCGCCGAAGCTGAGGTCTTCACTGCCGAAGGTCGCGGCGAACCCGAAGTCCACGGCTCGGCGTCACCGTGGCTGGCTTGGGCAGCCGACTTCCCTGGAGGCCCCGCCACCCTGGTGTTCGCTGCCCCGGCTGAGGCGCCGGATCCTTGGTTCGTCCGGATGGCGGATTACCCCGCAGTGGGTTCGGCCCTCGCGTGGGACCGGCCAGTGGTGCTTGCCGCAGGCGACTCCTTGGTCCGCACGTTCACGGTGTGGATCGTCGACGCCAAGCTGTCTCCGGCCGAGGTTGCCGAGCTGATGGCCAACAGGGTCTCCGCCGGAGGCTAGGCACGCAGAAGGGCGGGGCACGCAACGTGCCCCGCCCTTTCAGACCCGCCCGCGCCGCGCCGTTAGGCGTACGGAAGCACGAGTTCCGCGTAGCGCTGCTTCATGGTTTCCAGGACTGAATCGCCGTCTGCGTCCCAGATGTCTTGGTTGAAGATTTCGACCTCGATGTCGCCCGTGTATCCGGCGTCGCGCACCCAGCTGCCGATCGTCGCGAAGTCGATCACGCCGTCGCCCATCATGCCGCGGGACAGCAGGGCGTCGGCGGCGATGGGGAGGTTGAAATCGCACACCTGGTAGGAGGCGATCCGGTTTTCCCGGCCGGCCCGCTGGATCTGCTGCTTCAGTTCCGGGTCCCACCACACGTGGAAGGTGTCGACGGCGACGCCCACCGCCTTCGCGTCGTAAGGCGAGGCGAGGTCGAGCGCTTGGCCCAGCGTCGAGATGAGGGCCCGGTCCGCTGCGTACATCGGGTGCAGGGGTTCGAGCACCAGCCGGACCCCGTGTTCGACGGCGAAGGGCACCAGGTCCTCGAGGCGGTCGGCCACGCGCTGGCGGGCCGCGACGACGTCCTTCTCTCCCGGGGCGAGTCCGCCGACCACCAGGAACAGCTCCTGCGTATCCAGGGCCACGGCTTCGAGGATGGCTGCCCGGTTGTCCGCCACAGCGGCGGCCTGCCCTTCGGCGTCGGCGGCTGTGAGGAAGCCTCCCCGGCAGAGGGAGGAAACGCGAAGTCCGGCGTCCTTGATCAGCTTGGCCGCTTTGTCCAGGCCGGTGTCGGCGACGATGTCCCGCCACGGGCCGATCGCCGGGATCCCGGCACGGACGCAACCGTCCACCGCCTCGGCGAGGGTCCATTTCTTGGTGGTGGCGCTGTTGAGTGACAATCTGGAAAAGTCGGACGGCCGCGAAAAGTCGTTCATGCGCTCACCCCGTTGATGCGGAGGTAATCGGACATGCGGAAGGCGGCCAACGCGGGATCGCTCAGGAGCCCGGCCTGGTCGGCGAGTTCGAAGGTGCGTGCCAGGTGGACCACGGAGCGCCCGGAATGCAGCCCGCCGACCATTTGGAATCCGGGCTGTTTGCCGTTGAGCCAGGACATGAAGGCGATCCCGGTCTTGTAGTAGAACGTGGGGGCGCTGAAGATGTGCTTGCCCAGTTCGCGGGTGGAGTCCAGGATGGCGCGCGCGTCCGCGGCGTCGCCGGCGTCGTACTTCTGCAAGGCGACCGAGGCGGCAGGGTAGATCGCGGCGAAGATGCCCAACAGCGCGTCCGAGTGGTGGGCGCCGTCGCCGTCGATCAGTTCCGGGTAGTTGAAATCGTCGCCGGTGTAGAGGCGGACGCCCTCCGGAAGGGCTGCACGCAGGGCAACTTCATGCGAAGCGTCGAGCAGCGAGACCTTCACTCCGTCCACCTTGTCCGCGTGGTCCCGGATCAGGCCAAGGAAGGTTTCCGTTGATTCGGCGACGTCGTCCGATCCCCAGTAGCCGGCCAGTGCGGGGTCGAACATGGTCCCGAGCCAGTGCAGGATGACGGGCTGGTCCACCTCACTGAGGAGCGTGGAGTAGACCTGCAGATAGTCCTCAGGGCTTGCTGCCACCTTGGCCAGCGCCCGCGACGCCATGATGATGACCTTCGGTCCCGCTTCGCTCACGACGGCGATCTGCTCGCGGTAGGCGTCCAGCACGGTCTTGATTCCGGCGGGCCCCTCGGGGACAGAGTCCAGGTCCAGCTGGTCAGTTCCGGCACCGCAAGAGACGAGGTCCCTGACGGTCTTCCCGGCGGTAGCGGTGTTGCCGGATGCCACCACGGATGTCGCTTCGACCCCGGTTCGCTTGATGAGCTGCTGCGTGGCGGCCCAGTCCAGGCCCATGCCTCGCTGGGCGGTGTCCATGGCGTCGGCAACACCCAGGCCGTAGGACCACAGCTCGTGCCGGTACGCCATGGTGGCGTCCCAGTCCAAGCGCGCGGGGGCACCCGGGGTGTTGTCGGCCGTTGCTTCGGGGATCACGTGCGCCGCGGCGTAGGCACGCCGTGAGGTCAAGGGCGACGTCGGCCTGGCCCACGACGTTGCCGGCCGCACCTTGTAGAGGCGGGTCCCGCCGTCGTGGTTTGGAAGAAGGAGGGAAGTCATCAGAGCACGATCTCCGGGATGTCGATGGTGCGGCGCTCGGCCGAGGACTGCAGGCCGAGTTCTGCGAGCTGCACGCCGCGGGCGGCGGAAAGCAGGCCGAAGCGGTGCTCCCGGCCGGCGACGACGTCGCGCAGGAATTCTTCCCATTGCAGCTTGAAGCCGTTGTCCAGATCGGCGTTCGCGGGAACTTCCTGCCACTGGCTGCGGAAGGACTCCGTAACGGGCAGGTCCGGGTTCCAGACGGGCTTGGGGGTGTGGGCGCGCTGCTGCGCGACGCACTTGTTCAAGCCCGCGACGGCGGACCCGTGCGTGCCGTCGATCTGGAACTCCACGAGTTCGTCGCGGTAGACGCGGACCGCCCAGGAGGAGTTGATCTGTCCGACGACGTCGTCCCCGCCCGGGGTCTCGAGCTCAAAGATGCCGTAGGAGGCGTCGTCGGCCGTGGCCTTGTATTCCTTGCCGGATTCGTCCCATCGGGTCGGGATGTGGGTGGCGGTCTTGGCGTTGACGCTCTTGACCTTGCCGATGATGCCTTCAAGGACGTAGTTCCAGTGGCAGAACATGTCCGTTGTCATTCCGCCGCCGTCTTCCTTGCGGTAGTTCCAGGAAGGGCGCTGCGCCGCCTGGACGTCGCCTTCGAAGACCCAGTAGCCGAATTCGCCGCGGATCGAGAGGATCCGGCCGAAGAAGCCTTCGTCCACCAGGCGGCGCAGCTTGACCAGCCCCGGCAGGTACAGCTTGTCGTGCACCACGCCGGCCGTGACCCCGGATTCCTTGCCGATGCGGGCCAGCTCGATGGCCTCCTCCAGCGTCTCCGCCGTCGGCTTCTCGGTGAAAATGTGCTTTCCGGCGCGCATGGCCTTCTTCAGCGTCGCCGCGCGGAGGCTCGTCATCGACGCATCGAAAACGACGTCGACCGTGGGGTCGTTGATAACTGCGTCGAGGTCGGTGGACCACTCGGACACCTTGTGGAGTTCGGCGAGTTCGCGGATCTTCGCTTCGTTGCGGCCAACCAGGATCGGTTCGACCTGGACGCGGGTGCCGTCTGCCAAGGTGAAGCCCCCGGCGTCGCGGATGGGAAGGATGGAACGCAGCAGGTGCTGGCGGTAGCCCATCCGGCCAGTGATGCCGTTCATGGCGATCCTTATGGACTTTGTTGCTGTAACAGAATTGGTGCCCATGAGTCCTTCTTCAGATGGAAAGTAATGAGGTGGGAAAGCGCATTCCCAATGCATTCATGATGACACGCCGCCCCGGGTCTGGCAACCGCTTTCCCACTGCTAGTTGGGCCTGCAATAATCGGATGTTGCTGAAAGTGCCCGAGACTGAGGCTTTGAAGAGGAGTTGTCCGTGACTGCAAGCACGCTGTCCGAAGTGGCCAAACTGGCCGGCGTCTCCCCCGCCACAGCCTCCCGGGTACTCAATGGGTCCGCCAGGACGCCCGCGCCGGACATCGCCGAGCGCGTCCGCCAGGCGGCCGACACCCTCGGCTACATCGCGAACGCCCAGGCCCAGGCCCTGGCGAAATCCAGCACAGGCCTCATCGGCCTGATCGTGCACGATATCGCGGACCCCTATTTTTCCGCCATAGCGCAAGGCGTACAGGCCGCGGCACGGCAAGAGCGCCGCATGGTGCTGCTCGCCACCACCAATGGCACCCCCGCTGAGGAGAAGGAAGCCGTCGCCGCCTTCGCTGCACGGCGGGCCGAGTCGATCGTCATCGCAGGATCGCGTTCAACACGTTCCGAAGACGCCCGCGCGAACACCGAGCTAGCCGCCGAACTGGACCGCTACTGCCGCAACGGCGGGCGAGTGGGCGTCGTCGGGCAAGCGATCCTGGGCGTCGCCGAAACGGACAACTACCGCACCATCGCCGTCCCGAACGAACAACTTGCGCAGGATCTGGCGCGGGAGTTGGCGCGCACCCACAAAGGGCCGTTCGTCATCGTGGCAGGTCCAGAAGGGCTAACAACTTCGGATGAGCGCGTTATGGGATTCCAACGCGGCTTGTCCGACGCCGGCCAACCCGCCGCGGATGTTGTGCACGTCGCGTTCAACCGGAACGGCGGTTTCGACGCCGGCATTGAGCTTGCCTGGCGGATCAAGACCTCCGGCCAGTCGGCGCCGGAGCAGCGTTTGTGCATTTTCGCGAGCAACGATGTCATGGCCATCGGCGTGGCTGCCGCGTTGAGGGACCAGGGGCTCAGGATCCCCCACGACGCCAGCCTCGCAGGATTCGACGACATCCAATGGCTCCGGGACTTCCGGCCGGCGCTCTCCACCGTAAGCCTGCCACTCGAAGAAATCGGACGGCTTGCAACCATTGCGGCCCTTTCCGACGACGACGGCGGCGGTCCAGCCGCCGTCGCGGGCAGCGTCACCCTCCGCAAGAGCACGGGTTCGCCGTAGTTCCCCTGGCTCGCGGCCGCTCCATCGATGACGCGATCGCGCCGGGCCGAGCGTCTCTCGCCAGTGTGACCGACGCAACACCTTAACCTTGACAGCACGGCCGCGCGGGTGTCTCATGGAAAGCGCTTACCAGATGGGAAAGCGCATACCAAGCGGAAGTTCAGTCCGATTCTTGCAATGGCGCCGCACTCCTGCTGGAAACCACACCCAAAGACGGGAAGGCCCTTCCAGTGGCCCCAACGACTTGTCCAAAGGAGGACAATATGAAGATCGACGCGAGCAGGCAGCGAAGTTCAATCGAACCGCGACAGTCCAGCACCACGAGGAAAGCGGCAGCCAGCGGCTGGATCGGCAGCGCCCTTGAGTACTACGACTGGTTCATCTATGCACAGGCCGCCGCTCTGGTGTTTCCCGGCGTCTTCTTTCCTGCCGGAAACCCGACCGTGGCGCTGATCGCTTCCCTTGGCACATACGCCGTGGGCTACGTGGCCCGCCCCATCGGCGCATTCGTCCTGGGACAGTGGGGCGACAAGCATGGCCGTAAGAATGTCCTGGTCCTGGCGATGCTCATGATGGGCGCTTCGACCTTCGCCGTCGCATTATTGCCCACCTACGGCCAGGTCGGCGTCCTGGCACCCGTCCTGCTGGTTGCCGTTCGGCTCATCCAGGGCTTTGCAGTTGCAGGCGAACTGAGCGGTGCCAGCGCCATGATCGTGGAGCACGCACCCTTCGGCCGCCGGGGCTTCTACGCAAGCTTCGCGCTCCAGGGTACCCAGGCCGGTCAGATTATCGCGGCCGCGGTCTTCCTCCCGCTCTCTGCCATGCTCTCCAGTGAATCGTTCAAATCCTGGGGTTGGCGCATTCCGTTCCTCCTCAGCGCCCTTGTGGTGTTCGCCGGGTACATGATCCGCCGCCGGGTCGAAGAAACCCCCATCTTCACCGAAGAAAAGGCGCATCAAGAGATCCCGAAGATGCCGATCGTCCGCGTGCTGCGCGAAAGCGGTCTCGACGTGGTTCGCGCAATCTGCATGACCCTGGTCAACGTCGTCGGCGTCACCGTGGCAGTCTTCGGTGCCGCGTACGCCACCCAGCCGGGCTACGGCGTCGGTATGAGCACCACCGTCTACCTCTGGATCCCGGTCCTGGCCAACGTCGTCGCCCTGGCCCTCATCCCCTTGTTCGGAGATCTGTCGGACCGGTTCGGCCGCAGGCCGTTGATGATCTTCGGCTCATTGAGCTCCGGCGTGCTGGCCTACGCCTATCTGTACGCGGTCAGCCAGAACAACGTACTGCTCACGATCATCCTCTCGATCCTCATGTGGGGCACGCTCTACCAAGTCTGGAATGCAACGTTCGCCAGCTACTTCCAGGAACTCTTCCCCGCGCGCACCCGAGTCACGGGATTCGCCATCTCGCAGAACATCGGCCTTGTCATCACCGCGTTCCTTCCGAGTATCTTCGCGGCAATCGCCCCGCCAGGGTCCGCGAACGTACCGCTCATCATCGGGTCCATCTGCTTCGGAATCTGCATCATCGGAGCCGTGGCCGCCTGGTCGGCCCGGGAAACATACCGCATCCCCCTCAATCAGCTGGGCACCCCGGACGCGACGCCGGTTCCGCGCGAGGAATACCGCCAGTTCCGGGCCGGCACCCGGTAAGCTGCGCGATTTTGCGGCTCTTCGCCGCCCATGAATGAAACGATTCACAGAAGGTAGGAACCTCGATGCGCGTCTGCTTCCGCTCCTCGGTCAAACCCAGCCATATTCCGGAGTACCGGCGCCGCCACGCGGCCGTCTGGCCGGAGATGCTGCGTGAACTCAAGGCAGCCGGATGGAACAACTATTCGCTGTTCCTGGCTGACGACGGGCTGCTGGTGGGGTACGTGGAATGCGACGATTTCGATGCGGCCCGGACCCGCATGGCCCTGACTGACGTGAATGCCCGCTGGCAGGCGGAAATGGCGCTCCTGTTCGAAAACGACGCACAGGCACCCGACCAAGGATTCGTCCAGCTCACGGAAATCTTCAATCTCGAGGACCAGCTGTTCCGGGGTTGAGGCCTTGGGTTCCGAAAACCGGGGCTTGTTTCCCATCGCCGCGCTTCAAGCTCCGGCCTGGGAAACAAGCCCCGGAAGTGCTCTGCCCCTTGGAATTCCGGACAGCGGCCCAGTGTGGTACTTTCCGCAAGAACGAATTGGGGCTTGCCTAAGACTTCCGGGCATGTTTATTGGGGGCGTTGTGGTTTCTTTGAGTGCACGGATAAAGCGTGGAACTGCCAGTGTGGCAGCGACCGTGGGGATCCTACTGCTTTGGTCTGGCTTGGCGGCGCCCGCAGCAGAGGCGGATACAGCCTCGGCTCCGGCACCGACACCCTTAGCGCTCATGGGTACCACCTCGAAACCCACCGCCGAGGGCGCATTTATCCCGTTGGCTCCGGCGCGGTTCCTGGATACCCGAAACAGTGCTCCCGTGGGCCCTGATGGAACGGTGTCCTTCCAAGTTGGCGGGGTGAACGGGATTCCGGCCAATGCGGCGGCTGTTACTTTCAATCTCACAGTTACCGATCCCACGTCCTTCGGGTTTATTACCGCATATGCTTCCGGGACCAACCGACCTGACGCATCCAACGTGAACTTCGCCGGCGGCCAGACCGTTCCGAACTCCGTCACGGTCCCGGTAGGGGCCGACGGAAAGGTCACCCTGTTCAACCGCTCGTCGGGAACCACCCAATTGATCGCTGATGTCTCGGGCTACTACCTCCCTGGAGCGCCGACTGTGCCGGGCGCCTTCGTGCCTGTCGCACCCGTCAGGCTCTTGGAAACCCGGACCAGCGCTCCCGCGAGTCCGGACGGAACAGTGTCCTTCCAGGTCGGTGGGTTGGGTAGGATTCCGGCGACGGTCTCGGCAGTCACGTTCAATCTCACTGTTGTGAACCCGACGTCGTACGGGTTCATCACCGCCTACGCTTCCGGCACACCTCGCCCGAACTCCTCCAACGTCAACTTCGCAAAAGACCAGACAGTTCCGAACTCGGTCACCGTCCCCGTCGGCTCCGACGGAAAGGTCACCCTTTTCAACCGCTCGTCCGGCAGCACCCAACTGCTCGCCGACGTATCCGGCTACTACGTTGCCGGGACGCCGACTGTAGCAGGTGCATTTGTTCCCGTAGCGCCCACACGCTTCCTGGATACCCGCAACAGGGGTCCTGTGGGGGCTGACGGGGTGGTGTCTTTCCAGGCAGGTGGGGCGAACGGAGTTCCAGCCAACGTTGCGGCAGTTACTTTCAACCTCACTGTCACGGGCCCGACGTCGGTCGGGTTCATTACGGCGTACGCCTCAGGGACGGATCGGCCGGGTTCATCGAACGTGAACTTTTCGCCTGGGCAGACTGTTCCGAATTCCGTCACGGTCCCGGTCGGGGCCGACGGCAAGGTTACGCTCTACAACCGCGCGTGGGGCACCACCCAGCTAATTGCGGACGTCTCCGGCTACTACTACCTTCCCGGGGCATCTACGAGCTCCGTGGGCATCTGGGGCGACAATCGCTACGGGCAGCTTGGCAATGGCACCTATACGGACAGTCTTTCGGCGATCGGTGTTTCGGGATTGACCGATGTGGTCATGACTGCTCAAGGTCGCGCCAATAGGTATGCGTTGCGCGCTGACGGCACGGTTTGGGCTTGGGGTATCAACTACTGGGGTCAACTGGGCGACGGCACCACCGAGTACCGGAACACCCCGGTTCAAGTCGCGGGCCTGACAGGGGTGACCTCCATCGTCGCCAATACGGACAACGCCTATGCATTGTTGGCCGATGGGACGGTCCGGGCATGGGGAAACAACTACGACGGCCAGTTGGGAAACGGCACCCGCGGGTATAGTCCCACCACGGGCTACAACAGCGCCTTGTCCTTTAGCAGCACCCCGGTCCAGGTTGTTGGCCTGACGGGAGTTGCTTCCCTCAGCGCTACATTTAGTGCGACTTATGCGTTGTTGACCGACGGAACGGTCCGGGCTTGGGGCGAAAACAGTGACGGTGCGCTCGGGGATGGCACCACGATCAACAGGGACGCTCCGGTCAAAGTGTCCGGCCTCGCGCGCGTCGAATCACTTTCCACTTGCTGGGGGAACGTATATGCCCTTCTGACCGACGGAACGGTCCGTGCCTGGGGAAACAACCTGAGCAGCGAGCTTGGTTCCGGCAGTTCGGCACCGCAAAGCGCCATCCCCGTTCAGGTCGCCGGCCTTTCCGGCGTTGCCTCCCTCGCGGTTGACGGGGGACATGCCTATGCGCTCCTTACCGATGGCACGGTTCGCGCTTGGGGACTTCACGCCGGAGAACTGGGCGGCGGCCCGATCGGCCAAAACAGCAGCATCCCGGTTAGGGTCCCTGGTCTCACCGCGGTCGCTTCGATCTCGGTCAGCTACGGCACGAGCTATGCAGTGTTGGCTGACGGGACGGTCCGCGCCTGGGGCTACAACCCGAACGGGCAGGTTGGAAACGGGACCACCACCCATACCGCATCCCCCGCCCGAGTCACCGGCCTGAGCAGGGTCGCCTCGATCTCGTCGAACGGATTCAGCACGTACGCCCTTCTCACCGACGGGACCGTCCGGGCATGGGGCTACAACGGAGAAGGCCAGCTCTCCAATGGCACCAAGGTGAGCAGCAGCACTCCCGTGCAGGTCCAAGGGCTCACCAACGTGAGGCGACTCGCGATGTAGGCAGCCGGTTCCGCAAACCGGCGCGATACTCCGCCAAAAGCCCTCAAACGATCGCGGAAACCCCTGTCACGGCCCGGCCCACGATGAGCGAGTTGATCTCGAACGATCCTTCATAGGTGTAGATCGCCTCAGCATCGGCAAAGATCTTTGCCATCCGGTAGTCCGTCACGATGCCGTTCCCGCCCAGGATGGATCGGCCCATCGCCACGGTTTCGCGCATACGGGCGCTGCAGTACGCCTTGGCCAGCGCCACCTGGGCCATTTGGGCTCCGCCGTGCCGCACTCCCTTGCTGTCCGTGTAGATACCCTCCTGCAGCTGGGCGATCCGCACCATCATCCCCATGCTGGCCACGGCATTTCCGAGCATGTCTACCAATTGCTGCTGGATGAGTTGGAACTTCGCCAGCGGGCGGCCGAACTGCTGGCGGTCAAGCGCATACTGGCGGGCGACGTCGAACGCCGCCAACTGCTGTCCCACGGCCTGCCAGGCCACCATGAGCCGTGATCCGCGCAGCAGGTGGTTGGTGTCCGCGAAACTGTTGATCCCGGAAAAACGATCCGTCTCGGCAACCCGGACGTCCTTGAGGACAATGTCAGCGTTTTGCACCGTACGCAGGGCGATCTTGTTCTCGATCTTGGTGCGGGTCACGCCAGGCAGCGTGCCGTCCACGATGAAGCCGCGAATAGCTCCGTCGGCCTCGTCCCGGGCCCAGACCAGCATGTGGTCGCAGAACGTCCCGTTGCCGATCCAGCGCTTGGCGCCGTTCAGCACCCAGTAGTCGCCGCCGTCGTCGGCTCCCCCGGGGACCCGGCGGGCCACAGTCTGCAGGCCGCCGGCCACGTCGGATCCGTGATCCGGTTCCGTGAGCGCAAACGCACCAGTGGTCCGCAGATTGGAGGCGTCGTCGAGGTAGCGGTCCTGTTGATCCTTGGAGCCGAACTCGTACAGCGCCTCGATGAAAAGGTCGTGGTGGACCATGAAGAACGTGGCAATGGAGGTGTCCACGCGGGTCATTTCCGCGATCACGAGCCCTGCGAACAGGCTGCTGTAGCCGCGGTGCGTGGGGGTGCTCAGGCGAAGGGCCGCGAGCTTGGGCAGGATGTGCGCCGGGAACTCAGCTTTGTCCCACCAATCCTTGGCATACGGCGCGATTTCCGTGGCCAGGAATTGCCGGAGCTCGTTGAGCTTGCGCTGTTCCTGGACGCTGAGGAGGGACTCGAAATCGAAAAAGTCTGCCGAAGGCAAGGAAGGCAGCGAACCAGCCGGGTGTCCGACGGCGGCCGCCAGCTTGTGCGTCTGGCTCACTTCGGTGCCATCCGGATTGCGCCGTCGAGGCGGATGGTTTCGCCGTTGAGCATAGCATTCTCCACGATGTGCGCCACGAGGTTGGCGTACTCGGCGGGGCGGCCAAGACGCGCCGGGTGCGGCACCTGCTGGCCCAGGGAGAGCTGTGCGTCCTGGGGCAAGCCGGCCAGCATCGGGGTTTCGAAGATGCCTGGCGCAATGGCCATGACGCGCACCAGCGAGCGCGCAAATTCACGGGCCAGGGGCAATGTCATCGCGGCCACGGCCCCCTTGGACGCGGCATACGCAGGCTGTCCGATCTGGCCGTCGAAAGCCGCCACGGAGGCTGTGTTGATGATGACTCCGCGTTCCTCGCCACCAAGTTCGGTGGACGCAGGTTCGTTCCGGGCCATCGCGGCGGCAGCGAGGCGGATCACGTTGAAGGTCCCCACGAGGTTGATCTGGATGACCCTGGTGAAGTTCTCGAGCGGCAGCACACCGTCTTTGCCCAGTACTTTGCCCGGGGTTGCTACGCCAGCACAGTTGACCAGGATCCGGAGCGGGCCCAGCGCGACGGCAGCATCGACGGCGGCCTGCACCTGCTCTTCGTTCGTGACGTCGGCGGGGACGAACACGGCCCTGCCGTCGGCTCCCGCGGCATTGAGTTCGGCGGCGAGGGACTCGCCGGGAGATGAGTGGAGGTCAAGCAGCACTACCGACGCTCCGGCGTCGAGCAATCGCCTTGCGGTTGCGGCCCCCAAACCCGAAGCCCCGCCGGTTATCAACGCAACTGCGCCCTTGATGTCCATCCATCCTCCTCGATGCAGAACCAAAATCCGTTAATGAATGTTAACTGAATCACTTTGATTGTGCACTGGTGAGGGGCCTGCGGCCAAGCGCGCGGCGTTAGGCTGTCACCATGTCCGCCGCCGACACCCCGCAAGGCACCCCCGGAACACCGGATTGGGCCGCGCGGGCCGACCACGCCGCACGCTCGGTGACCCGGCATTTCGGACGGCGCCTCCTCTTCCTTCCAGGAACCCATCTTGCGGCGTCGGTCCGGCCCTCCAGCCATTCTCCGTTTCAGTCGTGGAACTACTGGTGGCAGGCGCACTACGTCGATTGCCTCGTGGACGCGGGGTTGCGCGAACTGGCCTCGGGATCAAGGTTCGACGGCGGTGATCGCCCTAGTGCCGGCGAGCTCGCTTCACGCGTGGTCGCCAGCATCCGGCTGCGCAACTTCCTGCGCTACGTCAACAGCTACTACGACGACATGGCGTGGCTGGCCCTCGCCGTGCTGCGCTTGGATTCCTTGGCCGCGCGGGCGCAGAAGCCTGGCCGACGACGCAACGCCCGGTTGCAGAAAAGCCTCTCTCCGCAGTTCGAATCGGCTTCCACCCAACACATGGGCGGCGGCACCTTCTGGAGCACCAAGCGCGATTTCAAGAACGCCCCGGCCACGGCGCCGGTGGCCTTGCATTTCGCCCGGACCGGTCATCCAGAGCGGGCCCAAGGGCTTCTGGACTGGCTCGACGTGACCCTCTTCGAACCCACCCTCGGTCTTTACCTCGACGGCGCCTGGGTCAAGGAAGGCAAGCTCGTCCTCGCTGAAGAGATCTACACCTACAACCAGGGCCCGGTGCTCGGCGCCTTGTTGGAGTTGGGTGGAGAAGCGAACCTGGCACACGCGGCCGCGTTGGTGGGCTCGGCGGCTGAGCATCTGACCGTTCGTGAGCCTGACACTCAGGGGAGGCTCGTTCTTCGCGGCGAGGGCACCGGAGACGGCGGGCTCTTCACCGGAATCCTCGTCAGATACTCGTCCCTCGCCGCCGGAGACCTGCGGTTGCCCGCGGCCACCCGGGCCACCGCCAGGGAGCTCGTGCTCGATACCGCGGAGGCTCTGTGGGCGGGACGGACGGTGCGCACCGACGATGCCAACGAAGCTTCCGGAAAGGACGACGGCGGTTGGCCCGTCTTCTCGACGGAACCGCAGCGTGCGGCGGCCGAGACGTACGCGCCGGGCACCGCCGTCGAACTCTCCACCCAGCTGCAGGCGTGGATGGTGTTGGAAGCCGCCGCGCGCGTCCAATAATTGTCAGTGCCGGGGCCTAGTCTGGAGCTGTGAACCCGATCCCGAGCCCGATACCCGTCACTGTGGTCGGTGCGCCGCCGGAATGGTGGCAGATCGTTGGCGCGCTCAGCCCGCTCGCTGTCCTTGTCGCGGCGATGGTCGCCGCGATCGTAGGCCTCCTGTCCCTGCGGCAGAAGGCGCGCGCGGATGACAGGTCCGAGTGGTGGCGCCGCGCCCAATGGGCCCTCGACGCGTCCCTGTCCCGCAGCCGCTCCGAAGCCGAAATGGGCCAGAAAGCCATCGAAATTCTGGGCCACAGCGAACTCGCGTCACGGGAGGAACTCTCGCTCCTCAAAGTCGGCACTGAGGACGCGCTCCTGGCAGCCGCCACGGCGTCCGAACCCCGCGCCGTCGTCCCCTCACAGCGTCCTGCCTCGGTGGGCGCCGAGGACCGCAAGGTGCAGATCGCCGCTGCCAAGGCCAGGGTCTTGCTAGATAAGCGGCTCGGTGAGGACACTCCAGGCTGGATCGTCGCCCTATCCCGGGAGAAGTCCGAGTAGGTCCTACTCTGCCACCGCGGGCTTTTTCTTCTGCGGATACGGGGTCTCCTGGCGCGCCAACATCTCGACAAAGCCAGCGATCTTCCTGGCCCGCGTCTCCGCCTTCTTCACCGAGTTGGTGCGGTAGATCAGGGAATAGCGGTTGACCGCGGTCAGCACATCGAACATCGCCTGGGCTTCGGGAACCGCGGCGATGGCGGCGGCGAGGTCCTCGGGGACTTCCGCGTCCGCTTGGCCCACATAGGCAGCTTCCCAACGACCGTCGGCCTTGGCGCTGTCGACGGCGGCCCATCCGGCCGGAGTCATCTTGCCTTCAGTTTCCAAACGGGCAATGTGCCCCACGTTCCGCTTGGACCATGGGCTTTTGGGGCCGCGGCGGGTCATGCGCTGGTAGACGCTTTCGTCGTCGCGCCTTCTGCCTTGGCCGTCGATCCAGCCGAAGCAAAGCGCTTCATCCAAGGCCGCGGCGTAATCGAGTTCCGTCACGTTGCCGCCCTTCTTGTGCAGCACGAGCCACACGCCCGGGCTATCGGCGCCGTTCTTTTCGAGCCAGGACCGCCACTCGGCAGCATCTTTGACGATCAGTTCTTCAAGTTCAACAGCCATGGCCCCATTCTGGTGCCAGCTAGGCTGTGGCGAAAGCCCACTGACTTCATGCCCAACCCTCGCTCACTTATATCGGCCTTTACCCCGACGCTCGCTCACGTATATCGGCGTTTCCGGAATGCGGTCGTCAAGTTTTTGAGACAGTTTCGTTGTTTGTTTTGGTTAGGCGGCCAGGGGTTCCTGGACGCTGGTGTGGTGGTTTGCGTGGGCGGTGGCTGGCGGGATGCCGCCGGCCCGTCGGTTGGGTCGGCGGCGGTTGTACCAGCCCTCGATGTAGTCCATCACGGCGGTCCGTGCGGTGAGCCTGGAACCGAAGCGGTGGTGGTGGTAGAACTCGGTCTTGAGGTGGGAGAAGAAGTTCTCGGCGACCGCGTTGTCCCAGCACACCCCCACCTTGCCCATGGACTGGGTGACCCCGTTCTGGGCGCACCATCGTTGGAATTCCTCCGAGGTGTACTGGACGGATTCAACCGGTCGTCGCAACACCTCGATTCTGGAGGTAGCGATGGGCAGGCCAGCAGGCTGGATGAAGGCGTTGACGGGCAGATCTGCGATGAAATCACCCGGGAAGCCGTCATTACGGCGGGACACCGAGCGGGCGTTCTGG